>JAZBPW010000020.1:0-89058 GCA_036351795.1 Candidatus Zhuqueibacterota bacterium | reverse complement strand
GGTCGCGTTTAAGCTTATCACGTCGTGATCGATTGCGTTATCCCAGTCATTGCCAGGATAGGTGTCGCTGCCGCTTTCCATGACCAGGTCCACGAAGAATGAATCCACACAGATGAAGTTGGGAACCACGAACATATCGTTTCCGCCATTACCGTATCCATACAGCCCAGCCGAATAAACGCCTTTTTCCATATAGTTTGAGGCAGGATGAACCATATCCATACTACCATGGCGAAGTACTTCGGCTTGTCCGTTTCCGAAATCCCACCACCAGTGACTAGCGCTGCCGCCGCTGTTGTTGGTAAAATGAACCTCCATTCCTGGTGGCCCCGCGATGGGAGCTGCATTGAAAGCGACTTTCGGATTCTCGTGTACCGTTATGTAGCGTTTCTTCAGTTCCACATCTTGGAGACCTTCACAAATGGCCGTTAGCTTGATATCGTACCATTTGTGTGGTGGATTATAGAACCTGTGAAAGGGATTCTTTTCTGTGCTGAATGTGCCGTCCCCAAAATCCCAAAGATAGTCTTCGGCATTAGTTGACAGATTTATGAAACGCACAGCCAGCGAACCGTTGTGATGGATAACAGTTTTATTCGCCGTAAAGTCCGCTACTGGAGCCGCGTCGTCGTTGAGAAGGGTACCCTCGCCAGTGTCATCGGAGATCGTCAGCGGCGTCTGCTGACCGTTATCCACCCAGGCTTTGCTTAGCTTGACGTAGATCGTCTCATCCTGTTCTAGGCAGACATCGTTGGTCATCTCGACTACGAGGTAAACCAATCTGTGGCATTTATCACCTTTTATCATTACGGTACTGCTGCTGACACTAACGTAATCGTCGCTGCCTATGGCTGTGCCATTCATTGTGTGCCATGTGAAGTACACATCCCATGCAGTGGCATGGGACAAGTACACTAAGAAATTGAGCTCATTGGGGGAATCTTCGTACGAACTCGTATCCACTATGGTGATAGTCGGCGGTGCGTCGTCATTTTGAATTGTACCGACAGCTGTATTGTTGGTCATGAATATAGGTGTATCATTACCATCATCCCACCAGGCCCTGTGAACGGTCACATTCACCGTCTCATCCGGCTCGTAAATGGCATCATTATTTACTATATAGGTAACATGACTGATGGTCTCGCCTGCAGGAATCTTCTGAACGTAATTCAGTTTTTCTATGTAATCGGCACATTTGCCTTCATGAACCGCGCTGCCGTCAGAAGTAGAATATTCATAGTAGGCGTCCACACAAGCAACTGCGTTAAGTCCGGCAATATGGTTCATCCGCCATGTCGGCCAGTGAAAATTTTCCGGAATGGAGGTGTTGTTGATATAAAATGTCGGCGCCGAATCATCGTTTTCGATGGTGCAGGTACCTCTATCATCCGTTAGTTCAATATCTCCATCAGTCCACACGATAGTGTCGATGACGATGGTGAATGTTTCATCCAATTCAAAGAGATCATCGTGGACCAGACTCACAGAAAGCGGTGCATTATTTCGAGGACTGCTAAAGGCCTGAGTTGTTTTGACAAGTAAATAGTCATTATCGCAGTCCGAGTCACCATCACTGCTGGCAGAACCATCCTTGGTATGCCATCTCACTGTTACTGTGCCTGATAAAAGCCCGCCGTCGAATGTTAAATAAGCAGTAACAAAATCATTCGCTTCCAACTCGCTGGCATCATCTATATGAGCTGTTATAGATAGTTGGCTATATGCCAAGCTTAGAGGGAGTAGCATAAAACCGAGCAAAAGAATCGAATATTTTCTCATAATTTAAATCTCTCTTTTTACAGTAATGGTCGTCTGAGCCATGCACAGCGAATGGTCGAGCGGCACGGGCGCGATCATTAACATGAGCATGGTTACCGCATTCTTTTCATAGTATGCTCTTTTTTTAGTGTTATTCATAGGACTGGAAATCGACGTAATCACGTATCCAGTTAAATAAATACTCTTTATATTTATATACAGACATACGTAGTAAATTGCGGGAAAAAATATTTCTGATTTACTATGGTTCGCAAAGAGGTAATTTTTTTGAAGATCTTCCACGTTTTTCGGTTGATCCTGTCCGAAAATATCTGCGAATTTCGTGCCTTCAGCAGTTTGACATGCGATGTCTAATAATATGAAGATATTCTTCGCCAGCGCTGTCTCAGAATGACATTCACTACAATGTGGTGGGCAAAAAAAGTTTAAAATCCTAAACCCCAAACACATAAGCCCCTAAACTGCTAAACCGCTAATACGCTAATCAGCTATTTCAAAAACATCATCTTTCTGGTCACCTGGCGTCCACCGTCCGAAAGGCGGATCAGATATACGCCTGAAGAGACGCACTGTCCGTTTTCGTCCCTCGCATCCCAGTTCACTTCGTGATGTCCCGCGCTCAATTCGCGGTCGAACAGTGTCTTCACTCTTTGTCCGAGCGCGTTGTACACGACAAGCGATACCTGTCCCGCTGCCGGGGTGGAGAATCTGATCTTTGTGTCCGGATTGAACGGGTTCGGATAGTTCTGCATCAGCTGAAATTCAAGTGGTAATGCTTTATTATCACCGCTGCGCACAGAGGTCGCCAATGAATCCCAATCCCGGACATTGCAGAAAATTCTCGCCGATGAGCCGGGAATTTGATAATCGTCCAGAGATGTGGAAAAAGTATGAAGGGAATCGTCCGTGATGAATTCGTACCATGTCCCGGGATTCGGCACAGGAATGTCAGTGGTTTTAACGCCTGTATTGAAATTGGCCGCGACAACGACTTTCTCGTCACCATCGCTTCGCCAGTAGACGAGGTAATTTTGACCATTGCTCTGCGCTTTGACCTCCAGATTGGGACTTCTGAGCACTTCCCTGTTTTTCCTGAGCCAGATCAGTCTACGGTAGTGATCGTACATGTCCTTTCCCCAGCTCTCATCGAGGTTTTCCCATTGCAATGGTTCGGGGATCGGATTTCCACCAGAATTGCGGTTGGAGGAATTCTGCGCCAGCTCCTGACCGTGAAACAGCATCGGAATCCCGAGGCTTGTGAGGCATATTGTCGCCCCGAGTTTGGCACGTGTCCTGGCGAACGTCAAGCCGTTCAATCGCAATTCGTAAACCACACGGCGTTCGTCATGGCTCACGGTATAATTGACCGGTCCGGTAAATTCCTTGTAGCCGTCGAATGAGATGACGCGGGCGATATCGGTCATGATCCGTTGATCCAGGACCAGTGCGTCTTTCATGCGCCAGTGAAAATCGGCGTGCCAGCCGGCATCGGCGTCAGCACTCGGATTGATGTTTGTCCATGTGGCTCCACCAGGGAAATCCTCGCAGATATTATATGCCGTAGAATCCAGTTGATGCACGTACCAGACGTAATAAGCCATGCCCTGCCGGTTAACATGATCCCAGCCAACGCCATGTGAGACATCGTACCGGAACCCGTCAAAATGATAGTCCTCGATGAATGTTCTCAATGTTTCGGAAATATATTTCCATGTCCGATACTTTTTACCGCCGAGATTGCGCCAGTGCTCGAGTTTATGTCCCCAGATAGAGGAGCCATAGAAATAGTGGTCATTCCTTGTATCGTGTAGTCCTTCAAGGTCGTTCATCTGCCAGAGAGACGATGATCCCCAGGCATGATTGAAAACGACGTCCAGGATCACCGCGATGCCGTGCGCGTGGCAGGTGTCCACGAGTCTTTTAAGATCATCGGCAGTGCCGTATGAACTCTCCGGAGCGATGTGGAATGAGGGATTATACCCCCAGCTCACCGAACCCTCGAACTCATTCAGCGGCATCAGCTCGATGGCCGTAATGCCGAGATCGTTGAAATAGCCGCTTTCAACCTTTTCCGTGAGATACTGGTAGGTTCCGGGATTCTTTGGATCGCCCGAAAAGTCGCCGAGATGCATTTCATAGATGATGAGGTCTTTGAGTGCCGGACGCTGGTACGAATCGTCGGTCCAGATGAATGGGTCCGCATCCACGTGTAACTCGGTATGCGCGAAACGGTAGTCCCATGCCTCCTCACCGGTACCGGGGTTCACCCACAGCACATCCTTTGACCAGGGGTCGGCGATGTATTTTTTCCCCTCGAAGTTATACTGATAGAGATAGTCGCCGTCCGGCAGCGTTTTGGTGAGCCACCAGAGCGTGTCCCCCGAAAGTTTCATCAACTCGCCGGCCGGGTATTCCACGTTGAAATCGCCTTTGAGCGCCACAACACTTCTGCCGGGCGCATATACCGAGAATGTGACCTCATTCCCGTTTTGCATGGCGCCCTCGGTGATTCCCGGAGGAGCGGGCGCTTTGACGATCTCCGGTTTAACGAAGACCGGCAGTCGCTTGAAAGTAACACGATCGGATTCGTTATTGGTGCGTGCGACGATGTATTGCGTTCCAAAAATGTCTGGGGAAGGATCCCATTGTGTCCGGGCGTCGGTGGCACGCCAGGCTCCGAGTGAATCCGGTCCGGCCCAAAGCTCGATATTCTCCGCAAGCGGTGAGATCGCGTGTATGTCGATGGGCGGTGTCAGTGTCGCGCCTCTGATTGGTTCGACAAATGTGATCTCCGCATCCTCCTCTTTGGGCGTAAAGTCCGAAACAATGGAGTAGGTAATGCTGTCCGCGGTTCCGTCGTTCCATATAATGGAGAAATTGACCGACTCGACGACCTGCCGTCCCGACGTGAAAGGCCCAATGAGAGTATGGCATTCACCGAATTGATCCGGTCCGGTCATCTCAGTCTTTACGCCAAGGTCTCCGTACAATTCTGTGTTTTCGGGCCAGTATCGTTCGAGCGGCGAATGCAATTGACCGAGTGAGTTGACGGTCCAGTACACAGAGGCTCCTGCTTCACAGTCTCTGACCGTGATTCTGACCTGTTCATTTGGATCTGGTGAAAAGGGTCGCCATCCGATAGTAAAACTGATCGCCCAGTCCGCAGATCCACCCTGTGGTGTCCGGTCGTGATACCAGTTCGAACCGAACGCGGATGGTGTACCGCTGTTGAATACGAAATTCAACACACTGAATTCGTCATTGGTCGCGATGGTCAACTGATAGCTGTCTCCGACTCTGGTCATTGGAGAACGCAGATATTTATTCCCGCTGTTGTCGACTCCTGAAATAGTGCCGGCGGGCCAGGTGTCGGATGAAGGCCACTGCCATGGCGTTTGCCCGGCCTGTGTACTCTTTCCGTTGATCCCCCAGTGCATCACCATGGAACCGGGAACGGAACCACTGTGCTCCCAGTTTTCTCCGACATCGAAAGTGATGATCAGGGTATCTCCCGGGATCGGGGTCGGGGGCGTATAACTGACGCCCTCCTGTGCGTAGGTATTTGAAATCAACATCAACGTGATCAGCAGAGGAAGGATTTTCGCTTTCATATTCTGATTCCTGAATTCATTATCGTATTTCGAGAACAGTTTAAAACATATTGCTTTTGCATAATAATTGCAAGTCAAATTTTCATCAATGATAAATACCTTGATTTTTAACGCCTGAACAGCTATTTTGATCAGTATGAAGATCAGGATCATTGCTGTGGGAAAGACGAGGGAAAAATTCATCGCGCAGGCCGAGGATGAATATCTCAAACGACTGAAGCACTATGCCAATGTGGAAAGGGTGGATGTCAAAGCTGAAAAGATAACCGGACACACGAAAGAGGATCCGGTCCGAGCAGCGGAATGGAAGCGGATCGCCGATAATATCACTCGAGGAGAATTCGTGATCTCCCTACATTCAGAGGCGTCTCAGATGTCATCTGTTAAATTCGCCTCCTATTTGTCTAAGATGATGAACTCGGGCAGAAAGTCAGTGGTGTTCGTCATCGGTGGCGCTCTTGGACTTGATAAAGACTGCCTGAAGTTCTCCGATGACCGAATCAGCCTCTCCTCGATGACATTCACGCATGAAATGGTCAGAATGATACTCCTGGAACAGTTATATCGAGCTTTTACAATAATTAAAGGAGAAAAATACCATAAATAAATCGCTTGACTCTTAGGCTAAATTTTTGTAATATTATCGATACTCTCACGATCAGTAAAGCGGCCAATGACAGATATCTCGATCATTATCGTCAACTACAACGTCAAAGAATTACTGGAACAATCCCTGCTTTCCGTCATTAAGGCGGCCCGGGGATTACGCCATGAGATATTTGTCGTCGACAATGCCTCAACGGACGGCAGCGTCGAGCTGATCCGTGATAAATTTCCTGACGTGACGTTGATCGCAAACGCCACCAACAAGGGATTTGCGGCGGCGAACAATCAGGCGCTGAAATTGGCCAAAGGTAAATATGTGGTTTTGCTGAATCCGGATACTGTGGTCCAGGAGGATACGTTCACCACAGTAAAACGATTTCTGGATGAGAATAAAGAGTGCGGAATGGTTGGCTGCAAGATCCTCAATCCGGATGGCAGTCTTCAGCTGGCGTGCAGGAGAAGTTTCCCCACGCTCTGGGTTGGATTCACGCGCATCATCGGATTGAGCCGGTTGTTTCCCAGAAGCCGGCTGTTCGGACGCTACAACCTGACATATCTGGATCCGGATGAGACGTATGAAGTTGAGGCCATTTCAGGCTCATTCATGGTTGTACGGAACAAGGTGGTCAAACAGGTCGGCATGCTGGATGAGTCTTTCTTCATGTATGGTGAAGATCTGGACTGGTGTTTCCGCATCAAAGAGGCAGGATGGAAGATCTATTATCTTCCGGAAACCAAGATCATTCATTTCAAAGGAGAGAGCTCGAAGCAGTCGAAGATCGATCTGACGATCATGTTCTACCGGGCGATGAAACTGTTCGTAGAAAAACATTATCACAGCCGTTATTTTTACGTACCGCAGTGGTTTCTGGTCTCGGGCATTGTGATGCGCGCGGGTATCACATTTCTGGGGAAATTCATCAGGGCAATGACGCCTGCGATATTCGACTTGCTGCTGTTGAACGTGTCGCTGATCATCGCGCTGTTCATCAGGTTCGGAAGTCTGGTGCATCTGAGATCATATCTTGTGGTCACGATGATATATTCGCTTATATGGCTGGCGTGTATCGCGATCATGGGGGGATATGGCCGAAAAAAATATTCATCGATACGGGCCATGAACGGTGTGATCGTCGGGTTCATTTTGAATGCATCGATCACATTTTTCTTCAATCAATACGCGTTTTCCCGTGCAGTGGTGCTGATTTCGGGAACATTGAATATCCTTTTTATCGGCGGCTGGCGTTTTGTGTTCAAGTTTTTACCGAGGCTCGGATTGATACGCACCAGAAGCGCCTATGGCAAGGCGATACTCGGCCGGAGGACGCTGGTGGTGGGTTCTGAGGAGGGTGGAGAAAAGATCATCCAGAAATTACGCAGTCGCGTTGATGGTGGATATCAGGTCACAGGCCTGGTGACGCTGAACGGTGACAATCGTTACAATACAACATCCTCTGCGATTCGACGGCTCGGTTCGCTGGAGAGCCTGGATGGTATCATCCAGCAGGAAAAGATACAGGAGGTGATATTTTCCACCGAAGATCTCTCATATGATAAAATACTCGAGATCATGGCGAAGATCAGGCGCCGGGGTGTGAATTTCAAACTTATCCCGAGCAGCATGGAGGTCATCATCGGCAAGGCGACCATTGACAGAATTGGAGCGCTGCCCTTGATTGATATCGATTACAGGCTCGACAAGCCGATGAGCACATTCTCAAAGCGGTTGACCGATATCTTCATCTCCCTGGCTGTGCTTTTCCTAGCACTGCCGGTGTTATTTTATCTGAAATCGGTGAAGAAAATCGGGATGAAGAAGAAAAAAATATTGACATATGAGGATACATTCGTTGAGGTCGACGTATTCGATCCCAGGAAAGTGTCCATGCCGGAGTGGATCCGGTATCTACCCTATTTCAAGTATGTATTGAGCGGCGATCTCAGCATCGTCGGATCGGAAATGGTTGAGTATTCAGAAAAGAAGAAAAATGCGAAGAGGATCGCGCTGAAACCCGGACTTGTCGGTCTGGTCCAACTGAACAGGGATTCGGCAATCAATGCGGAGGACAAGCAGCGCTACGATCTGTTCTATCTAAAAAATTATTCTCCAGTCCTGGACATGGAGATCATTCTGAAATCAATATTCAAGATTTAAATTATGGAAAAGATAACACTCGATTTTGAAAAACCGATCGTTGAGTTGGAAAAGAAGATCAAGGAGATGAAGGATCTTTCCCTGAACGGGGAGATGAAGCTCAATGATGATATAAAGCGCCTTGAGGACAAGGCGATAAAACTGAGGAAAGATATATTTTCCAAGCTGACGCGATGGCAAAAAGTGCAATTGGCGCGTCATCCGCAGCGGCCCTATACGCTCGATTACCTGGAACGGATCACGGATTATTTTATCGAGCTGCACGGAGACCGGGCTTATGGAGATGATCCAGCCATTGTCTGCGGATTGTCAAAAATCGATTCAATGCCTGTCGCTATCGTGGGGCATCAGAAGGGACGCACGACGAAACAGAAGCTGTATCGCAATTTTGGAATGCCGCACCCTGAAGGGTATCGCAAGGCGTTACGGGTGATGAGACTCGCGGCCAAGTTCAACAGGCCCATCATCTGTTTGATCGATACCCCGGGAGCCTATCCTGGCATTGGCGCCGAAGAGCGGGGACAGGCGGAGGCGATCGCGAAAAACCTGTTTGAAATGTCGCATTTACCGGTTCCGATTCTGATCATCGTTATCGGAGAGGGGGCGAGCGGTGGCGCATTGGGCATTGGCGTCGGCGACAGGATCTTCATGATGCAGAATACGTGGTATTCCGTGATTTCCCCGGAGGGCTGCGCAGCGATTCTGTGGCGTGACAGCGCCAGGGCGGAGCAGGCGGCGGAGGCAATGAAGGTCACGTCCGATGATCTGGTCGACATGAAGGTTGCCGACGGCATCATCAAGGAACCCGATGGCGGAGCGCATAGAGACTATGATGCAGCAGCCGCCGCACTGAAGGCAAAGATACTTTCAGAACTGAATAAATTGCACGCTCTACCTAAAGAAGAACTGATTCGCCGGAGAATTGAAAAATTCGGTAAAATGGGATGCTGGAACGAGTAAAATGAGGTTTAAAAATGCTTAGTGAAAAATTATTGGACATTCTTGCCTGCCCGAAATGCAAGGGAGAGCTCGAATACAAGGAAAAAGAGCAGGAATTGATTTGTCACACATGCCGCCTGAAGTATCATATCAAAGATGATATCCCTGTGATGCTTATCGATGAAGCGGAAAAGTTTTGAACAATGTCGATCGTTGCATTCTTTGCGGCAGTACGGATAGCAGTATTAAATTCAGGGTCGATGGGTTCATCATTGTCAAATGCAGGGGATGTGGGCTGAACTATCTCCAGAATCCCCTGCCTGTGACAGGCGACAGCGACACATACCACACATATTATGAATCATCCGGCCGGTACGATTACTCTCCGGATTCACCCCAACAAGCAGTTAAAGACCTCTGGGAAATCAATGAGCAGCGTATTGCGATGATCAGGGGATATAAATCCGGTGGCAAATTGCTCGATATCGGGAGTGGCCGCGGATATTTCTTACAGCATGCGAAGTGCACCGGCTTCGATGTGGCAGGCGTGGAAATATCATCTCTGGCTGCCGGTTTTTGCGAGCGCGAATACGATATCAAGGTGCATGTCCGGAACGTGGAACGAGGACTGGAGCTGGATGACAGGTATGATATCATTACGATGTGGCATGTGCTCGAACATTTCATGGATCCGGGGCAGGTGCTTCGGAACGTCAGATCCCGTCTTACCGAAAATGGAGTATTCTTTATCGAAGTACCGAATGTGCGAAGTCTCAAGTTTCTGCTCTCAAGCAAGCCCGGCAAATGGGTTGGGGGGAATCATCCGCGCCATCACCGCTATTTTTTTTCAGGACGCACGCTGTCCATGCTTGTCAGGAAATCCGGATTTGAATCCACGGAGATTCAGCGGACGCCTTATTCCCTCGGCAGAGATTCCCGGATCAAAAGCCTTTCAAAAAAACTGCTGAAAACACTCAACCTCGATTCGTTCGTCAATATCATTGCGAAATGACGTCATTAATCTCAAATTTAAACATGTCATAAGATATTTAATCTATAATAAATTACATTTAGTCACCCAAAGAAAAATATCTTGACTATTACAAAATTATGTTGTAAATTCTGGGACGTTTTATTTACGGGTGATTATTCAACGCGACAGGGAAAATAGATGTAACTGACAATGTCAACTTTAAAGACACAAGTATTGGTTCTCAATCAAAATTATGAGCCAATGACGATTACCGATGCAAAGAAGGCAATCATTCTGATCTATCTCGGCAAGGCCGAACTTGTTGAAAAGCATGATTCATTGCTGGTTCGCTCAGTGACGGTTGCTTTGCCGATGCCGAGTATCGTCAGGTTGACGCGTTACATCAGCGTACCCAGAAAGCGGATCGTACTGTCGCGCAAAAATATTGTGAAGCGAGACGGCCATCGCTGTCAATACTGCGGGACGACGCATGGTCCGATCACAGTGGATCATGTGATTCCCAAGGGACGCGGCGGGAAGGATACGTGGGAAAATCTTGTGTGCGCCTGTACCAGATGCAATAACAAAAAGGGGAATCGTACGCCTGAAGAGGCGAATATGACTTTGGCGCGACGACCGCAGAAACCGAGTCATATTTTTTTCATACGATACTTTATCGGAAAACTGGACAACAGATGGAAACCCTATCTGTTCATGAATTGAGGAACGTTGATTGATGAAGAAAAGAATTCTGAGCGGTATGCGACCTACGGGAAAACTTCATCTCGGAAATTATGTGGGTGCTCTGGAAAACTGGGTGAAACTGCAGGGAGAATATGAAAATTTCCATCTTGTTGCGGATTGGCATCTGCTGACGACAAATCTGGATACATCGCATTTAAAGCAGGATACTCTGGATATGGTCATGGACTGGCTGGCCGCCGGTATTGATCCCGTGGAGAGCCCGATATTTGTTCAGTCGCATATCAAACAGCATGCGGAGCTTTTTTTAATCCTCTCCATGCTGGTCACCGTTCCGCGACTGGAAAGAAATCCAACTGTCAAGGAGCAGGCCAAGGCGCTTGGTGTGGATACGAACATGGTTTTCGGTCATCTGGGATATCCTGTGCTGCAGGCGGCGGATATCATTCTTTACAAAGCGCATCTGGTGCCGGTCGGGGAAGATCAGCTGCCCCATGTCGAATTGACGCGTGAAGTGGCGCGTAAATTCAATAGCACCTATGACGATGTGTTTATCGTACCCAGGGGGCAGGTTACGGAATTCAGCCGGCTACCCGGACTGGATGGTAACAAGATGAGCAAATCGCTTGGGAATACCATTTTGCTGTCCGATTCTCCCGAAGATATCGGCAAGAAGGTGATGCGGGCAATAACGGATCCGGAGAAGATCCGCAAAGGCGATCCGGGACGGCCTGAGGTATGCAATGTCTACACCTATCATCGCAAATTTAATCCGGAGGAGGTTCCTGACGTGAGTCGCGACTGTAAGTCAGGCGTGTTGGGTTGCGTGGATTGCAAGAAAAATCTCGCCAGGAAGATTTCTGAGTACTTCGCCAAATTCCGTGATAAAAGAGAGTATTATGAGACGCATGTTGATGAAGTCGAGGAGATTATCGCGAATGGCGACAAGATCGCCGGTGAGGTGGCGGAGCAGACGATGAAAGAAGTGTATGACGCAATGCACATAGGTTGATGGATGCCCTATCGAGTCAAATTAGAGAATTTCGAGGGTCCGTTAGATCTATTACTTTTTCTAATAAGAAAGAACGAAGTTGATATATATGATATTCCGATCGCAGAGATCACACAGCAGTATCTGGAATATCTTGAGATAATAAAAATATTTGATCTGGAAGGTGCCGGTGATTTTATCATCATGGCCGCGACGTTGATTCGTATTAAAGTCCAGATGCTTCTGCCGAAACCTCAGCTTGATGAAGAGGATGAGGAGTATGTCGATCCGCGCATGGAGCTGGTTACCAAGCTTCTTGAGTACAAGCGATTCAAGGAGGTGGCGCACAAGCTGCACGATTTTGAGGACGCGCAGCGGGATCACTTCTCGAGAAGTTATTATGATCTGGATGGCGGTGATGATGAGAAAGAGGAGGTCACATTCACCGGAGAGGTGACGCTTTTCACACTGATCCAGGCGTTCAAATCCGTAGTGGAGCGGATACCCAAGGAGGTGTTCCATGAGGTTAAGACGCTGGAGATCAGCACGGATGAACAGATCGAATACATACAGAAATATTTGACAGAGAATGAGCAGGTCTCGTTCGTGGAT
Source organism: Candidatus Zhuqueibacterota bacterium (assembly GCA_036351795.1). Lineage (GTDB taxonomy): Bacteria > Zhuqueibacterota > Zhuqueibacteria > Thermofontimicrobiales > Thiofontviventaceae > JAZBPW01. The sequence goes on along the minus strand of JAZBPW010000020.1, from coordinate 76,687 downwards.
CTCATCGGGCACATTGGGAACAAGCTTGTGATGATCGTGACTTTTGTCGCCCTGCTGGAATTGATCAAGCGTAAGGAGATCGAAGTGAACCAGGCGGTGCCATTCGGCGAAATTTGGATCAGGAAGAATTGATAGATTACAAACACATCAAGCAGATTGTGGAAGCGCTGATCTTCGCGTATGACGCACCACTGTCTGATAATCGAATACTAAAGATTGTAGAAGATATAAAATCAAAAGACATCGTTAAAGCCATAGATGAGCTTAACGCAGAGTACGAGAGTTCCGGACGCACGTTCAGAATTCGCACGATAGGAGGTGGTTACCAACTCGTAACTGAACCGGAATATGCCAAGTATATCCGAAAGTTAATCAAGGGTAAAATCAAGCAGCGCTTATCGACTGCAGCACTTGAGGTGTTGTCGATCATCGCATTTAAACAGCCGATCAGTCGGCCGGAAATTGATCAAATCCGGGGCGTGAACTCCGATGGAGTGGTGAGAACGCTTCTTGAAAGAAACATGATCACCATTTCCGGCAGATCTGAAAAGGCCGGCAAGGCGTTGATTTATACGACGACACCGGAATTTCTCATATATTTTGGCATTAACGACATTTCTGATTTACCTAAACCGCGAGAAATGGAAGAACTCCTGGGGAATGCACAGGAAGAGCTTCATTTCAGCAGTGATGACGAGAAGGCCAGAATCGTTGAAGAACTGGTCGACATGGAAGAAGAAGATCACTCAGATGATGAGGCTGAATAAATTCTTGGCGCAGTGTGGTTTGGGTTCACGACGAAAATGTGATCACCTCATCCAGTCAGGTCTTGTTACAGTAAACGGCACTACTATCGCTGAATTAGGCACATCTATTGATGAAAGTAATGACGATGTAAGAGTCAACAATCGCCCGGTAACAAGAGTACGACAGAATATATATCTCCTGTTGAACAAACCTGCTGGATATGTTACAAGCGTCAGGGATGAACTGGGACGGAAGACGGTTTTCGATCTGGTCCCTGATGATGAAAGATTGTTTTCAGTCGGAAGGCTGGACAAGAATACTGAGGGATTGCTGCTGTTGACCAATGACGGGGACACCTGTTATCGGCTCACGCATCCCAAATTTGAAATCGACAAAATTTATCAAGTCACAATTGATAAAGAATTGAGCGACAGCGACAGGACGAAACTGGAGCGTGGTGTGATGCTGGAAAGCGGCATGACCGCTCCGTGTAAAGTCCTGACTTCGGCGCGCAACAGAAAATCACTCACTGTCACTATTCACGAAGGAAAGAAGAGGCAGGTCAGACGTATGTTGGAGACTCTTGGATACCGGGTCAGGCGTCTGGTGAGAACCCGTTTTGGTAATTTGACCATCAATGGTCTGCCGGCCGGGAAATGGCGCCATTTGACTGATGCAGAAGCAGATGAATTGAAGTCATTGTCGCGAATCGCTGTCAAATGAAATTTAGTTAACGGAGGTATTTTAATGTCTGAACAGGAAAAAGAGATGACCCCGGCCAACGAAGATGAGGGGTTGAACAGCATGACCGAAAATGCGGATCAAGGAGGTGAGCAGGAGGTAAAGGTTGTCGACGATGTCGTGCAAGAAGAGACATTGAAACTTGATGATCTGGAAGAGGAAAAGGAATACACCGATCAGGAATATGATGAGATGGTTAAGCTGTATCAGGATACCATCACCGACTTTGTCGAAGGCGAAGTGATTGTTGGAAAGATACTTGCGATTAGTGAAAAGGAAGTCGCCATCGATATAGGTTTCAAATCAGAGGGAACGATTCCAATCGAAGAATTCTCGAATACAGAAGAGATGAACGTGGGCGATGATATCGAAGTCTACCTGGATAACATCGAAGACAAGGAAGGCCAGCTCGTTCTGTCGAAGAAAAAGGCCGATTTCATGCGAACCTGGGAAGAGGTGATGAATAAATATGAGACCGGTGAAGTAATTGAAGGCAGATGCGTCCGCAGAATAAAGGGTGGAATTGTTGTGGATATTCAGGGTATCGACGCATTCCTGCCCGGCTCGCAGATCGATGTGAAGCCGATACGCGATTTCGACGCATATATCGGTAGAACGATCAGCCTGAAGATCGTCAAAGTCAATAATATAAGAAAAAATATCGTCGTGTCCCACCGGGTCCTGCTGGAAGAGAAGCTTGTCGACAAGCGCAAAAAGTTACTCGAAGAGCTGCATAAAGATCAGGTGCTCGAGGGGAATGTCAAAAATATCACCGATTTCGGTGTGTTCATTGATCTTGGTGGCGCTGACGGACTTCTCCATATCAACGACCTCTCCTGGGGCCGTGTAAATCATCCATCGGAAATTGTGGCGCTCGATGAAAAGATCAGTGTAAAAGTGCTCGACTTCAACGAGACCAAGGACAGAATATCTCTTGGCCTGAAACAACTTCAACCGCATCCATGGGAGAATATTGAAGAGAAATATCCCGAGGGTGAAGTCGTTAAAGGAAAAGTCGTCAATATATCGGATTACGGTGCTTTCGTCGAACTGGAGAAAGGTGTTGAAGGCCTGATCCATATTTCGGAGATGTCGTGGACGCAGCATATCAAACATCCGTCGAAAATTCTGGCTGTCGGTGAGACGGTAGAGGCCAAGATCCTGAGTGTCGATGTCGAGAACAAGAAGATATCACTCGGACTGAAGCAGCTCGAACCGGATCCATGGGATCAGCTAGAAGAAAAATATCCCGTGGACTCGATGCACAAGGGCAAGGTTCGCAACCTGACAAATTTCGGCGCCTTTGTTGAGCTGGAAGAGGGTATCGATGGACTCATCCATATCTCGGATCTCTCGTGGACCAAGAAGGTCAGGCACCCTGCAGAGGTCGTGAAGAAAGGAGATACCATCGAGGTTCTTGTATTGAACGTGGACAGGGAGAACCGCAGAATCTCACTTGGATATAAGCAGGTGCAGGATAGTCCGTGGGACAGTTTCGAGGGTAAATATCAGGTCAATTCCATTGTAACCGGAAAAGTGGTTCGCCTTATCGAAAAGGGTGTGATTGCCGAACTCAATGACGAGGTCGATGGTTTCATTCCCTTCTCACACCTGGCGAAGCCCAATCTTGGCAAACCCTCGGATGGCTATAAGGTCGGGGATGAGCTGGAACTCTGTATCATTGAGTTTGATAAGGTGGGCAAGAAGATCGTCTGCTCGGAACGCATTGAGCATGCCCAGCAGCTTGTCAGACAACGCGTCGAAAATGGTGAGATAGATACACCGATTTTCGAAGGCGAGGTTGAAGAAAAAGCGAGCGATTCGGACGCCAAGAAGCCTGAGGAAAAGGCCGACTCAGAGAAAAAAGCCGAAGCCGAAGACGTTGAAGCCAAAGAAGAAGAGAACAGCGAGACGGCGGATAGCGGCGCTGATGAGGAAATAAACACAGACACAGCCGAAACGGTTGAGAAAGAAAAGCCCGCGGAAGCTGAGAAATCAGAGGCTGAAGAGAAAAAGGCCGACGATGCATCCTCAGAAAAGGCTAAAACGGAATCTGAGCCCGAACCGGAGAAGAAGAAAAAGAGCACTTCGAAAAAGAAAAAAGAAGAGCAGCCGGAAAGTGCAGATGATGCCAAAGAGACAAAGAAAAAGAAGGCTTCCAAAAAGGATGCTGCGAAGGATGAAGACGCCGGTAAATCTTCTGAAGATAAAGATGAATAATAAATTGTCGTCAGCTGCCGCATCTACGATTGACTGATGCGGCAGCAATGACTCATTTTAATTTTAAAAGTTGGGCGAATTCTTGTCCAACTTTTTTTATGCCAGGCGTGACCAGATGAAGCGAGTGTCATTTTATACATTGGGATGTAAACTGAATCAGGCCGAAACTTCATTCTTGATTTCTGAGTGTGATGAAGCTGGATATGAAATCGTACCGTTTGGGGAATCTTGTGATTTTTGTGTGATCAATACCTGTGCTGTCACTTCGAGAACTGAGCAGAAGTGCCGGAATGCAATACGGAAAATGCGAAAAAATTCTCCTGATGTGCAGATTGCGGTCATCGGTTGCTATGCCCAGAAAGAATATGCTGAAATCAGCCAGATGCCTGGCGTCCGTTTTGTTCTGGGTGGTGATGAGAAATTTGATCTGTGCGCTATCCTTGAAAATGAACAGAATGGTCGGGTCGTTAAAACGAGTGATAATCTGACATACAGATCGGCTGCACATGGTGATAATCGTGCCAGGACACGCGCGTTTTTGAAAATTCAGGATGGCTGCAATAATTTCTGCAGCTACTGCATCGTGCCCTATGTCCGGGGCAGGAGTCGCAGTGATACACCGGCCAATATCCGCGACAACGTACTCCGGTTGGTGGATAGAGGTTTTCAGGAGATCGTTTTCACCGGCGTTCATATTGGCAGATATGGCTTTGACCTGGACCCTGAACAGAGCCTGTTGTCATTGATGCAGCAGGTAACGACTATACCCGGATTGGGACGAATCCGGCTGAGCTCTCTGGAACCCATGGAAGCAACAGCTGACTTGATTGCGTTTATTGCGGATAATGACAATATTTGTCCCCATTTCCACATCCCGCTGCAGAGTGGTGATGATTACATTTTGAATAGAATGAACAGAGATTATACGAGACGCGAATTTGAGAAGGTGATCGAAAATATTGCGACGCATTTCAAGCACCCGGGTATCGGAACTGATGTGATTGTGGGGTTTCCTGGTGAAACTGATGATCGATTTGAAAACACACATGCGTTGATCAGAAATTTACCATTGACTTATTTGCATGTATTTTCATTTTCATCGAGAAAAGGGACGAAAGCCGCAGAATTCGAGGATACAATTGCTTCGGTTGTCAAAAAAGAGAGAAGTGCATTGCTAATCGAAACGGGGCGCAAGAAGAAACGAGCGTTCTATAGCGCTGCAATAGGCAGGGACCATCGCGTCGTATTTGAAGATAAAGCAGGATCAGACAACATGTCCGGTTTTACTGAGAATTATATTCGGGTCACAACAAAAAGAGATCTCCAATATCTGAATCGTATTGTCCCCGTCAAAGTGACCGGCATTGAGGGGGATAACGCAATGGTAGATTTCTGTTGACATTTTGAGAAAATATTTCTATTATCTTATGATGAGCACGTATTACATAGAGACTTTCGGCTGCCAGATGAACAAATATGATTCTGAACTGGTAGCACGTATATTAAATGACCACGGTTATACACCAGCTGAGAGGATCGAAGATTCAGACCTGATACTGATCAATACCTGCAGCGTTCGGGAACATGCTGAAACGCGTGTGAAAAACAAGATCGATTCTTATAACGCGTACAGAATTCGTAATAAAAATCTCGTTGTCGGTGTGCTGGGGTGCATGGCCGAGCGTATTGGCGCCTCTCTGATTCGGGAAAAGCCCTCAATTGATTTTGTTATTGGGCCGGACTCATATCGCAGGATTCCGGAAATCCTCGAAAACCTGAACAGCACATCGGTTATCGGTAAGCACTTGCCTGCTGAAGATGCTGAGACATATTCCGAGATCAATCCGTTTCGTTTCGGCCGTGTCAGTGCGTGGGTGGCAATCATGCGCGGTTGTAATAACTTCTGTTCATATTGCATCGTTCCCTATGTCCGGGGCAGGGAGAGAAGTCGCCCGGTGAAAGACATCGTCGCTGAAGTGAGATCACTGGTGGATGATGGCTATTCGGAGATCACGCTGCTTGGGCAAAATGTGAATTCCTATCGACATGAGGGCTCAGATTTTCCGGATCTCATGCGTGAAGTGAGTGATATCATGGGCATGAAGCGGATTCGCTTTGCCAGTTCCCACCCAAAGGATCTCTCCATGAAGCTGATCAAGACAATGGCGGAGAGGGACAATATCTGCAATCATATTCATTTGGCGGTTCAGTCCGGCTCAAACAGGATTCTGAAGTTGATGAACAGAGGTTACACGCGTGAACATTTTACGTGGATCATCGAAAAATGCCGGGAGTATCTCGGAGAACCCGGTATCTGGACAGATATCATCGTCGGATTCCCTGGGGAAACGGATGATGATTTCGAAGAGACGATCGATCTCGTCCAGCATCTTCGATTCGACGGTATTTTCAGTTTTAAATATTCCCCCCGTGAAGGGACTGCAGCTGCTGCAATGCAGGACAGTGTGGATGATGCGGAGAAATTGCGCCGGCTCGAGAAATTAAACCGGGTTCAGAAAGAGATTACACTGCAGCGAAACCAGCGGGAGGTTGGCTCAGTGAAACATGTGTTGATTGAAGGACTGGGCAAGAAGAAAAAAAATGATCAATATATGGGACGCACGGAAACGAACAAGATCGTTGTCTTTCAGCGACAACCAGGAATGGAGGTGGGAATGATTGTTCCGGTCATTATAACAAATTCCGAAGGGCACACGCTATTCGGGCGAATTTATCAATTGGAGGCACATCATGTGGATAATTAGATGGGTGCTTTGGGTACTACTATTGCTTTTTGTCATCTACTTCGGCGCTGAGAATTCATCGCAAATGGTCCGTATTAAATTTGCGAACTGGCAAACGCCGGAACTGCAGCTCTGGGTTGTCATGTTTTTTTCCTTCGCAGTGGGTATGATTGTATGGCTGCTCGGTTCTATTTTCAAGATTCTGCAGCTTAAAACAGAAATCAGGAAAGCGAATAAAGCGAATACAAATTTGAAAAAAGAGCTGGATAAACTGAGAAATATCACAATTGATGAGGATCTGGCCGAATCAAATGTCGAAAGTGAAGGAGATAATTTGTGATTCAGATGAGTGAACTCAATACAAACATGCTGATCATCCTCGGCATTGTCATTGTCGCCGCCATCATACTTTCTATCGTGATATACAGGCTGTTGCGTTCCGGCAAGACGGGAGAACTATCGGCAGACTACCCTGCCGCCTTGAATTATCTCCTGAACGGGGAATATCAAAATGCCTTGAATAAGCTCAAGGAAGTGGTTCAAAAAGATACTGCAAACATCAATGCCTATATCAAGATCGGAGATATTTTAAGAGATCAGGGGCAATGGGAAAGGGCGATCAAGATTCACCGCAGTCTGATCATCCGTGATAAATTGACTTTCGCTGAAAAGATCGACATATTGAAAAGCCTTCTGAAGGACTATCATTCTGCGGGACAATTGAACAAGGCCATCGAGGTCAGTAACCAACTTCTGGAATTGACGCGGGACCAGGATTGGGTAAAAGAGATCCAAGTGAAACTCTATGAAGAGAGCGAAGCGTGGGAAAACGCGTTCGAACTGGCAAAGAGACTGAATAAGGGCGCGAACGGCGACAAAAACAAGATGCTCTCTCTTTATAAGGTTGAAGCGGGCCTCAAACTGACGGAATCAGGAAAAGAGCATGACGCCAGACTTAAATTCCGGGAGGCACTGAAAATCGACAACTCCTGCGCGCCGGCATATCTGAATCTGACGGATTCTTACATGCGCGAATCACGCTATCAGGACGCGTTGACTGAATTGAAGAAGTTTATCAATATTGTCCCGACGTTCTCCTACCTGAGTTTTGACCGCATCAAGGAGATTTTGTTTGAAACAGGTAATTTTGGAGAAATTGAATCGATATTGAAGTCGCTAATCAAGACGAATCCCAGCGTACCGATGATACGCTTTGCTCTTGCGGACGTATATGCGCGCAAGGGCGAAATCGAAAGAGCTGTGGAGGAGTGTCAGTCGGTGCTGGAAGATGACCCCAAATCGGATATAGCGAAGTATTACCTTGTTAAATATTATGATAAATTGGATAAAAAAGAAGAAGCCCTGAAAATTGCATTGGAGACCATCAGCAAGCAGCTGGCAACGGAACAGAAGTTTACATGTGAAGTGTGTGGCTACTCGGCAAACCGTCCATATTGGCATTGCCCGCAGTGCAAGGAATGGAATTCTTTTACGATGTAGGCCGGATCGGGAATGAAAAGAGTTATCACCATATTCGCTACTCTGTTTATCGCAATCACGCCGGTTTTCGGGCAGGATCTTGATCTGAAGATCCATAAGCTCATCGGTGAGAAGAGTATTCTTGAACTTCGTGAGACCATCGACGCACTGCGTTTGAAGTATCCCGAGAATCATGCACTTGAGTACATCGATGCAATGATCGAGAAGGACGGAAACGCTGCCATAGAGAAATATCAGAATTACATTGATAAATATCCTGCCAGTAAATATCTCAACGATGTTAAGTTTCGAATCGCACAGTTCTATTTTGCCAAAGGTCTATACAGAGCCGCGGAAAAATTGTTGTCTGGAATCGAAAATGAAGGAAAAACGGATCTGCTGGAGTATTGGAGTATACGGATCGCGATCGCGCTGAATCTTGACCGGAAGGCTGAGGAGCAGATTGATGACTTCGTCAGGGAGTTTCCCGGGTCGCCTTACCTCGATCTGGTGAGGGAGGAGCGCGAGCAGATGCAATCATCCGAGGGGGCAGGATCCGTTTCTTCGGGAGGCACCAATAACCCCGGTGTGAAGAATGCGATATCTGATGGAGCCTATGCGATACAGATCGGAGCATTCCTGGACAGGGAAAACGCGCTGAAACAAAAGGATCAGATGCGAGGTCTCGGGCATGATGCCACGATCATTCCGAAACAGCGCGACGACAGGTTCTTCTACATGGTTCGAATCGGACGTTTTGATACAGAGGATGCTGCCCGGGAATTCGGTGAGTCGTTTCAAACCCGGCACGGAATTTCCTACACCATCGTTTCGAAGGAAGGCGAATGAACGAGCCGAACCGATTGAATCCCCGGCAACTTCTGAATATGCTTGTCAATTTGCCAGGGATTATAAGGCTTGTATGGAGGCTGGTGCGGGATAGACGTACACCAATGAGGCTCAAGCTTATCCTTTTTGGTGCCGTTCTGTATGTTGTTTCACCAGCAGACCTCATCCCGGGATTTCTCATTCCCGTTCTGGGTCAGATTGATGATGTCGTGGTACTGATACTGGCGACACAATATTTTTTAAAAAGCTGCCCACCGGAACTCATTGCAGAACATAAAAAGAGAATCGAAGAGGAACGTTCCGGATAATGTCGCTATTCCTTTTTGGGGTCTTCGTCTTCATTCAGCACTTTTTTAAGCCGTTCGAGCATTTCATCCATACGCTGCCTCTCCTCCCTGATATCGGACAATTCTTCCTGAGCTTTTAGATAGGCTGCCCGTTCCTTTTCCAGCTGTTCAAATACATCCAATTCTTCAGTTTGGGTGTTTTTGATGGCAGCATTTTCTATAGAACGCGACTTTTGCAAACGGGAATCCAGGTTAAAACGAACACCGAGGTTCATGCGCCATGTCGGGAAAACCGGTGCGTTGCGTGTGATGGTACGTGCTGATATATTTGGCCTGGCTGAGGATACTCTGTAATCAATCCCGAGAACGAAAGAGTACCAGGATTCCGGGCTATAGCTGATTCCGGGTGTGATATAGATATAGCTGTACCTGCTGTAGGCAGCCTCAGGAGGTCTTCTGAGATATTTGTTACCGTATAGTTCTATCGAAAAATTGAACTTCGAGAGCGGCAGACAGAGCGCGCCGCCGTAGACAAGCTCTTTTACCCCCGATGATTCTTTGGTCGTAAGCCCATCTGCCTGATCAAGGTTACTTCCGCTATCATTATGGTCGAGATATGCCAGATTCAGATGCGCGCCTAATGACCGCTGAGGTGCATTTGCATCGTATGCGTAAGACACGATTGTCATTAATGAATATGACACTGACTTGGACGTATAGGGTTCAAGAGGAATGTTGTGATATTTTGCAAGCGGTATATGAGTCGATAATTGAAATCCAAAACTAAGGGGAATCGGATTCATACCAAAGCCACCCGATTTCAGGTGGATGCTGATATCATCGGGTAAATTATATCCCTTCCCCCCTTCACCGGCGTGTGCATCCTGATACAGAATTTGGGAGAGTCCCAATTCAAGATGTGTTCCTAAACCATATGCCAGATTGACAGCGCCTTGAGCGTCCCATAGTGTGACGGCTTTTACCGGTTGAGACGGCTCATCATACACCTCATTCTTATAGTATATCCTCGAATTGGCTTGAATCAGCAAGTCGCCGTCGTGAATATTCCAGGAAGGAACGATATAAACCGGACTATTCAAACCGCTGGTTTGTGCGAAACTGTTCGAGTGAAATAAAAGCATGACCATGATCAGCATCATGGGTAAAAATTGTTTACCGTTCATAGATTCCTCAATCGCTCTCAATATTCCGTACCGAAGGGGTTGCATCTGTCGATATTCATTTACAATATAGTGGCATGACCTGTGTTTTGCGTACTAAAAAATCGATAAAATGACTTGACAAAGTGGAATAAATTCTTTAGTTTATAACTTTTACTGTAATACATGGAGAAACATCATGGGCTTGCATCGGTATTACTTTTTAGTCGTGTTCCTTCTCTTGCAGTTGAATCAATCATCCGCCGAAGAGGTAAACAGACAATTCGCCATTGGTGGATTCGGATCTTTTGTGAAGATGGTTGGAGGGGATATTGATCGATCCACGATCGATCAGTGGATGGGAATTCGTTTGAAATACAATTATTCTCCGAGAATCGCAATGGATATGAATCTCGGGTATGGCTGGGTTTACGCCCGCAATCCTGAAGCGTCTCAATTTGCGAGCACGGAAGGCTTCAGGACGAATCTGGTGCCTTTTTTCGCTGATTTTATTGTGTTTGCCACTTCTAATGATAATATCCGTCCGTTCTTGAGTTTTGGATTCGGTTTAACAAACTGGGATACCAGAGAGCTGAAAGGCGCGGCGTTCAACGTGTTGCCAAAAGGGGAAAGTGTTTACGGCGCACAAACCAACGCGACACTGATTGTAGGTACGGGAATCGAATTCAAAATCCGGGAACGTCTGTTCAGCGATGTCTCTTTTAAATATCATCGTCTGCTCAAAGGGAATGAGGACACGATGGGGCCTGGCGATGATGGGAATGACGGGATTCTCGAGTTGCGCCTGGCAATGTCGTATTACCTCGGTACAATCAAAGACATGGATGGTGATGGTATCCCCGACGACAAAGATGCTGACAGATTGCACGCTGAGGACCTGGATGGCTATCTCGATGATGATGGAGCGCCGGATCCTGACAATGATCAGGATGGTATACCTGATATTTTGGATGGCGCTCCAAATGAGCCGGAAGATTTCGATAGTTTTGAAGACGGGGATGGGATTCCTGATGTGGACAATGACGGCGATACTATAGCAGATCAGTTTGACAAATGTGATTTTGAAAAAGAGGATTTGGATGGATTTGAAGATGAGGATGGGTGTCCGGATGTAGACAATGACAACGATTCGATACCCGACAGCGTCGATTCCTGTCCAAACTGGCCGGAGGATTTCAATGGTTTTCAGGATGAGGATGGCTGCCCGGATCAGAAGCCTGAAGTGCCGCCTTATAAAGTGGGGGAGAGGGTCGTGCTTCGGAATGTCCGTTTCGAAGAAAATGTCGCTGAACTGACAATAGATTCGTACAGCCGGCTGGAGGAGCTCGTTGATGCACTGCTGAAATTTCCTGATATGGAGATAGAGATTCGGGGGTACACCGACAGTAAGGGTAATTGGGGTGTCAATGAAAGAATTTCTCAAAATCGGGCAACCGCGGTGAAAGAATATCTGATAAGTCGGGGTATTGATGGAGAAAGATTAACAGCAACAGGCATGGGCGAGCGTGATCCGATTGCTCCAAATACATCGGATGTCAACCGGGCTGCGAATCGTCGAATAGAATTTACAAGAATCAAATAATGCATGGGAGTGAAAATGAGTCATTTTGTAGATGAATTAGCAATTGAAAATAATACAAAAATCGTTTTTCTGGTTCTGGACGGGTTGGGCGGATTGCCCGTGAAAGGGAAGGAAGGAACCGAACTGCAGGTTGCCCGTACGCCCAATCTCGATTCCCTGGCAGCGGAATCTGTGTGCGGTCTGATGGATCCGATTCTACCCGGTGTTACGCCGGGCAGCGGCCCGGCGCATTTCGCGCTTTTCGGATATGATCCGGTGGAGGCCAATATCGGGCGTGGTGTGCTGGAGGCTGCCGGGATTAACGTGCCATTGACCGACAGGGATGTGGCCATTCGAATCAATTTTGCGACCAGGGATGCGCAGGGAAATATCACAGACAGACGAGCAGGCCGTATTGCCACAGAGATCAATCGACGCGTATGTGAGAAAATAAGACGAAATGTATCGCTGAAACCAGATGCCGAAATTATTCTCGAAACAGTGAAAGAGCATCGTGCGGCGCTGTTGATACGGGGCGATGATCTCGGTGGGGATATCGACGACACCGATCCTCAAAAACTCGGTGTGCCACCGCTCGAACCCGTGGCAAACACACCCGGGAGCGAAAAGACGGTCGCTCTGGTGAAAAAGTTTCTGGATCAGGCGCACAAGGCGATCGCGGATGAACCCAATGCCAACACCGTGTTGCTGCGAGGCTTTGCAAAACACAAACCATATCGTTCAATGTATGAGAGATATAAACTCAAATCACTCGCAATCGCCAATTATCCGATGTACAGAGGCGTCGCATTTTTGTTGAATATGGATTTGCATCCCGTCACCACGGACACTGCTTCAGAGTTTCAGGCAGTGAAAGAGAAATATGATGAATATGATTATTTCTTTGTGCACGTAAAGGCGACCGATGCCAGGGGTGAGGACGGTGACTTCGATGCCAAAGTGAAAGTGATCGAAGAGGTGGATGCGATTCTGCCTGCACTGACTGGACTGAATCCAGATGTAATGGTTGTCACAGCGGATCACTCCACGCCAGCAGCGATGTCAGGACACAGCTGGCATCCGGTACCGGTGCTTTTGAGATCTGATATCTGCCGTCCGGATCTTGTCACGCGTTTTGATGAAATTTCCTGTATTCAGGGTGGTCTCAGTCGCATGCCCAGTATGCAACTGATGCCGATCATCCTGGCGAATGCAAACAGATTGCAGAAATTTGGCGCCTGATTTTATCATGGTGAATATAGCGGAGAAAAACGTTTGAATCTTTTAAAATCGCTGCTGGGCAAGTTCAAGGATACAGAGCTCAACGAGATACAGCGCAATCTTTATCGCCATGTCGATCATATTTCGAATCAGATAGGCGAAAGAAATCATGTCAGCTACTATAATCTCGAGAAAACATATGAATATATCCTGAATGAATTGCAGCGGTTTTCATTTTCTGTCGATGATTTGGACTTTTCACATGAAAAAATAACGTTTCACAATATCGTCGCGGAAAAGCGGGGAGATCAGAAGCCTGAAGAGATCATTGTCATTGGTGCGCATTACGATACAGTGATCAATTCTCCGGGAGCAGATGATAATACGTCCGGTGTCGCCGCATTGCTCGAGTTCGCCAGATTGCTGGATTCGTATTCGAGCAACAGGACGCTGCGATTCGTGGCGGTTGCGCAGGAAGAACCTCCCTATTTTGGTACAAATCACATGGGCAGCTATGTTTATGCGAAGAGATGCAAGAAAAAGAAGGAAAACATCATCGGCATGATCGCGCTTGAAATGCTCGCGTATTTCACCGACAAGCGCAAAAGCCAGAAATATCCACTGCCCGCACTGGAGGAGATCTATCCGGATGTCGGAAACTTCATTGGCATTGTCGGCAATAACCAGTCGCGGGCCATGGTTGAAAGCCTGGCAGAAAATATGAAACAGGATAAAGGCGTTCCAGTCGAATCGATCGTGACGTACGCCGGTGTTCCGGGAATTGATCTGTCGGATCATTCGTCATTCTGGAAAATGGGGTACAAAGCCGTGATGATCACAGATACCGCATTCTACAGAAATCCCTACTATCACCGTCCCAATGACACGATAGAAACGCTCAATTTCAAGTCATATGCCAGGCTTGTTCATGCAATGCGAATTGCCATAGAAAAACTGGATTCGAACGGGTTCTGATCACTCAGTGCGTTTGAAGATGTGATATCCAATCGGCGATTTCACCACTTTGCTGATCTCTCCGGTTTTCAGGCTGCGCAGCGCATTATCGAGCTCCGGTAGCAAATCTCCTTTATTGACAACGCCCAGATCCCCGCCTTTTTGCGCGTTTGGTCCTTTTGATCTCTCCTTGGCGAGTGCAGAAAAATCACTTCCTTTATCCAGGAGAGATTTAATCTCATTCGCTTCTGATTCGGTTTCGACCATAATATGAAGCGCTTTCATGTATAGCCCTTTGATATCCAACTTAGATGACACGAGGGACGGTTTCCAGATCCAGCCGGCAACCTGGACGGCCACCCAGTTTCCTTCGACTCCAAGCACCATGACCTTCGAGGCTTGAGGAAGTTGAGTGATCACTGTTCCGTTGGGTGTTAATCGCAGATTTTCCTCTATCTCTTTAACGTAAACGATATCTCCCTGGTTAAATGTGTCCTGTGCGTTGAGTCCACTCACCTGTAACAGTAGCAATACGAACAAAATAGACTTGATGATTCTCATTCATTTTTCTCCTTCTGAGATAACAGTTTATTGACCATTGTCAGGTCCGGTATTCCGGACCGGCCACCAATTTTCGTACATTTTAGGGCAGCTGCTGCTGCCGAAAATCGCATAATCTCCTTGAGTTGCCAGCCCTGTATCAGTCCATAGATGAATGCGCCATGAAACACATCTCCGGCTCCTGTCGTGTCCATAACACTGACATTGAAAGCGGGCTGGTGATAGATCTCTCCGTCATCAATCGCATACGAACCGCGCTCTCCACAGGTGATGACGGCGTATCTGGCACCTCGATCCTTCAGGATGCCCAGATAATTCTGATATGAGCCTTTTCCAAAATAATTCCGGCAGAATGCCTCGGAAACGACAGGGTAATCGACGAGCCCGAGCAGTTCATCCATCCTGTCCCTCGGGGAACCGGCGTCCAGAATCACCTCGACACCATTCTCCCTCGCAAACTCAACCGCCGGAAAAACCGCCTGTGTCTCCCTTCCGTCAATATGCATATATTTAGTCGACATCAGATGCCGCCTGGACACTTCATCGGCAATCAGCGGTGAGGATGAACGATCTTGAGTCAGAACAATGGACTTTTTACCGCTCTTCTTGTCCACCCAGATGAATGCCCGGTTCGTGATGCCATTTTTATCGATTATCGTTGCCGATGTATCCACGCCGGCATGACTGAATTCATACAGGAGAAATTTGCCGTCTTCATCATCGCCAACGACACCAATATAGGATGTTTTCGCACCAAAATGTGCCATCGTGACCAACGCCGTGGGAACTGGTCCGCCACCCTGCAATGAAAATGTTTCCGCATCGATCTTTTCATCAAGACCGGGATATTCTGAAAGAAGGCAGATGAAATCCACAGCGCATATTCCCAGGCCTACGCAATCGAACAAGAATCAGCCCTCAAGCCTATTCGATACCTCTTTTTCAATGGAATCAGCCAAATCCTCCGCTTTATCCTTCAGGGCCTTGATAGCGGTGCGCTGATCACGAACGTAATCGCTGTCCTCAATTGAACCCAGATTGATGCTCACATTGTAGCCAGCTCCTTTAATCGCGGCAAGCCCCATCAGGGCGGAAACTCCCGCGTCACTCAGCGCATTTTCATTTCCTTTTACTGCCACAATTTTGGATAGTTTCAATACCTCAATCGCCATTTTCATAACGGAGAGCGGAACCTCACAGGCATTCTGTGTCGCCTTTTGAATGGCGACGTTTCTCAGGGCCTTTTGTTCATCTGTCTTCTTCGGCATGCCGAAGCATGACATCAGCGCGTTAAATGCTTCCGTATCCTGATCGATCGATCGCAGTAAATCGTCTTTCAGGGACTGTGCCCTGGAAGCAATATCCTCCATCTCCTGCCATGACTCTGAATATTCCTTCTTACCATGCGTCAAATTTGCCACCATCGAGACCAGACCGGAGGCGAGTGCCCCGGCCAGCGCGGAAACACTCCCACCACCCGGCGCCGGCGATTCCGATGCGAGCTCATTGGCGAACTCGCGCATGTCTTTTCGCACAAGCGGGCCCTTTGTTTCTCTCACCTGGTACTCGATGATCTTTTTTGCCGGATCGAAATCAGCGACGTCTTTGAGTCCGAGAGATGTCGCTGCCGTGTGTATCAACTCCTCTTCAGATACGCCGGTCGATTTGCCCTGCTTTCGCAAATAATGTTTCCCAGCCTCGAGTATGGCTGATAGCGGTATCAGTCCCACCAGCTCACTGCCAGTGACGCGCAGTCCGCGCTTTTCAGCCTCGGAGCAGACCGTATCAAAGGCAATGTGCGGCGGTGTGACCTTATAGTTCACGAGATTCATGGAGATTTGTGCCTGCTCGTATTCATCGATGTACCAGCCGACTGCCTTGCACTCTTTCAACAAACCCGGCTGACGAAGCGCTTTCCCGCTTCCATCCCTCAGCACGACGCCGTTAACATCGCGTTTGAGTCGTCCTTTTTCACGTATTGTCAGCGCGATGTCTGTTGCCAGTTTTCTATCACGTGTGTTCAGATTGATATTATAGGCAATGAGAAACTCCCTGACGCCAATCACGGTTGCGCCTGATTTACTGTTAAATGTGGCCTCCCCGAAATCCGGTTTCCATATGGGATCTTTCAGTTTTTCCGGCAATCCCTCGTATTCGCCTCTTCGTACGTCGGCAAGATTTTTCCTGTCCGGTGTTTTTGCCGCCTCTTCGTAAAGATAAACAGGAATCTCAAGCTCCTCTGCCACACGCTCGCCCAGTCGATTGGCCATGTCGATGCACTCATCGACAGAAATGCCGGAAACTGGAACAAACGGACAGACATCCGTCGCTCCCATACGGGCGTGCGCGCCTGAGTGTTGTTGCATGTCAATGAGCTCTGCCGCCTTTTTTATTGCCTTGAAAGCAGCTGTCTCCACACCATCCGGAGTACCGATAAAGGTGACCACTGTGCGGTTGGTGTCAGAGCCTGGATCGACGTCGAGCAGTTTGACGTTGTCAGTATCCGTAATCTCCTTTGCAATGGCATCGATGATCTTCCGGTCTCTTCCTTCACTGAAATTGGGAACGCATTCAACTAATATTTCCATTGTGATGTCCTGTTATTAGCCAATAAGAAATAACTCTTTTTGAGGATTCGAGATAAATTCGCATCCGTTTTCCGTAACCACCACCTCTTCCTCGATGGTTGCAACACCGTAACCGTCGCAGGTGACACGCGGCTCGATGGTGTAGACCTGTCCCTCTTCAACTTTCAGGTAGGGCAGGTCGCCATATCTTTCCCAAATCGGGCACAATATACCGGCCCCATCATGCGCGGCCCGTCCAATCTGATGCCCCAGAGCATGCGGATACTCTTCATATCCCTGCGAAACGATATATTTTCGAGCGACATCATCCACTTCCCATCCCTGTACGCCGGGTTTCAGGAAGTCGGCTGCGAGCTGGATGGCATCGCGAACCGTATTGAATGCCTTGTGGACTTCCGGTGGCGCATCGGTTTCGCCCGGTTTCAGGAAATACCAGGTTCTCTGAAGATCCGAACAGTATTCCTTCACTTTTACTCCGAAATCAATGTTCATGATATGGCCCGGCTTGATGAGGCGACCCGTGGGGCCGTAGTGAGCGCCTGCTGTATCCGGCCCTGTGAATACGGAAGGACATGTCGACGGATCCCAGGATACGCTGATTTTATGCTTTTCGACCTCTCCACGGATGAAATCTGCAACATTTTTTTCAGACATTCCGGGTTTCGCGTGGCCGGTCACTTTGTCGAAAATGTTGAGCGTCACATCGATGGCCTCTTTCATCCGCTCGATTTCTGTGCTCGATTTTCTACCTCTGACAGCTGATATGATCGATTCTGAAGATACAAAACGGTCGATATAGGGCGTGTCCTTGAAATAATTCCGCAAAAGCATGTACATACCATGCGTCAAGCCATCGGACATATAGTCGTTGAGCGAAAAGTTGATCGCGATCTTTGATGGATTGATTTTTTCCATCGTTTCCAAAAGCGGTTTGCGTATGGATGCAGTATAAGCGATGACATTCTGATAGGGGGTGTCTTTGATCGCTTCGGCATCGAGATTGCCAACGATGGCCGTTGTCTCTCCCTTTGCAGGGATGAACAGAGCGGACTGCCATGTACAGTGAGAGCCAAGGATGAGTTCCAGGCTGGGGTCGGGCAGAGAGTGGCTTTCACGCACAAATATGAGCCACAGGTCGATCTTTTTTTCGTTCAGTATCTCGATCGCTTGATCGATTTTTTCCTTGATCAAAATGCACTCCTTTTACGATTCATTATTATTTTAACATTACGGCCAGACGATGCAGATGAATAAAAAAACCTCCCATAATGCGCAATCTATATGGGAGGTTCTATTTATGCTTTTGGATTCAATGTATCAAAGCTTTGTTTCGGCCACGGCTTTTTTCACTGCCTCGAGTGAGTTCATCAATGCATTTTTTTCCTCATCCAGCAGTTTGATCTCGATAATCTTTTCAACACCATCGCTGCCTATCAGTGCGGGAACACCGATGTAATACCCATCGATGCCATATTCGCCTTCAAGCAGTGCGGCTGCAGGAAGTATGCGTTTTTTGTCTTTCAGGTATGCTTCCGCCATCTCGATCGCACTCACAGCAGGGCTGAAGAATGCGCTGCCATTTCCGAGAAGTCCAACGATCTCAGTTCCGGCTTTGCGCGTCCGGTCTACGATAGCCTCGATTTTGTCCTCATCCATCAGCTCTGTCAGGGGTACGCCGCCGACAGTACATAATCTGGGCAGCGGGACCATGGTGGGTCCGTGACCGCCGAGAACCGTCGCCGATACGTCTCTGACTGAAACGCCGAGTTCCATGGCAACGAAAGAATTGAAGCGTCCTGTATCGAGAACTCCGGCCATACCGACAACTTTTTGCTTGGGAAAACCGGTGATCTTTTTAAAAGAGTAAACCATGGCATCCAGGGGATTTGTAACGATAATACAGAAAGCATTCGGACATTTTTCCTTTACCTGGTTGGCGACGCCGGAAATTATTTTTATATTTACGTCGAGGAGATCTTCCCGCGACATACCCGGTTTCCGTGGGAGTCCTGCGGTGATGATCACTACATCGGCACCTTTGATATCATCAAAATTTGCTGTACCGCTCAGGTTACTATCCACTCCCATCAATGGAGATGCCTCCATGATGTCCAGTGTTTTACCCTTCGCAACACCCTCTTTCTCTGGAATTTCGACCACCACTGCATCACCTAATTCTTTCTGAGCTACAAGCAGCGCTAAAATACCGCCGATTTGACCTCCACCAATCAGGGCGATTTTCTTTCTTGCCATAGCGTTCTCCTTCAGTTTAAATGATATGTTAGTAACGTGGTTTTATTTCATGCTGAGGATGAAACTGATCTATTCGTTACAGCACACTTACGATCTTTTTAGACCGGCCTTTGCTCTTGTATTCGACAACGCCATCAATTTTTGCAAACAATGTATCATCTTTTCCAATGCCGACATTTGTTCCAGGATGAATACGCGTGCCACGTTGACGCACGAGTATGCTACCTGCGGTCACTTTCTGCCCGGCAAATCGCTTCACGCCCAGCATCTGTGCATTGCTGTCGCGACCGTTCTTTGTACTACCAACACCTTTTTTATGAGCCATTTTTCTTACCTCCTGACACGACGATGTCATCGATCTGCAGACGGGTGTAGTCTTGCCGATGACCTTTTTTCAATCTGTAGCCTTTGCGTCTCTTCATTTTAAAGATGGTAACCTTGTCACCTCTTTCATGTTCCAGGATGGTGGCTTTCACCGTGGCGCCTTTCACCAGCGGGGCGCCGACATTGACATCTTCGCTCTCGGATGTCAGGAAAACGCGATCGAATTCAACCTTTTCCCCGGCTTTTCCCACCAGTTTGGGTGCGAGGATGTTGTCACCCTTTTCAACTTTGAATTGTTGACCTGCTATTTCAACGACTGCGTACATTCAATGATTCCTTTTAGAATATTATAAACTGATAACAGTTAAGAATTTAAAATATAATTAATTTTATGTTAATTGTCAAGATTTAAATTGATTTGTCAACTCAGTATTCTTTCTTTTTGAAAACACTTTGAATTCATCGACTTCGAGCGATTCATCGCTAATGACGTCTATTCTCAGCCAGTATTTCCACATAATGCGCCTTATCCTGCTGCGTATACCCTCTGTAAGGTATTTATGGATTTCCGGATGAGCCTTCAGCCGCAGTGATTTCTCTTTGCTGGAAGACTTGAACTTTTTCAGCCATCTCTCGATTTGTGAAAGGATAGTGCTCTTGGATGTCACCCGGCCGATGCCGTGGCATGTGGGACAGATTTCACTGAACCTGAACAGCAAACTTGGACGGATCCGTTCTCTTGTCATCTCGATGAGGCCGAATTCGCTCAAAGGTGTGATATTTGCCTGGGCGCGGTCATTTTTCAATTCGCGCTTAAACGAATTGTAAAGTTTCCTCTTGTTCGCTTCGTCCAGCATGTCTATGAAGTCTATGACGATGATGCCTCCGATGTCGCGCAGTCTTAATTGTCTGGCGATTTCTATCGCTGCCTCAAGATTGATCTTCAGGGAGTTGTCTTCATGGGTCTTTCTGCCCATGAATTTGCCGCTGTTCACATCAATGGCGACGAGTGCCTCCGTATGATCAAATATGATATATCCGCCGCTCTTCATCCACACTTTCCTGGCCAGACTCTTTTCAATCTCAGTCTCGATCTTGAAAGCGTCGAATATGGGATATTTTTTATTGTACAGTTCGATCTTGTTCACCAGATTTGGCGCCACATCCTTCAAATATGTGGTGATCTCCCGGAAGAGTTTCCTGGAATCGACGACGAGCCTGTTCACGTCCTTGGTGAAAAGATCCCGGATCACGCTGGAGGTCATTCCCATGTCCTTGTAAGCCAGACTGGGTGGTTTCATCTTCACCAGTTTTTTCTGCAGCTTGTCCCAGGTCTTCACCAGCGAATCGATATCGGCTTTCAGAATCTGGGCGCTTTTCCCCTCTGCAACGGTGCGCACGATTAGTCCACATCCCTTTGGCTTCAAGGATCGCGCCGTCTTCTTAAGCCTCCGTCGTTCCCTGACGCTGTCGATTTTTCTGGAAATACCGACCATTCTCGAATTGGGTACGAGAACACAGAACCGGCCGGGAATGGAGATCTGGGTGGTGATTCGTGAGCCTTTGGTACTGATTGGTTCTTTGATGATCTGAACGAGAATTTCCTGTCCGACTTTAATCTGTCCGACAGGGATGTTCTCCACCTCATCTCCGTTATCCGATGTATCGATGAGTGCGCTGACCGTCGAAAATGTCTCGCCGACGTCAGAAAAGTGGAGAAAGGCATCCTGTTTCTGACCAATATCGACAAAAGCTGCCCGCATCCCTTTGACCACGTTGACAACTTTGCCGAGATAGATGTCGCCTACTGTTCTTTCATTCTCCGGTCTTTCGAGGAAAATTTCAGCAAGCCGATTGGATTCGAGAATAGCGATACGTGTTTCGCTGATTCCGGAATTAATAATGATGTCTTTTCGCATAATATCCTATCTTCATAGTTAGATTTCCATGGGTGTTACGACCGCTGAATCATTCGCTATCAAGAGCTCCATCCGCGTCTTGTTCGATAACGCGATATCTTCTTCCGATAATGCGAGCACGCTTTTCAGAATTTCTCCGATACGTGCGGTGCTCCCCTGGGACATATGGGTGGTGATCCGCAGTACATCCGGTTTTCCATTGACTTCGATATCCATGATGTACGGTTTAATATCCACATTCTGAAGAGATCCTTTTCTGATCCTTTCAACCCATAAATCGTCTCGATCCCAAAGCGCAGCGATCTGTTCTTTAAGATAGGATTGGTCAAAAAGTTTGTTGAGTGTTACTCTGTGTACGGCCCTGTTTATGACAGAGACCAGCGATTCGTACTTGCCGATGAGTCGTTTGGCTTCAGTGACTTCAATACCTTCGGGTAAAGACTCGTTCAATCTGCGGACGATATCTGCATCCAGGTCATGGTAGATATGAATATCAAGATATTCCGCTTCGCTCGTGAAACCCACTCCCAGCGATGGTCCGTAGGATATTTTGGGATGCGGGTGAAAACCCTGGGTATAAACGAGTTTTATATCCGCCCTTCTGAGTGCTCTCTCAAAAATGCGGATCATGTCGAGATGCGATGTGTAACGGATCTCGTCTCCTTTGCGGTATTTCAATCGAAACTGACTGGCCACAGGATCTTGCCTGGTTGGAACCATTTTCTTCGTGCGTCCATAGATGTTCTTCGAAGCGTGTGCCACCGGTTTTTTCACTTTGTCGTGAATAATGTCCTGACAAACCGGCTGGGGCATGAGCCCGCAGGCATTGCATCCGCTTAATCTGCAGTCGTCAGTCTCCTCTCCCTTGCGCGCCTTTTGATATTCGCGCTTCAAAAAACTCTTGGTGACCCCTTTATCAATGTGATCCCAGGGTAGCGCGTCTTTTGTATCGCGCTGTCCGACATACTCTGCCGGATCAATGCCATTCTCCCTGAATGCGTCCTGCCAGGTCTCGAAATTGAAATGATCGCTCCATGCGTCGAATTTCGCGCCGAGCTTCCAGGCCTTTTCGATCACGGCATTGAGACGCCGGTCACCTCTTCCGATGACAGCCTCAAGAAAGGAAACTTCCGGATTCCTCCAGCTCAACTTGAGACGGTTGCTTCTCAGACGATCCCGGATGAAATTGATCTTGCGATTCAGCTCTTCGATACTGTTTTGGCCGGCCCATTGAAATGGTGTAAACGGTTTCGGAGAAAACGGTGAAATGGATACATTGATGTTTTTCCCCTTGTACTTTTTGGCAATGGAAATGACCTGCCTCACGAGACTGACAATCCCCTCCAGATCTTCGTCCCGTTCAAAAGGTTGACCCACCATGAAATAGAGCTTTACAAGATTCCATCCCTCATCGTACGCAAG
Organism: Candidatus Zhuqueibacterota bacterium; assembly: GCA_036351795.1. GTDB lineage: Bacteria > Zhuqueibacterota > Zhuqueibacteria > Thermofontimicrobiales > Thiofontviventaceae > JAZBPW01. The sequence goes on along the minus strand of JAZBPW010000020.1, from coordinate 53,636 downwards.
TGTGACCGATCGAAGCAGATCTTCGTTCGTGTTGTTCTTGTTGATCACACTTCTGAGATAGTCAGTCCCGGCTTCGGGTGCGAGCGTTATGCCGGACTTTCGTACGGACTTTGCATATCTGGCGATCTCGGGTGTGAATGTTTCCGAGCGTAAAGATGGAAAAGAAACATTGACGTTTTTCCTGCTCAATGTGCTCCCGAGATTGCTCAGCAGCTCCTGAAGCTGACTGTAATCGGATGTGGATAATGAAACCAAAGATAACTCATCATATCCGGTGTTATCAATCACACGAACCGCCTGCTCGATGAGTTCGTTGACATGCCTCTCTCTGACAGGACGGTAGGTGACGCCGGCATTGCAGAATCGACAACCTCTTGTACATCCACGCATGATTTCTATTGAATAACGGTCGTGCGTGGTCTCAATGAGCGGGACAAGAGGTCGCTCGGAATAGTTCTGCGATTTCAGCGCGCTCAGAACGTTTGCCTTCACAATGACAGGAACGTCCTTCTCGAGCGGTTTGATCGATACATTGTCCGGGCTCTCTGCACCATAAAATTGTGGGACATAGACACCGGATATATTGGCGAGACCCTTCAGAATATCGACTCTCGATTTCTGTTTGCTCTTTGCCTGCCGGATCGCTTGTGTGATTTCCAATACCACTTCCTCGCCATCGCCGATTACAAAGGCGTCGATGAAGTCGGTCATTGGCTCCGGATTAAAGGCACAGGGCCCGCCTGCAAGAACGATTGGATGATTTGCCTGGCGATCGCTCGAGTGGAGTGGAATTCCACCCAGATTGATCATGTTCAGTATGTTGGTATAATGAAGTTCATATTGCAGTGTGAAACCGACAATATCAAATTCATGAAGAAACCTTTTGTTCTCAAGAGAGAACAGAAAATATTCTCTTTCTTTTAAAATTCTTTCCAGATCAACATCGGGAGCGAATACACGTTCAGCTGACACGAAAGATTCGCTGTTGAGGACGTGATACAGGATTTGAAAACCAACATGTGACATCCCGAGTTCATAAAGGTCGGGAAATACCAAAGCAAAGGTTACATCAACTTCTGACCAATCCTTACGGATTACATTTACTTCGTTGCCGACATAGCGTCCCGGTTTGGATACCAGCGGCAACATTTGATTGGTTAAAATTTTTTCAAAATCGTTCATTTATATTAAGCACACTCAAAGGCGTGCATAACTCTCAATTTATAAACTTCTTTAACGCCTGAACATGAACTAAGTTTCACTGTTCGCGGATGAACTTCACACCTGCTTCTATCGCTTTTACATTTATATCGACCAGGTTCTTGCGCTTGAGAGCGAGCGGTAATATATCGCTCAACAGCTTGTTGTCCATCAGCTTCGTATACTCCAGGTAAGCGCCGAGGCAGACCATGTTCGCTGCCGCCGTCAATCCCAAATTGGATGCAATCTCCGTCAGCGGGATGTAGATGGTATCCACGTCTTTCCGCTTCACCTTCCTGTCGACGATCGACGAATTGACGATGATCAGTCCATCCTTAACAACATCATCCTCAAAAGCGTCCAGTGATGGTGTGTTCATGACGATCAGCACATTCGGATCCGTAGTCAAGGGCGATCCAATTCTCTGATTGGACAGGATCACGCTGCAATTCGCTGTACCGCCTCTCATTTCCGGACCATACGATGGGATCCAGCTCACATTCAAATTCTCATGCATGGCACAGGCGGCGATCACGACTCCTGCGGAAAGCACACCCTGTCCGCCAAATCCGGCAATCTTTATGAACTGCGTCGGGAAATTGTCCACAAAGTTCTGATCGATCTTCTTCTTTTTGCCGAGACGCGTGAGACCGAGAATGTCCAGCATATCCTCGTCTGAATACTCTTTCGTGTCGTAAACAAATGGCTCGACCTCATCTGCCTTGTCCTTGAATGTGTGCAATGGGAAATAGGGTATCATGTGGTCCCGGATCCATTTCTGCGATTCAACAGGTGGTATTTTCCATCCCGTGGGACAGGGAGCAAGAACTTCCACGAAGGAAAAACCCTTGTTTTCGATTTGGTTTTTCAATGCCTTTCGTATCGCTTTCTTCGTTCGGTTGATCGTCTTGAAGTCGATGAGCGCCGTCCGCTCGACATAGATGGGCGCTTCCAGCGTGGATATGAGTTCGGCCATTCTTATCGGATATCCCTCATTTTCGATCTTTCTGCCGTACGGACTGGTCGTTGTTTTCTGTCCGACGAGCGTCGTCGGCGCCATCTGTCCACCGGTCATCCCGTAAATGGCGTTATTCACAAAGATCACTGTGATATTTTCACCCCGGTTTGCGGCCTGAATGATCTCGTCGCCTCCAATTGCCGCAAGGTCGCCATCCCCCTGGTATGAGATGATGATACTCTCGGGATTGGCACGCTTCAGTCCTGTGGCTACGGCAGGAGCACGCCCGTGAGCAGCCTGCACATTGCCGACGTCGAAATAATAATAGGCAAAGACAGAGCATCCAACCGGCGAAATGAGGATCGTACGATCGGCCACATCAAAATCAGTCAATGCTTCGGCAATGATCTTGTGTAAATTGCCATGTCCACACCCCGGACAATAGTGGGTGGTTTCGAGGTGAGCGCCTCCCTTTCTTTCGAACTTATCATAAAAGGCTTCCGGTTTACTCAGAACTGCTGCCTTCATTATAGTCTCCTTAATAAATCAGTCTAATCAATATACTTTTGCAAAACCTTTGTGAGCTCTTTCACAGAGGGAACAGCACCTCCCATGCGTGAATAGAAGTATACCTCGCTACGCCCGTTCACAGCAAGACGAACATCATCCACCATCTGGCCGTTGCTTAGCTCGACGACGAGGAATTTTTTGACGCTCTCACTGGCGGCAGATATGATCTCTGTTGGAAAGGGAAACAGCGTGATCGGCCGGATGAGTCCCACCTTTTTCCCCTGGTTCCTCAGATTTTCCATGACATTGAGCAGTAAACGGGAGACGATGCCGTATCCGATGACGATGATTTCGGCATCTTCGGTGTTCAATGATTCGTACATGACCTCTTTTTTTGCAATGCTCTGGTATTTTTTCACCAATTTTTCATTGTGCTTTTCCAGCAATTCCGTGTTCATCAGTATTGATGTGATGAGATTCTCTTTGCTAATCGCATCCCCGTGCACCGCCCATTCCTTTTCAGGTATCCTCTTTCTCTTTTTGGGGAATTTTACCGGTTCCATCATTTGACCGACATAAGCATCTGTCAACACAACGCATGGATTTCTGTATTTGTCAGCCGTTTCAAAAGCATGGATTGTCAAATCGCACATTTCCTGCGCTGAATTGGGTGCGAAGACGATATTTCGATAGTTGCCGTGACCACCGCCCTTCACCATCTGGTTGTAATCGCCTTGCTCCGGCCAGATGTTGCCGAGACCGGGACCGGCGCGCATCACATCCACAATCACGCATGGTAACTCCGCACCAGCGCAATAGGAGATACCCTCCTGCTTCAGGCTGAGCCCAGGACCTGAAGAGGCTGTCATAACGCGTTTACCTGTCGACGAAGCGCCGTACACCATGTTGATCGCCGCCACCTCGCTCTCCGCCTGAATGAAAGTGCCTCCCATAAGCGGGAAATAGAAAGCTGCTGCCTGGGCGATCTCGCTTGCGGGAGTAATAGGATAACCGAAATAGAGAGAACATCCGGCCATGATAGCGCCTTTGACAACTGCTTCATTACCTTTGATCAATTCTCGCTGCATATCTATTTCTCCCTTGATTTCTTGTACACGATGATCGCTCCGGGTTCCGGACAACAATAAAAGCAGATGCCGCATCCAGTGCAGCCATCACCCTGATACCTGGCAGCCTTGTAACCGAGTTCATTAAATTTATCGCCCAGTTCGATACAATTTTGCGGGCAGTGTTCAACGCATAATCCGCATCCCTTGCATAGGTGTTCAACGACTCTGAGGGACGGAACAGGAACATCCACCTCAATCACTTTTTCGGGCATATTCCAACTCCTTCATTATTTATGTGGTGATAATATCGATATTTATGCATGATACATCATAAGTAAGTTCAGAGGTAGAAAATATTATAACAATTTTTTTCCAGATTTGCAAGAAGATTCTCAACGCATGGACTATTTTGCGTGATTGGATCTGACGGTTTATCAGAAGCTCGCATATTGGACATGCAGATTGATGATTTCATCATTGCGGTGTTTTGGCTATGAGGGATTCACGGATACTGCGCCGTTATGAAAAGCAGGCAACCGGCAGTATATTTGCATGGCTGAGGCCATGGCAACCGAAGGTTAAATATGCAATTCAATCACATCTCTGTCGCAGAGAACGTAATCTTTGTTGATACGTTGTCCATCATATTTATCCTCACTCCATACACGGGCGAATTTCAGATTTTCAGTGAAATCTTTATGGACTGCCTTGGCGAAATCGATCAGTGTATCGCCTCTGCGAAATACGAACGGATTCTCAGAATCTGCAGGATGTCCCGGACGTTTCGAATAGACGCGGACGATCTCAAGCAGTTCGATGATCTCATGGCGCAATCTTTCCAGATTCATCTTCTCCCTGGCTGAGAATGGTATGAACGCGTATTTCTCACCGTATAACTCCTCGACAACGGACAAATTATCTTTGGCAGCAGGTACATCGATCTTGTTTCCGATAAATATGGACTTGAGAAGTGTAACCGGCGATTCATGAGCTTCGTGAAATTCATCCACAGGTTCGATCCTGTGATGGCTGAGAATCGATGTGAGTACATCGAGCATGTCGAGAATAGAACCATCGCTGAGATCCAGAACCATGAGCGCAGCGTCGGAGCCTTTGATGATCGAGGGCACCCAGTTTTCAAGATGTTCTTCGGAAAGAGGCGGCAGATCGACGAGTTGAATCTGAATATCTTCAAAAGGCATCATTGCCGGTTGAAACATTCGCGTTGTGTAGGGATAATCAGCGACTTCAAAAGAGGCATTCGTCAGCGCGTTGCAGAGCATTGATTTACCCGCGTTTGGAGGTCCGACAATGGAAATCTGTCCTGCCCCCTCTTTTTCAACACTGAATGAAAAGCGCCTGGCTCCCTTTTTGGAACCATCTCCCTGAAGATCTTCCTTCAATCGGGCGATTTTCCTCTTGATATCACCCTGCAGCTTTTCCGTGCCTTTATGCTTGGGGATAACGGCGAGCATCTCTTTGAGCGCTTTGAGACGCTCTCTATCATCTTTCGCTTGTTTGAATCGCTCTTCTGCAGCGTAATATTGAGGCGTTAGATTGGCAGGCATAGATCATGTATCCTGCATTGTTCCGTACACTCTGGATGTAGATCACGATCCACTTAGATGTCCCGTACGCAACGCTGTTATGTTAATAAACTGTTCGAAGATATGGGTATAGCCGGATACCTTCTTAAAAAGAGGTTCCGGCTATTCCGCCGTCTTTTTCACTACCAATACCGGCACATTGATATTCTGTATGACTTTTTCGGTTGTACTTCCCATGAGAAAATGTTCAATACCGGTTAAGCCATGTGTCGCAATCACCAACAGATCGAAAGTATTCGCCATGGCATATTCGACGATCTGATGAGCGGGTTTTCCCTCTTTAACCACGTAATCCGTTTCGACATCCTCAAATCCGGCTTTTGCACGAATCTCACTCATTACTTCCAGACTCTGTTTCTTGAGCCTGGAAGTAATCTCAAGAATGGATGCGCCGTAAAAAGAGGGGTGATTGACACGTTCAATCACATGCATCAGGGTCACTCTGAGTCCGTACATCGATGCGACTTCGAGTCCGTATGCCAGCGCTTTGTTCGAATATTCCGAAAAATCTATCGGGATCAATATGTGATTATGGGTTCCGAGAGTCTCGGTGTCTTCTCTGACGGTCATCACAGGGCACTGTGCCAGACGGAGTATCTTTTCTGCGACACTACCCAGCAGAAAATGTCTGATAGTGCTCTTGCCATGCGTGCCGACCACGATGAGATCGATATCCTCCTCACGCGCATATTCCAGGATTTCCTCTGACGCTGAAAAACCACGCCTGCTGACGCTCTTCATTCTGATATTTCCCGATTTTTCCTTCACGAGCGCCGACAATTTGGCGTCTGATATTTCAGACAGAATATCGTAGCTCTGTTTGAAATCAGGCACCCTGTCATCATTTTGATACGCTTCGTCTTCGAACATCAGAATGGCATGAAAAAGATGCAACTCGGCATCATACTTCTCCGCGATGACAAGCGCGTTTTTCAGTGCATTGTCAGAGCACTTTGAAAAGTCAAGCGGGCAGAGGATTTTTCTCAATGTGATCATCAGACTGCTCCCGGGTTATTCGGCAAGTTCTTTGCTGTTTTCCTGGATTTTTTTAACCGCACTAACGATATCCATCATATCCTCTTCTTCGCCAAGAAGTATATTCTGTGTGAACCAGATGGCTTCCTCGAAACAGGCCTTTTCGGTCTCCGGCAGGAAATAACTGGAATAATCAATGCCAAGATCGACTTTGCGGCCCATCGGTCCGAATGCGTTGTCCTTCATGACCGGCTGTGAGTAAAGCGGTACCGAGTAACCATTGCTGGTGAAAACACCTTCGCTCTTCATCGCTTCGATGAATTTTGATTTCGGAACGTTATTGAATGCGCTTTTGTCGTATCGCCATATATAAAGATGATATGAATTGCTGGTGATCCTTGGATCCTTTTTCAGTGTTCCAACACCGTCTATTGAGGACAGCTGATCGTTCAGGATCTGCGCGTTTCTCTCTCTTCTCGCCTTGAGTTCGGGGTAGCGACCGAATTGTGCCAGCAGGATTGCACCCTGGAATTCCGTCATACGGTAATTACCGCCGAGGTAGTAGTGTTCATACCAGACGCCGCCTTCAACGCGCCCGCAGTTGGAGAATGAACGCGCGTATTTTGCCGTTTCCGGGTCATTTGTCAGTATGATACCGCCCTCTGCGGACGTGATATTTTTAGATGATTGAAAACTGAAGCAGCCGGCATCACCCAGCTTTCCGACTTTTTCCCCGTTCCATTCAGAACCCCATGCCTGCGCAGCGTCCTCAATGACTTTCAGATTATGCTTTTTCGCCACTGCATTGATTGCATCCATATCCACGGGACGACCGCCGAAATGAACGAGCATGATCGCCCGGGTTTTATCGGTAATACTTTTTTCGAGAAGGGATGTGTCGATGTTATACGTCTCAGGATCTATGTCGACAAAAACGGGTGTCGCGCCGGCCTCGATGATCGCCGTGGCGGTCGCGATAAATGTATATCCGGGCAGCAATACTTCGTCGCCGCATCCGATGCCTGTTGCACGCAACGCCAGATAAAGCGCCGTGGTGCCGCTGTTTACGCATATTCCGTATTTTGCATCATGAAAGGCAGCATATTGATTTTCAAAATCTTTGACCTTATTTCCTTTTAAGGAGCCCCACTTATTACTTTTCAATACCTCTACAAGGCCGTTTATCTCTTCTTCCGACTGATACGGCCATTGTGGAAAAGGTTTCGTTCGAACCGGATCTCCACCTTGAATTGCGAGTTTTGCCATCAAACACTCCTGTTTTTAATACGATATACTATTTCTGATGAAGCAGTCATCGAATGATCTGTTCATCACTCAATTTATAATCTTTTAGCAAGTCAAGGACCTGCTCCACATTGTATTTCGATGCTTCGACAAACGGTCCATTCTGCGCCTGTATCGTGATATACTTTAAGTCCACGCCATGCATGATGGCATGAAACTGACCTTCCCAATCGACCTCCCCCTGTCCGATCGGCACCCACTTTGTGACTGAATCCATTCGTCTCGCATCTTTAACATGCAAACTGTAAATATGTTTCCTTACAGTCAGATAGCCGTAAGGATAGGGTATCTCGCCTGCCGCAAATGAATTTCCTGGATTCCAATACGCTCTGAGGGCTTTTGAATCGATCGATTCGAGTACTTTGGTCATATTTTCAGCTGTGTCACACCAGCTGTCCGCGTGATTCTCTATCAGCAGCTTGAAACCATATTTTTCCGCCAGAACTGCCATTCGCTGCAGGATATGGAGGATCTGACTGAAATTGTGCTGTGGCTCCCCGTCGTATCTCTTGAAGCCTGAGATGATGATATCACGAGTTCCCAGCATGGCAGCGAAGCGAAAACTATCATAGATTTTCTCTTCCAGTTCCTTCTTCAGCTGCTCTTCCTGCTGCAGTGAGATTTCAAACAAACCCGGAGAAATAGAAGAGATTGTGATGCCGAACTCACTTTTGACATCAAAAATCTGATCGATTTCATCTCTTGCGATATATGGTACGCGCCCTGTAATCAGATTTCTTAATTCGAAATAGTGCAGCCCCCACTTCTTACCGTAGTTAATAGCCTCCCTGAAATCATAAGAAATCTCATCAGAGACGATAGCTAATTTCATAAACGACCCGAATATTTAGAAACCCGATATCAACACAACTATTCGAAGCACGTCCCCGATTGAAGATCATTTATGATGAAATGTAAAGAATAATTTGGAATAATACAAGAAAAACTTGATTTTTCCAAGATTTTAAACTATATTTTTTACAGGATTCGAGTTCAGAACCCCGCCTGACGAATTGCTGCGCTGTTGGATGACGTGGTTTGACTACACTCCAGAAACCGAATTCACACTGATGCAGGTGATCTTGGAAGAGCAACTAAATGCAGGAACACACTCTTTTCTATATTCTGATGATGACCAGATTTGCCGGTTATTTCAACGAACATGAACCTGAGAACACAGGAATTCAATCTTTTATGTATAATGGAGGGATGGTATGAAGTCGAAAATGTTTGTCAAGCTGATCTTGAGCGCTTTGGTATTTACGTTTATGGCCTGGTTGGTGTCATGCGCCGTAAATCCGGTCACCAAGAAACGTGAGTTCATGCTGCTCACTGAGTCGGATGAGATCGGTCTCGGACAGCAAACCGATGCCCAGATCATTCAGACCTATGGCGTCTATCAGGACACGAATCTCGATGCCTATGTTGATGCCATGGGTGAACGGATGGGGGTGGTTACCCACCGTCCGCATCTCAATTATGATTACAAGGTGCTGGATACGCCGGTGATCAATGCGTTCGCCGTGCCGGGTGGATTTGTTTACGTGACGCGTGGTATCCTGGCTTACTTCAATAATGAAGCTGAGCTGGCAGGCGTTCTGGCGCACGAATTAGGGCATGTGAATGCCCGCCACAGCGCGAAGCAGTATAGTACAGCTACGCTTGCGCAGCTGGGAATCGGCCTCGGTGCGGTCTTTTCCGAGACATTCCGAAAATATGCCGGCATCGCGAACTTCGGAGTGAGTATGCTCTTTCTCAAATTCAGCCGGGATAATGAACGGGAAGCCGATGCGCTGGGTGTCGAATATTCATCCAAGATTGGATACGATTCGCATGAAATGGCAAAATTCTTCGAGACCCTGGAGCGGCTGAATCCAAGTTCCGCTCAATCAGGACTGCCCGCGTGGTTCTCGACCCATCCGAATCCGCCGGACCGCGTGCAAGCCGTGCTCAGGGATACGGAAAAATGGCAGCAAAAGCTGACGGGAACGAATTTCGCGGTGAATCGCAACGAGTATCTCAAGAAACTGGAAGGAATGACTTATGGCGAAGATCCACGGCAGGGTTACGTCGACGGAAACATGTTCTATCATCCGGAACTCAAATTCCAATTTCCCGTCCCCTCGCAGTGGCAGTTGAACAACACGCCGCAACAGGTTCAGATGTTCAACGAGAGTCAAGACGCGGTTGTTATTTTTGCGCTCGAGCAGGGCACTTCTCCAACCGATGCCGCAAATGCCTTTGTAACCAATGCCCAGGCAACTGTGCAGAAATCCGAGCAGCTCAATGTCAACAGGATGCCGGCGCATCGCCTCATCAGCGATATCCAGACGGAACAGGGGGCGCTGAGGATTATGTCATACTTTATCAAGTACAGCAATGCGATCTACGTATTTCATGGATATACAGCAGCGGCCAATTTTGACACGTATTCTTCGATATTCAATAATACGATGGCTAACTTCAAACAGTTGACCGACAGAAGCAAGATAAATGTGAAGCCGGCTGTGCTCAGAGTCCGTACTGTGCCTTCAAGAATGACAGCCAAGAAGGCGTTCCTGACATTCGGTGTGCCGCAGAACGATCTGGAATCCATGGCCATTTTGAATGGGATGCAGCTGAATGATATGCTGCCGGCGAGAACACTGTTGAAAGTTGTGAACAAATAGGATCAGAAACCGTTTGAGGCTGTATCGCTGGGCTATACGGCGAAGTCCTGTGGAATGTGGATAATGATGTCTGAGGAGTCATCATCGGAATATCCACTGCCTGGCTGCAGGAAATCCTGATAAAGCTTCACCTGCAAGAGACTTGTCCGGCGGCTGTGAAACATGCTCTTGGATATTCACAGAAGCCGGACATTTTTTATGATATGCTCGATATCGGTGCGAAACGCCTCGTACCTGTCCCGTTTGCATTGGAATGTCATCCTGAACGCAAACTGTTCCTTCACGATAAACATCCGGACCTGGACCGGGTAGGGGATTTTATACTTCCCTGTCTCCTCAACCACAAAATATGCCCCGATGATGGATGCGCTGCTGGCGCTGGTAACATCTCTGACGATGGATATTCGCGGCAATTCGTGATTCAATCTTACTAGATCATCCTGCGCCAGTTTTTCGGGGGATTCGTTAGAATCTCTATGGAAAACAGATATCTCTGATATCACAGAGGTATCCTGCAACTCTGCCGCGTATATGCGCAGCAGAGGCATCGGATCGAGAGATGAACGTGATTGAAACCCTGTAGTATCCATCTCATCACTATATTGAAATCTCCAGGTGCTGTCCGGTACGGTGATTGAAAAACGCAACGGTTTATTGTAATAGGTTCTTTCAACAACCTGCGCGCTACCGTCGATCTGCTCGAGAAGATCTGTGTATTTGGATAAGCGGCTGCTCTGTGAATTCAGATACAAGATGATGAAAATGACCATCACAAGCACTGCCAGCATCAGAACAGTGTTCGATGCGCTTCTCTTTGGTTTGTATGCCAACATCCTGCCTCCACTTGCATAGAAAGGCTAAGATAAAGATATTTTCCCTAAAAATCAACCATGTGATTTGTCAATTTGGACTGAAACTGAAAGAGACTGGAAGAAAGTCAGAAAATTGAGCCCTCTGAATAAGAGACCCGGCGCCTGCAGTTCGACGCCGGGTCTATTTTTTTTAATGTAAATGAGTGCCGTTGCGTCCGCGCAGATGGTCGATCATCTTCGGGACGACCAGCGGTACAACGTCCGGCAGCATCTTCGGCATCAGATTGTCCATGATCTGGGGCATCATATCCGGCATCTGTTCCGCCATGTAATCCGGCATGGGTATCCTGTCGCCCACGCGGGACAGCATGGTCGGCATCACCTTCGGCATCATACCCGGCAACAGCTTTGGAAAAAGCACAGGAAATATGGGCTTCATGGCGGCGAACATGGCGTCGCCGACAAAGCCCAGCTTGCCGATGGCCTTCATCATACCGCCCATGCCGAGTGGCATTGCCCTGAGCAATTCCGGCCACATGCTGTCCATCAGCTCCGCGAAACCTTTCGGCGTCATTAGCGCAATCATGCCCTCGAATACGGCCCACTGTTTTGCCACCTCGGGATTCGGGTCTTTGAACTCTTTTCCAAGCGCCTTGCAGGCGAATGCGGCGAGGTCGTGAATTTCCAGCGGAATATCTTTCTTCTGCTGACTCACGCGCAGCTGAAATTCACAGCAGGGACAGAGCGCGAGTACGGATTCAGACTCATTCTCGATGGCATCGTCGAGCCGGTGTTTACCCACTTCATGCGCGACCAGCGGATCCTTGATCAACGTGAGCACACTGCCGCAGCAATGCCCTTCGTCGCGATTGTGCCGCATCTCAACAAAGTCGATGCCCGGAATGGCCTGGATCATTTTGCGTGGCTCTTCGTAGACACCTGAGACACGGCCGATGTGACATGAATCGTGCCAGGTGACGCGCTGTTTGATCTCTTTGGTGTACTTGAACTCGCCGGAATCAATCTTCCCGGCAATGATCTCGCTGTAGTGTTTCGCCTTGATATTGTACTCGATACCGAGCTTCTCCGCCCACTCTTTGTACGTATGTCGCCACATCATGTCGCAGGCGGGACAGGATGAAATGACTGTATCCGCGCCGGCGGCCTTTACGTTTTCGATATTCTGTTTCATCACCTTGGTGAAGAGATCCCATTTACCGGCAACGAGCATGGGCGTGGCGCAGCAGTTCTCCGCCTTGCCGAGATAGGTGAAATCGACCCCAGCCGCATCCAGAAGGGTCACAGAAGCAGCGCCGATGTCGTGTTCGACATAGGATGCGGTGCAACCCGCGAAATAGACGTTCTTGCTCTTGTGCTTCGGTCCATGCTTTTCCCAAAGTTCTTTGGGGAACCAGTCCGTGCGGTTGCTCCGGTAACCAGCCCAGATATTGCCTTCCGAATTCAGGGCGGCGCCCATCATTTCGAAGGGCGGGAATGTCATCTCTTTATTTTCATGGACAAGCTTGCCGCGCAGTTTCATCCATGACTGTTCGATGGGGAGCGAGGCGGAGCAGCGAAGATTGCACAACTCGCAGGTTGTGCAGACGAGCATCGTATCCACCATCTTCTGATCCCAGTCGGCCTTCCCTTCCATATATTCACGTAACCAGTACCATTTTCCACGCGGCGACTGGCTTTCCCAGCCGCGTCCATAAAACTGATCGCATTCATCCACGCAATAACCGCACTGCGAACAGGCGTAGGCGTACCAGGCAACGTCACCCGGAATGTCTCTCACCTGTTTCATTTCAGGACGTTCACCCACTTTCTGTATGAACAGATTTCCGAACGGCCGGGCGAGCGGCTCCAGCAGATTGGCCATGCCCAGTATGCGTCCGATGAGCTTCTTGCCGATCACCTTGTCCGGATTGAGCAGCCCTTTCGGATCGGCCTGTTTCTTGTACGCTTTCAACCTGTCGTGGCGTTCGGCGCCGAGGATATCTTTTGCCCTGCTGGAAAAATAGAGTCCGGTTGAATAGGCCCTGCCGCCATGCTTCTCGGCGATCTTCAGAATGGTGAGCACGAGACCGAACACCAGATTGTATGCGAATTTCCTCTGGTCGCTCGGGATGAAGCCCAGGATTACGACTTCCGGTTCGCCATCAGCGCCATCCCTGATCAGCACACCCTCCTTGACCACGGGCTGATCTACCTTTCTTTCAATTTCAGACATCACCTTGTCGAAGTTCTTCAGGGGCACAACCACTTCCGCCGGTACCAGCGACGGTCCAAGTCTCTTGACGACCATCAATTTGAACCGCTCCTCCCACTCGTGATCCGCGATCTCCTGGCTCAGCATCTCACCCTCGTGGCTGTCGAGGATGCCGGGAAGCTTTTCCAGCACTGCTGACCTGTCTGATTCACGAAACGCGATCGTGGCAATGTATGCGGCAGGCAGCAGTGGTTTGTGTCCGACAGGATGACCGTGATGCAGCATCTGCGGTGCGCGGTTTTTCATCTCCGCCATCTTGGGATTGATGAAGATGATCGACCATACCGGCATGCCACTGTCGACGACGTCCTTCATGGCACGGGTAAATTTTTCGGAATCCGGAAAGGCGATGGCGATGATCCCGAGATCAGTCTTTGGCTGCAGCTTCACCGTCACTTCGCTGATGATGCCGGTGATTCCCTCGGCATCGGCTACCATGTCCAGTTCATCGCCGGAGATTTTTTTGATCTCTCCGGTGGGCAAAACGATGTTCGCGGATTCCACATTTTCGGAAAACCAGCCGTATTCGTAAGATCCGAAGCCGGCGCCGCCCTGTGCCAGCCAGCCACCTGCCGAAGATGATGGATAGCTGGACGGGTATAAACGCAGCGCCAGATTGCTGGTATCGATCTTTTTATCGAGCTGCTCCCATGTGATTCCTGGCTGAACGGTGACAGTCATGTTTTTTTCATCGATTGAGATGACATCCTTCATCTTGTAAAAATCGACGACGATCCCGTTGCGTGTCGGTAACACACCGCCATAGCCTGACGAGGCTTTGCCCCTGGGCGTAAGCGGGATGTTCTTTTCGGCAGCCCAGTGCACCATCTCGGCCAGTTCGGTTTCGTTCATAGGCTGCACTACGGCATCGGGGGTGGTGTCGCCGATCAACGGCTTGAACAGCCTGGGCATGGCGGCAATATCATGCCCGTAAAGCACGCGCTCGGTCTTGTCGAAGGTCACCCGGTCACCAAATTTCTCCTGCAACCAGTGTACATCGCGTTTGGATAGTTTTCCCATAGATCACCTCAATTAGATTTTATAGTTATCGTCATTCGCGTAGCTTAGATCAGTTGCAGATCCGTGGCACAACCAGTCCTCCACCGCTGTGTTCAGGATGGTCAGCATTTCGATGAGCGTAGCCCGGGATTCATCGGGAACATTGGCAATGATCTCTCTGTGGATATTGTGATAGTCATCGATCATCTCCGAAGTCAGCTTCTTTCCTTCAGGTGTGAGAGTAAGGTGAAAGTAGCGACGGTCGTGTTCATCGATGTTTCTGTGTACAAGTCGTTTTTTGACGAGCCCGTCGACGATTCGTGTAATTCGTCCGCTGGTAAGGTGCATCTCATTCGCCAGTTGATTGACGGTGAGTGTCTTAAAGCTGTGCAGTATGCGCAGGCAGCGAAACTGCATGATAGAGACCTTGTATTTCTCGGCGTGTTGAAGCTCTTTGGCCTGGCAATTTGTGAACAGCAGCGACGTAATATCCGCGAGTTGCGACGCGTGTTTTTGATCTTTTGGATTCATTTTACATCATAAATAGTTGATAGTATCAAATGAATATAGAATATTATTGTGAGAAAGTCAAGAAAAAATTTGAACAAAATAAATTTGACTATTGGAATATTTTTTACTTTATTGTTGTAGCTGGTAATTGAAATTTCGCAGCCGGGTATCATAGGCTTGTGTAGTGAAGATACCTGAATACTTATCGCTTTGGGAGAGTGTGTACTTTCCTGGCATAGAGGTGAGCTTGCGAGAAATCGTGCGCTATTGAATACATAAAAACTTTACTGATAAACGATACTCACAAAACCGGAGGGAGGCGACATGGCCAAGAAAGACAAGAAAGACGACAAGAGTACCTGGGCGATCGGTGGAGGCGTGCTTCTTGGGATCGGCGTTGGTTTCTTTTTCCTGCCGACGAACGCGCTGGCTTTCGTCGGCAGCATTCTTGGGGGACTGGGCCTGGGACTGATCATCACGGCTCTGCTTTCAAGCAAAGCCAAAGATTAAGGGACTACAAAAGGCCTTGAAATGACTCAACTTAATATCATATTGATCCTCAATGACGACATGGGATACTCTGATCTCGGTTGTTATGGCGGAGAAATCCATACACCACAGCCCGCTGCTGGCCTTCGAGGGCATCTCTGCTCACAGGTCTCCATCCCCACCAGGCGGATGTCGGACACATGATGGGGGATGACGGCATCGACGGCTATCTTGGCGATTTGAACCAGCACACCGTCACCATCGCGGAGGCATTGAAGACCGGCGGGTACGCCGCCTATATGTCGGGGAAATGGCATGTGACGCGTCATATCGATGAACCAAAGCACAACTGGCCGATGCAGCGGGGCTTTGATGACTATTACGGTATCATCACCGGGGCTGCTAATTATTTTTTTCCCCGTACGCTGACCAGAAATAATGACCGCATCGAGCCTGACGGGGATAAGTACTATTTCACGGATGCCATCACTGCTAAATCCATTGCCATAATTGTATCGGAAACTGACAGCTTCGGATCCACTTCGCTGGTCTGATGCCCTATGCCTTTATGCCTGCTTTGCGTCCGCGGACAATGTGCGATGCAGGACCTCGCTGAGATCGCCGATCTCGTATGGCTTTTCTATAAAATCGATGAAGCCCTGTTCCCGTAGTTCAGCGATGATGGGTTCGGCTGCATAGCCGCTCGATACGATGGCATTGATGTCCGGATCGATCTCCATTAATTGCACAAGGGTCTCCCTGCCACCCATTCCGCCCGGGACAGTCAAATCCAGTATGACCGCATCGTACGGAGCTCCTGCTCTTTTGGCGCGTTTATATTTTTCTATGGCTTCCCGGCCGTCACCGGCAAAACCCGGATCATAGCCAAGCTGGGTGAGCATTTCAGCGGCGACGATGCGCACGAGTTCTTCGTCATCCATGACCAGTATTTTGCCTTTCCCGGCAATCACCGTATCCCTGTCATCCTCATGAAAGTGATCTGTTTCAGTCTGCGCCGGCAGCAAAACCCGAAAGACGGTCCCTTTTCCCACCGTGGATTCGACACTGATATGACCCCTGTGATTCTGCACAATGGAATGGCAGATCGACAGGCCCAATCCGCTTCCCTTTTTCTTGGTCGTGTAAAAGGGATCGAATATTTTGGAAAGAGAATCATTTGGAATACCGATCCCCTCATCCGTCACGCTTACCTTCACATAGGGACCTGGTGGGAGCGGCATTGCGCTGCCCTTTTCGATGATGGCATTCTCCGCTCTGATGCGGATGGTTCCTCCATCCGGCATTGCCTGGCTTGCGTTTATTATGAGATTGTTGAACATCTGTGCGATCTGTCCCGGATCCATTTTCAGGAACCATAGATCTTCGGACACATCGAGATCACAGTTTACATTGGAGCCGGTGAGCCCGAAAGAGACCGACTCCTGAAGCACATTGGAGAGGGCAACGATCTTTTGTACCTGTGTATCTCCTTTCGAAAATGTCAGAAGACGCTGCGTGAGTTCTTTAGCCTGCATGGACACTTTTTCGATGTTCTGGATTTTTGTCAGTGCGCCATGTTCAGTGTTGAGAGCGAGCTTGACGAGCGATATATTGCCGATGATCACCGTCAGGATGTTATTGAAATCATGCGCAATTCCCCCCGCAAGCATACCGATCGAGTTCAACTTGTCTGCTTTCTGCAACTCTTCCTCGATCCTCTTTCGTTCTGAGATGTCTCTGAAGACAACGACAACACCCACTTCTTCACCTTCGTTCGAATATATGGGCGCACTTCCGTAATCGATCAAAAGCTGCGTTCCATCCCTGCGCATCAATCTTCGGTGATTGTGCAGCTCGGGAAATGTACGCTGCCCATTTGTCTGATCAGATGATGAAGTTGAGATGTCATCATCCCGGACGATCTGTAACACATCTTCCAGTGCTTTCCCGATAGCGGAATCGCGGTCCCAGCCCGTGAGTTCCTCAGCCACTTCATTCATTAGTATGATTTTTCCCCCAGCATCAATAGATATCACGCCCTCTCCGATGCTCTTTAGGGTCACCGAAAGACGTTCCTTTTCAGACAGCAACGCGCTTTCCGTAGCCTTGTGCGCCGTAATGTCGATGCCGGAGCAGATAATGTATAGAATGTCACCCGACTTGTTCGGGATGTATGAGCTGGTCCAGGTAATAATTCGGTCCTTTCCGTCAGCTGACTTCCAGATGTTCTCGCATGTGTAGGGCTGATTATCGACAATGTCGCTGCAGTGCTTCAAAAATTCCAGTTTTGCGGCTTCGGACATGAAGGGCAGGTCTATGAGACGCTTGCCCTTTACATCGTCAATAGTAAATCCTGTCAGCTTTTCACAGGCCTTGTTGAATTGTTCGATACGACCTTCCTTGTCCATCACAATGATGAGCGCGCCGGCCGTCTCCAGGATTTTCGACATGAAATCGCGTTGACGACGGAGATTGAGATTCGTTGTAAAGACAATTCTGACAAAACCGATGATCAAAACTGTTATGACGAACGTTGCCAGGAAGATGGCCCATATCGATTGGATCGAATCTGTAATAATAGACCTCCCGCGTAACAAAGAATAGCTGCGATTGTCAAGAAGTTATTGATATTCCATGTAATATAAAAAATCGTTTTTGAAACCGCAAAATTAATAGCGTTTCCCGCTGTATAGATCAGTATACCCAGAGTGATCCAGAACTCGGGGCGTCGGGTAATGTTCTCAAAATAGTCGTTAATGAGATTCACCAGAGTGAACATTGACATTAAGGTCAGCAATGCGCACGACAGAGACGCAGTATAGGCATCGAAATGCGAGAATGTCTCCAGTCCCGAAATTTTGCTGATTATCCATATCATGGCAAATGGCAAAATGCTTGCACGCATCGCTTTGGTGATAGCTGGCTTTCGCTGCCAGAAAGATAGTACGATGGACAACAGACTGTATTCGAAAATCGTGTAAAAATGGTATAGAAAGGGACTGGTGATGTCTTTCAAACGCAACAATAATACCGTACCATCTGTTATTGTGGCCAGGAAAACAAGATATATTAAAAATCTGTAAGCGCCGGACATTTTTCGTATATTCAACAGTCCGAATATTGATAAAACGACATATCCGAGACGGGCAATACTGGCGAAAATTTCATAGAACAGTCTATCATTCATTTTTCAGTAACGCACTGTCATTGATGCTGTTCTTCGGAATTGCGTCCTGTCTCTCAGCGATCTTGCCTCCGGTCATATCCTTGCCAGCTTCATCGATGCCGACCAGTACGATGACAGACTCGTTTATAGCATTCTTGCCGTAATAAAATCTGATGCCGCTGCAGCCTTTCTGCTCGATAATACCTCTTATTGTGTCGATTTTGAAGGATCCGCCCGGCTGTGCTCCGGCACCGGAGATTTTACGAAAATTGTTAATGAGCCTTTTCGCTTCGTCAAGCGGAATAAATTGGGAGTTATCCTGGTGGTTGGACATAATTTCTCCTTTTTTGAGTTCTACATATATTTTGGTGTAAAACCTTTTAAATTTAATAATATGCATTACAAATTGCAAGGGAAAAATAGTGATGCAAGAAAACAGCTGTGGATCAAATTGCATTGAGCTTCTGACTGATTTTCATTTTAAAAAATGAATATACACGTTGACTTTGAATCATTGAATTATTATTTTACCTCCGTTGATAATTATGGAGCGCGCAATGAGTTTTACACCCCTGGATTTTTCGATTCTCATTATCTACCTGATCGGTGTGACCATGTTAGGGAGCTGGCTGGGTAAACAGCAGCGGGACACGCGGGATTATTTCCTTGGAGACAGAAATCTGCCCTGGACGGCGGTGAGCTTTTCCGTGGTTGCCACCGAGACGAGCACACTGACATTCATCAGTATTCCGGGATTGGCATATATGACCAATCTGGGTTTCCTACAGCTGACCATTGGTTATCTGATCGGCAGAGTGATCATCAGCTTCATCTTCCTTCCGGCTTACTACAGAGGGGAGATGTTCACTGCCTATGAATTCCTGGGCGTGCGTTTCGGCCCCGGGATTCGTAAATTCGCATCAGTGATTTTTCAGATCACCCGACTGCTGGCGGACGGTGTCCGCTTGTTCGCGACAGCCATTCCGTTATCCGTGATCACCGGCTGGAGCTATCCTGTTTCAATCGCCGTGATCGGCATATTGACCGTCATCTACACCTACGTGGGAGGCATCCGCGCCGTCGTCTGGATCGATGTGATCCAGATGTTTATCTACCTCGGAGGAGCAATCATTGCGGCCTTTTTCATCATCAACCATTTGCCCAATGGCTGGAGCGATGTGCTTGCATACGCGTCAGCAGATAGTAAATTTCAGATATTCAATTTCGGCTTCGAAAATGGATTCAGTGGCTTTTTCAAGAACACCTACACAGTACTGAGTGGACTCGTGGGTGGCGCATTTCTGTCCATGGCGTCTCACGGTACCGACCAGCTGATCGTGCAGCGACTGCTCACATGTCGTAATCTCAGGGACAGCCAGAAGGCGCTGATCAGCAGCGGTGTGCTTGTCATTTTTCAGTTTGCGCTTTTTCTGTTGGTGGGACTCTTGCTCTTCGCCTTCTACAAGGGACAAATGATCGGTCCGGAGAGCGCTTTCCTCACCGATTCGGATCAGCTTTTTCCGAAATTTATCGTCGAAGCGCTTCCGCCGGGACTTTCGGGCATCATCATCGCGGGCGTGTTTGCCGCGGCAATGTCCACCATGAGCGGCTCCCTGAATTCCCTGGCGTCCTCATCCATGCTCGACCTCTATAAATCCAAATTTGGAAAAGATAACAGCGAGGAAAAGGACTTGCTGATTTCGCGCGCTTTCACGGCGTTGTGGGGACTCATTTTCATCGGCGGCGCCATGATCTTTCAGGATAAAAACAATCCGGTGGTGGAGCTGGGATTGAGCATCGCTTCATTCACCTATGGTGGGCTCCTGGGGGCGTTCCTGCTGGGAGTTCTTTTCAAGCATGTCAATGAGAAGGGCGCGCTATATGCCATGTGGGCGACGATCTATTTCATGACCTGGTTCATCGGCGCTGAAGGAGTCTTCCTGTATAGTATTGTCGGTCTGAATATCGTTGTGTTTCTCTGGTTGTTTTTTCAAACGGACAGAAGGAAAGATTTGATCATACTGGTGCTGCTGCTCGTGATCATCACCACGATTATTCTGAATTTCCAGCCTCTGAAGATCGCATGGCCCTGGTACGTCGTGATTGGCAGTTTTCTATCGGTCTGTTTAGGTCTGCTGATCGACAGGTTTATCAAATAATTCATGTATCACTGCCATCCACTGATTTTCACAGGGATGGCAGTTTTGTTCTGAATTCTTCAGATTATAAATTGGATTTTTCAGATTGCTGTTCTTAAGGTCACTCCAGCGCTTTTTCCATTTTATCCAGGAAACTGTCGTAAGCCACATATCCCACGGCGCGAAGTTCCCGGATCTCCTCACCTTGACTGTTCAGAAAAATGAATGTCGGCATGCCGGTCACCTCAAAGGCCTTCATCAATGATTTAGTATCCTCATTGGGTGATGTACAGTCCACTTTGAGCATTGTAAATGCATCGGTTTTATTGACAACCATATCATTCTTAAAAGTCTCATTGTCCATCTGCTTGCACGGTGCGCACCAGTCGGCGTAGAAATCCATGATCACCGGTTTGTCCTGTGCAATGAGATCTTCGACTGTCTCGTTCTGGTAATGGATCCAGTCGATAGCCGGTGGTTCGGTATGAATCGCTTTGTGGGTCATGAAGATGCCGAACAGCAGAACCAGAATGCCGAAAATAGCCCTGCCGAACTTGAAATTTTTTGTATAGCCAGGTGCATGATCGAGAAATCCGAGCAAGAGTCCGCCGAAAATCGCCAGTATTCCAAACATATAACCCTGAAGATCGTGTACTCGCTTGATCTGAGGTGCCAGAAAATAGAGAGCGACGCCGATGAGAAGCACACCAAACAATTTACGTACCCAAACCATCCACATGCCTGACTTTGGAATCTTATTGAGGAGTCCGGAAAATGTCGCCAGAATCAGGTAAGGCACGCCGAGTCCAAGCCCCATGATAAAGAAGAGAAGCGTCCCTTTGGCAACGATTCCCAGTTTGGCAACAAGACCGACAAGGCCGATGATGATGCCTGCGGCACAAGGCGCAATAACCACGCCGACAGTGAGCCCCATGATGAAGGCACCGACAACGCCCTCACGGGCACCACCAAAGCGATTCATCAGCGAGGAAGGCACGGTGATCTCGAATGCCCCGAACATGCTGGCAGCCATGGCGAGTATGATGAGAGATATGGTGATCACAAACCATGGGTTCTGAAAGAGAAAGCCCCACTGCTTGCCTGCGAGTCCTGAAATCAAACCAAGGATCGAGAAGATAATGGCTATTCCGATCACATAAAAGAGTGCGCTGACAAAAGAGGATCCTTTCCTTTTCTCACTTTGAGAGCCAAAATATCCGACAGTGATTGGAATGACCGGATAGACACATGGCGTCAGGTTCAATGCGAGGCCGAAAAGGAAAAAAGCGATGATTGCGTATGGAAGACCTTTCTCGAGAACAGCCTTTGCCCGCAGCTCGTCCGATGTGAAGTCCAGCGCTTCTTCCTGCGAATGCGCCTCGAGCTGCTCGAAGATATCTTTGTTCGAGGGGATGATCTCCACCCCCGCATCTACGACGTCAATCTTTATTGAAAACGGTTCCTCACTCGGGGCGTAGCAGTTCTGATCGGTACATGCCTGATATCCCAGTTGCCCGGATAGTTCCAGTTCTCCCCGCGGGAAATCGTCAGCGAGAAAGACCTCGGCAAAGATGACGAATTTCTTTTCGTAGACTGCCAGTGGCTGGTCTGAAAAAGCGAATTTAACGAGATGGGGGTCGGGATAGATCACCTTGCCGAAAGAGAGTCTGTCCACTGGATCAAACGTGACCTCTGTCGGAATCAGGAATTCCTCGGTCGGTTGATTCGCATTGATGTGAAACTCCTCATCCACATTGACAATGATTGCGAGATCAAATTTCGAACCCTGATGTACCTTGTCAAACGAGATTTGGGTTTCGACTTCCAGTACATTCAGTTCAAAAGGACTCTGTCCGAATGCAACTGTTGTTGATAGGATGAATAAAATGGCGAAAACAGCGCCTGCCTTCTTTCTGATCATTGACTGATCCTCCATTAACTTGTCTTTTTATAAATCAGGAAAATGAATATCTATTTGATGAATAAAAGCGCTAAATGTTTCAATTATTCTGTCTGTGCGAATAACTTCTTCAACAATAAAGAATGAATCACCTGAATAGTTGTAACATATACAATTCGCTTGACAATGTCAATGAAATTGGTTAGCTTAAAGATACAGGTAAATTAACAGGAGGATCGTCATGAACAAAAAGGAGACGCAGGGATCTGAGCCACGGGGAAAAGCACCGAAAAGATCAGTGAAAAAAACATCTGCTGCTGCCCCCAAAACAACGGCGGCTGCAAATGTGAAAGAATCAAAGGCGCCGGCAAAAGCGGATAAGGCTCCCGGCTGGCTCAGTAGAAACTTCACCGCGTTAGCCCTGGGCGTGGGGCTGCTGCTCATCGTCATTATCATGGCAATCGGATGGTACTGCATGGTCGACAGAATCAACGACCTTTCGAAGGCATTGGAACAGACGGAAGCGCAGGTGACTCGCCTGGAGGATAGACTGGCTGATATGAGCGCGAATCAGGAACGTATCTTGAACGATCTGGGGAAACTGAATGATGCCATGGTCGAACAGGATTTACTGGATATCGAGATGGAAGATTCCATGATCGACGCGCTTTCATCGGGATCGAAAGAGGGTGAAATCCAGGATGGTGATGGAAAAGGAGCAAACCTCTACTGGCTGCCCTACGCGATTGCGGTTATTGTGATCGTCATCATCATTGGGGCAACGCTGTTTTTTCGCAAGTCAAAACCGGACGCCTGATTTTCGGGCTGAAACAAAAATAGGCTGAGCCGGAAGATACCCGTCAGTTTTTCATCCCGGTTTAAATCGGTTGATGTCCTCAGAACAGGGCCTTGATGTAGTAATAAGACATTGCAATAGATGCGGCCAGTTTGAGACCAATTCCGACCATTGTGCCGATAAATGTGCCCCAGCCCGCCTTGAAGGCATCACTGCTTTTTTTCCCGACAATGTATTCACCGGCAAGCGCTCCGATGAATGCACCGGTGAACATTCCAAAGGGAGGGAAGAATATCAGTCCGACCAGAAGCCCAATGACCGACCCCCATACGCCGGTCTTTGAAGCGCCATACTTTTTCGCGCCTGCGATAGGAACCACATAGTCGATGACTGTCACCAGTACGGTGACAATGCCCCAGAATACAAGCTCATTCGTGGTGAATGCAGCGCCATCTTTTGCAATTTGAAGCAATACGAGAGCAAGAAAATTGAGGGGTGGCCCCGGAAGCGCTGGTACAATACAACCCAATACACCCGATATAATCAGAATGAATCCCAGTATGATGATAAGTGTCATGAAATGATCCGAAAAATTGTCGTCTGAATATCTGTCTGTCAGCTGAATATGCGAAAAAAATGTGACAAAATCAATCACAAAATATCAGTGAAAGGTTTAATGTTCATCCAATTCAGTGCGATGCGTTGGTGTGGGACGTTTAAAACTTTTACGGTTTTCGATTCGTCTCATATATACAAGGCAAAAACAATTTGGATTGAGTAAGGCATGTATATTAACAATGATGGGAGGTTTGCAATGAAGTGTAAAACAGGTTTGATCGCATTAACGCTTGTCCTTATACTGGGTGTCTCTGGATTGATCAACCATGGCGCTCTGGCAGGGGAGAAGGGGAAAGGCTATCTGGGGGTGGTTATCGGCGACATATCATCGACGCTGAAGACGCAGTTGAAATTGGAATACGGCGTCGTTGTGAAAGAGGTCAGCGATGACAGTCCTGCTGAAAAAGCGGGAATAATGGAAGATGATATCATCACCGAAGTCAATGGCACAGCAGTCAGAAAGCCGGCGACGTTGTCCAGGTTGATAGGAAAGAATGCACCCGGAGACAAGGTGAATGTAACACTTTACCGGAACGGGAGTAAGAAATCGATGAAAATTGAGTTGGGGGAAAAGGAATATGTTTCTCATCACAAGCATGGCGATATGATGAAGGACTTCTACATGATCCATCCCCGTTCGCAGATGGGTGTGAAAATAATGGATTTCAATGATGACCTCGCTGACTATTTCAGCGTCAAGAAAGATGAAGGCGTGCTCGTCCTTGAGGTATTTGAGGAGAGCGCTGCTGAAAAGGCTGGAATCAAAGCCGGCGATGTGATCATGAAATTGAACGATGAGGTGGTGTCGACATCCAAAGAGATCAGAGAGATCCTCTCCGAGTATGATGAAGGCGAGCAGGTCTCTGTCGAAGTGATGCGCAAGCAATCAAAGAAGAGCATCGATGTGGTTCTCGACAAGGGGACATATCTGGGGCACGATTCCTTCATCAAAAAGATGGTGATACCGGACATGGAGGAGATCGAGATAGAGATAGATGACGATATCCATGAAGATATCGAAAAACTTGAAGAAGACATGCAAGAAAAAGAAATCAGGATCATCAAAAAGCGAAGAGGGACTGGCGGTACCATATGATCGTTTCATGAGATAACTCCGTGAATATGCACCGTCATTGTTTTAGGGCGGTGCATATTCATTTATGCACCTTCATTTTTACCTTCTCATTGCACACCATTTTACATGGTCGCTCATGGCGTTGTGAAAGCGGAAAATCATCATGTGTCCGTTGAATTAAATAAAAGAATTGCATTTTGAGCGGAATTTTATTAACTTAATATTTACACTGATATTGCGATAGCGATTCTGATGATACGCAATATAAAAATTGCGCGAATGGCTACGGAAAACACTTGATTTTGGTATGTTTTTAATTTATATTGATTACAAACAGAAAATAAGTACAAATTGCAAGAAAGGGATTGTTGAATGCAGATGACAGCGCATAAAACGCACGATATTATCATCATGGGAGCCGGATTGGCCGGTCTCAGCGCAGCGATACAGGCGAAAGAGGAGGATGCGAATGCGGATGTTGCGATTGTGACCAAAGTGCATCCCGTCCGGTCTCATTCCGGCGCTGCCCAGGGAGGCATTAACGCAGCGCTTCGTTTCGATGATAGTTGGCAGGGCCACATGTACGACACCGTGAAGGGCGCATGGTTTCTTGCGGATCAGGATGCCGCGCGTGTATTATGCAGCGAAGCCAAGGATGCCATCTCCCGGCTCGATCGATATGGGGCGTTGTTCACACGGAATGAAGATGGCACTGTCGCGCAGCGGGCTTTCGGTGGCCAGAGTCGCCACCGGACATGTTTCGTCGCAGACAAGACAGGGCATAATCTGCTTCACACGCTGTACGAACAGGCGATGAGGCACAAGATCACCATCTATTGGGAGTGGTTTGTCACATCACTTGTCATCGAGGATGGTGCATACAGAGGTCTGACGGCATTCGACATACTGACCGGCGAGTTCAATTTCATCCGCAGCAAGGCGCTTGTCATTGCAACCGGAGGCGCCGGGCGCGTGTACGGTCAGAGCTCCAATGCACTGATCAATACCGGAGATGGCGTGGCGCTTGCGTACAATGCCGGGCTTCCAATCGAAGATTTTGAATTTTTTCAGATCCATCCCACCGGCCTGCTCAACGGGATTTTGATCACCGAGGGCGCGAGGGGAGAGGGTGGCTATTTGATCAACAACAAGGGCGAGCGCTTTATGAAAAATTATGCGCCGAAATTCATGGAGCTCGCACCCCGCGATTTTGTTGCACGTTCCATTCATCTGGAAATACAGAATGGTCGTGGTGTGAACGATGAATATGTGCATCTCGACCTCCGTCATCTCGGCGAGGAGAAGATCAAGACGCGCCTGCCGCAGATCCGCGAGATCGCGATCCATTTCGCAGGTGTCGATCCGGTGCATGAACCCATACCGATCCGGCCGACTGTGCATTACACCATGGGTGGCATTGATGTGAACGTGCGGACAGAGAGCGACGTACCGGGCGTCTATGCCGCAGGCGAAGCGGCATGCGTCAGTGTGCATGGCGCGAATCGGCTGGGCGGGAATTCTCTGCTCGAGACGGTTGTTTTCGGCTTTCATGCCGGTGTACAGGCTTTGAAATTCGCGAGAAATAACAGTGTCCTGAATTACAGCGAATCGTCGCTGAAGCAGGAGGAGCAGCGACTGGCGGAATTGATGGGTCGCAGCAAGGGTGAAAATGCCGCTCACATCCGTGATGATATGGAAAAAGCGATGATCAAATGTTTTGGTATTTTTCGCAATGAGAAGCTGATGAAAGAGGGGCTGGATAGCATCGAAGAATTGAAGAAGCGATATCAGTCAGTGGTCGTCGGAGACAAGGGCAGGGTGTACAATCTCGATCTGATCCGCGTGCTCGAGCTGGGCAATATGCTGGAGCTGGCGCACATCTGTGCCCAGGGCGCTATCGCGAGAAGAGAGAGTCGTGGCGCGCATCATCGCGATGACTATCCTGAGATGAATAACGCGGAATTCCTGAAGCATACAGTTGTCAGACGGGGTGAAAACGGCAAACCCGTGCTCAGCTACAAGGATGTCGTGATAGAGAATATCGAACCTTTGAAAGAGATCAAGTACTGATTTCAATCAAAATTTATTATTGATTTTTTCCTTTTAGTGAAATAACAACAAGGGATTTTCAGGATGGAATTTAAAGTCAAGATCTACAGATACAATCCGGAAAAAGAGAAAACAGGCGCGCAGGTGGAATATACGGCTCAATTCAAACCGGGAATGTCGGTTCTCGACCTGCTGCATCAGATCCATGATGAGCAGGATGCGACATTGGCTTACCGTTATTCGTGCCGTGGCGCAATATGCGGTACATGTGCGATCAAGATCAACGGACAGGCACGATTGGCGTGCAAGACCCAGGTGAATGATATGCTGAAAGAGAATGACGTCGTCACACTGGAGCCCCTTACGCATTTTGATGTGATCAAAGATCTGGTGGTGGATCAGAGAACGATGTGGCAGGAGATAGAAAAAACCATGCCCTGGCTTGTCCGGGAAAAAGATCTGGCGGACGAACGCTTGACATATGAAGCGCATCTGGATAAAATACACCTCGACCAATTGAATCGTTCTGCCGATTGCATTAAATGCGGATGCTGTTATGCGGATTGTCCGAAGGTAGATGATTCGCCGGAGTTCATAGGTCCGGCAGTCTCTATTCAAATCTATAAGCAGGTGTTTGACCCGAGGGATGCGGAGCTGGCATCGCGGAAGGAGATGAGCAGCCGTGAGAATGGTGTGTTCGACTGTGATAAGCATGCGAACTGCGTGAAGGTATGTCCGAAGGACTGCCGTCCCCTGAGGGCCATCACCTTTATTCAAAATAAAGTCAATCAGTGAGATAAATATATGAGTGAAATAATAAATTTTGACCATGCCTCTGCAACTCGGCCTCTGGACGAAGTCGCGAAGAGCATGCAGCCTTACATCAGGGACCTGTACGGAAATCCTTCGAGTCTGCATCTTGAGGGACAGAAGATCAAAGATGCGATAGACAAAGCCAGAGCGCAGGTCGCAGCCCTGATCAATGCCTCGCCAGAGGAGATTATCTTCACGTCGAGCGGAAGTGAATCGAATAACTTTGCATTGAAGGGCGTCGCCTTCGCACTGGGCAAGAAAGGCAGACATATCGTCGTCTCGGAAATCGAGCATTTTTCAGTATTACAGGCTGCCAGATCGCTCGAAAAACTGGGATTCGAAATCACAAAAGTCCCGGTCGATTCAAATGGCCTGTTAGACCCGGATGATGTGAAGAAGGCGCTCAGGGATGACACGATTCTCGTGTCCATTATGCATGCGAATCACGAGATCGGCACGATTGAACCCATACGGGAGATCGCCGGGATTGTGAAGGCGCGGGATATCCTCTTTCATTCGGATGGCGTGCAGACTGTTGGCAGCGTTCCTGTCGATGTAAAGGATATGAATCTGGATTTCATGAGTCTTGCGGGAACTACTTTTTATGGACCCAAAGGGTCTGCCGCGCTATACATCAGGAAAGGGTCGCGCATCAATCCATTGATAGATGGAGGAACGCAGGAAAACGGACGTCGCGCCGGGACGGAGAATGTGCCGGGAATCGTGGGTATGGGTACAGCGGCTGAAATCGCGGCGCGGGATATGACCATGCGCGTCGATTTTGTCACATCTCTTCGAGACCATCTCATCGAGTCTCTGGAGAGCAAAATCGAACATGTGAGTCTGCATGGCCACCGCACGTTGCGGCTGCCGAACAATGTCAATTTTGGATTTGAATACATCGAGGGTGAGTCGATTCTCCTGATGTTGGGCACTTTCAATATTCTGGCGTCGAGTGGTTCCGCGTGTACATCGCGGGCCTTGAAAGCGTCGCATGTTCTTCTTGCGATCGGCGTTTCTCACGCCATTGCCAATGGAACAATATTGTTTACGCTTGGTATTGACAATACGAAAAACGAGATCGATTTGCTCGTAGAGAAACTGCCGCCGATCGTTGAACGATTGCGGATGATGTCTCCATTATATAAAAAATAGAATCAAGAAAAGGATCGAATATGAATACACCATACAGTGAAAAAGTGATGGATCATTTCATGAATCCGCGTAACGTCGGTGAAATTGAAGATCCCGATGGCATCGGTACGGTTGGCAATCCGTCGTGCGGCGATATCATGCAGATGTATATCAAGGTGAAGGATGATGTGATTGTCGACGCCAAATTCAAGACATTCGGCTGCGGTGCGGCAATTGCCACCAGCAGTATGGCAACCGAGCTGATCAAGGGAAAGAAAATAGATGAAGCCCTGGAGATCACCAATGAACAGGTCACTCAGGAGCTCGGTGGTCTACCAAAGGTGAAGCGGCACTGTTCGGTGCTGGCGGAGCAGGCGCTACAGAGCGCTCTGGATGACTATTACAAGAAGAAGGGTGTCCCTTCGCCCATCAAGCTGAAATCTGAAGAAGAGATGGAACACGACGAAGCTCACGATGAATGATAACGGCGACAAGAATTCCATCGCTCTGATCGTGTTCAGCGGCGATCTGGACAAGATCTTCGCGGCACTGACCATCGCTACCGGAGCAGCCGCTTCTGGAATGAGGGTGAATATGTTTTTTACGTTCTGGGGGTTGAAACTATTGCAGGAAAAGGGCTCGAAGCGCGGGAAGAACGACCTCCTGAGAAGGCTTTTCAATGTCATGGTGAAACCCGGTCCGGATAAGAGACCAATTTCCAGGATGAACATGGCTGGCGCCGGCGCGGCAATGATGAAAAAGATCATGAAGAAATCAAAGTTGCCGTCTTTGTCCGAAATGCTGACGACAGCCAAATCACTGGGTGTAAATTTCACCGCCTGCAGCACGAGCATGAATGTGATGGGGATCCCGAAAGAGTCGCTGATCCCGGAAGTGGACAATGTCGCCGGAGTGGCGTCGTTTTTAGCAATCTCGCAGGAAAGCAGTACCACACTATTTATCTAGGACAGGGAGTGATCACTTTTTCATGAAAACCGATATGACAATAGATTGCCTTGGACTTTATTGTCCCATGCCGATTATCAAAACGGCTGAAAAGATCAAAGAGCTGGCTGTCGGAGAAACGCTTGAAGTGGTATCAGATGACGAGGGGATCGTTGAGGATATGCCCAACTGGTGCAAAATGACAGGACATGAATTTCTGGGAATTGAAACCAGCAAGGATGAATACAGGGCATATGTCAGAAAAAAGCTCTGATCACAGCCTGTAAATTGATGAAATCATCAGGCTATATTGTCCTGATCGCTATATTAACTTTCGCATATACCTGAATCGATTGTGAGGAGTCGCAAACAAAATTGAAATACACCAATCATTTGATCAATGAAACGAGTCCGTACCTGTTGCAACACGCCCACAATCCAGTGAACTGGTATCCGTGGGGAGATGACGCATTGAGGCTGGCTCGCGAATTGAACAAGCCCATCTTCCTCTCAATCGGCTATTCCGCCTGTCATTGGTGCCATGTGATGGAGCATGAATCCTTCCAAAACGAAGAGATTGCGTCTATTCTCAATGAACATTTCGTCTCCATTAAAGTGGATCGCGAAGAGCGGCCCGATATCGACAATATCTATATGAATGCCGTACAGATGATGACCGGCAGCGGCGGCTGGCCTCTGTCCATATGGCTGACGCCTCTGCGCAAACCCTTTTTCGGGGGTACATATTTTCCGCCTGACGATCGCTGGGGGCGGCCTGGATTTAAAAATATGCTACTTCAAATTGTCGATGTCTGGAAGGATAGGAATGACGAACTGATGAAGAGCGCGGATGAACTGACTGAACAGTTGATGCAGCTGGAGAGTCCGGGTACAGGTGCCGGCGAGATCGGCATGCATTTATGGAAGCCGGCCTTTGACACCGCCGTTCGTCAATTCGATGAACGAAATGGTGGTTTTGGAAAGGCGCCCAAATTTCCCCAGCCGATGGAATTGGCATTCCTGCTTCGCTACTATTTTCATACAGGTGAGCGTAGCGCGCTGAGTATGGTAGAAAAAACACTTGACGAAATGGCGCGCGGTGGCATATACGATCATCTCGGTGGTGGATTTCATCGCTACTCTACTGACGAGCGCTGGCTGGTGCCACACTTCGAAAAAATGCTGTATGACAATGCTCTGTTGACCAGCACCTATCTTGAGGCTTTTCAACTCACAAAAAAGACAATTTACACGGAAATCGCGAGATCGACACTGAAATACGTCCTGGATGAGATGACATCTCCGAAGGGCGGTTTCTATTCTTCCCAGGATGCGGACAGTGAGGGAGAGGAAGGGAAATATTACGTGTGGGATGCAAGCGAAGTGGTGGACCTTCTGGGAGAAGAGCCTGCGAAACTCTTCATGGATTTCTACGGAGTCTCAAGAGGAGGTAATTGGGAAGGCGTCAACATTTTGCATCAGAGAAGGTCCAATGCGCCTGTCGCCAAAGAGTATGCGATCGATGAAAGTGATCTGTCGCAGCGCATGGCCGATGCGAGAGCGGTACTATTGTCCCGGCGATCTCAGCGAGTGCCTCCGGGGACGGACGATAAGATACTCACATCATGGAACGCGATGATGATATCCGCTTTGTGCAAGGCGCATCAGGTGCTTGGTGAGCAAATGTACCTTGAAGCGGCTCAAAAAGCGGTTGATTTTTTATTGCAAAATCTATATATTGATAAATCACTGAAGAGAACATGGCGCGCTGGAAGGGCGCAAATTAATGGCTATCTATCGGATTACGCATTATTGATCGAAGCACTGCTCGATCTTTATGAGACATCTTTCGAACTCAGCCATCTCAGCACAGCTGTCGAGTTGAATGACAGTATGCTGGCCAAATTTTGGGATGAGGAAGAAGGAGGTTTTTACTTCACGGAAATGGAACAATCAGATATCCTGTTGCGCACAAGAAATCCATATGACAATCCGGTGCCATCCGGGAATTCTGCCGCAGTGCACAGCCTGGTACGATTGGGCCGGTTTACGGGTGATCACATTCTAATGGAAAAAGCGTCGGAAGCCTTCCGAATGTATGCCGGCAAGATCGAGAATTACCCGTTCGGATTTTCGCATCTGCTCTGCGCGCTAGACTTCCTGACTCATTCCGCAAAAGAGATTGTTCTCAGTGGTCCACGGGACGCTGCGACATTCACAGAATTTAAATCAGCCATTCAGATCAAATATCTGCCCAATAAAGTTTTGGCGTACGCGGATGGAAGCATTCGCGAGAAAGAACATATTCTCTTTCCACTGGTGAACGGCAAGGTTTTGCCGGGTGGCGACGTCAAAGTGTTTGTCTGTGAAAATTTCAGTTGTAAAGCGCCCTTCACCTCTGTCGAAGAGTTTGATCATTTCTATCATACATTGCAATTTACCAATAAGGAGACATATTAATCTGTGGATTACAAAACGAAAAAGATCGCTTTATTCGCGTTTAATGGTGAAGTTATGTGTTTCGTGCATGTCCTGTTGAATGCCATCGATCTGCACGAAAACGGATATGACGTTAAAGTCATCATGGAAGGGTCTGCGACCAAACAGATCGCGGAATTGAAGGATACCAGCAAGCCGTTTTCAAATCTCTATCACAAAGTAAAGGATCTCGGGCTTTTCGATTGCGTATGCAAGGCATGCGCGTCCAAGATGGGATCCCTTTCCGCGGCGCAAGAGCAGGGATTGAAGATATGCGATGATATGTCCGGCCATCCCAGTACGAGAAGATATATTGAACAGGGGTATGAAATCTTAACTTTCTAGATAATGATGATGAAAATCCAATTTCAAAAACAGAAAGTCATGCGAACCGTCGTATACACGCTGATTCCGGTCGTGTTTGCGGCAGTCTTTTTCTTCGGCTGGCGAAGCTTTGCCATGCTGGCGCTCTCTGTCGTCAGTTGCGTCATTGCCGAGTGGATGTTTGTGCGTAAACAGAATGGCAAAGTTTCCGAGGCGGTCCTGGTGACAGCGTTTTTATACGGTCTTTCACTTCCACCGACATTACCGATGTACATGGTCGTTATCGGTGCCGTGTTCGGGATTGTGTTCGGCAAGATGGCATTCGGTGGATTCGGATTCAATGTGTTCAATCCGGCGATGACCGGCAGGGCATTCGTCTATATAACCTTTCCGATCCACATGACCAACAGCTGGATCCCGGCGGCAAACTTCAGTGATTTCCCGGCTGGATTCGCCAGATGGCAGTTTTATTCCACCAGCGACTATCTCTCTGCCATTACCGAGGCCACACCCCAGATCGCTTATAAAGAAGGTGCATCCACCTTGCCGGATTATCTGCAGTTGATACTTGGCAATATCAACGGGCAGTTCGAAAGACTGGGTGAATTGACCTTGATCGGGGCCGGATCTCAGGGAGAGATATGCGCGCTCTTGCTGGTGATCGGGGGACTCTATCTGGTCTACAAGAAAGCGGCCAACTGGAAGATCGTCGTCAGCTTTTTTGTCGCCTACTTTATTTTCGACGGCATTCTGCATCTCATCATACCGGCAAAGGTCCCCAATCCATTTTACGGTGTGCTGATGGGATCGACGATATACGGTGGTTTCTACATCATCACCGATCCGGTATCCGCACCAAAGATGGATCTGACGCGCTACATTTACGGCGGATTGATCGCCGTATTGACGATCATTATCAAATCCTTCGCACTCTTTTCGGGCGGATTGACGTTTGCCGTGCTTCTGGGCAATATGTTCGGACCGATCATCGACTACGCTGTCAAGGCATACAAGACAGGGAGGGCGCCCTCTTGAAAAAAAGTCTGATGACAATCCTATTCATGGTGATAGTCACGGTCCTGTTCATTTCGACACTGGCAACAGTCAATGAAGTGTCGAGAGAGCGTATCGCCGAAAACCTGAAGCTGAACAACTACAAATCCATTCTCTATGCCTTTGATATACTACCGGCAAATA
This sequence comes from Candidatus Zhuqueibacterota bacterium, assembly GCA_036351795.1. GTDB lineage: Bacteria > Zhuqueibacterota > Zhuqueibacteria > Thermofontimicrobiales > Thiofontviventaceae > JAZBPW01. The sequence continues at coordinate 19,627 of JAZBPW010000020.1, read as the reverse complement.
TCGAAGAACACGATCTCGGACCGGCCAGCACTACCGAAAACATCCCTTATGCTGAATCATTCATTACCGATCGGATCGAATCTGAAATCAGAGAGCTGCGCTTGCCTGTCACGGCTGCGCAGAAAGATCTGCTTTCCGGCAGTTTTCTGTCTGTCAGTGATTCCATCACGATTTACACGCGAACAGATTCGACCGGAGGAATCGTATCATACGGTTTCCCGATGCGTGGAAAAGGACTGTGGGGTACGATCAGTGCATTTGGTGTCATTTCGGCCGACCTGCAGCGGATGATCGGCATCGATTTCACGGAACAGGTGGAGACACCCGGACTGGGAGCCCGGATCACGGAATCCGAGTTCAAATATTTCTTCAGGAATCTCGATCTGAGTGGATTTTTTAAATCCGGAAGAGAGCTGGCACCGGTGATCATGATCAAACAGAAAAATCGCAGCAACGTGGAAGAGTCTACGAATGAGCTTCAGGCGATCACGGGAGCGACGCAAACAGTGGATGGCGTTCTGAAAATGGTGAATACCGACCTTCGTTTTTATATTGCACTGATACAGTCGAATGAAAATGCAATCAATAAAGTGAAATCATAAATATGGCGAATAACAAAACAATTGAACTCATCAAAGACGATCTGTGGAAGAATAATCCTGTGACGGTACAGATTCTCGGAATATGTTCGACACTCGCAGTGACGAACATATTCATGAATACGCTATTCCTGGGTCTGGGGCTGACGTTTGTCACTGCCTTTTCCTCCCTGACGATATCGCTCATCAGGGATATCATTCCCCAGCGTGTGCGCATGATGGTTCAGACACTGGTGATTGCGAGTTTTGTGGTGATCGTGGATGTCGTCCTGAAGGCGTATGTCCCTGATATCAGCAAGGCGCTCGGACCGTACGTCGGACTGATCATCACCAACTGCATCATCATGGGTCGGCTGGAGGCATTTGCCTCATCGAACAAGCCGGGGCTGGCTTTTCTGGATGGGGTGATGTCCGGAGTCGGGTATATGTACGTCATTCTGGTGATCGCTTTTTTTCGCGAATTGCTGGGATTCGGAACGATCGTCGGCTATCAGGTGATGGATCCATTGCTCCGGGCAATGGGATCCTCAGAGGGATGGGTGCAATGGGCATTGATGATCATGGCACCCGGCGGCTTTTTTATGTTGGCGATATTCATCTGGGTCGCGAATAATCTGTCGGCCATGAAAGTATCGCATTCTGAATAGAAGGAGATTTACAGGATGGAAAATCTTTCCCCCTGGGTCATATTTTTTGCGTCAATCTTCACAGGCAATATTCTGCTTGTCTATTTTCTGGGGATGTGTTCATTCCTGTCCGTTTCCAAACAGGTGAAGACATCGCTCGGTCTGGGGCTGGCAGTCACATTTGTATTGACGGTTACATCGGCGCTGAACTACATCGTCTTCTTCTATGTGCTGGAACCGTTGGGATTGGAGTACTTGCGTTTCATTGCATTCATTATTATTATTGCCTCCGCGGTTCAGCTGTTGGAGATGGTCATCGAACGATTTTCAGAGGTATTGTACATCAATCTGGGCATTTTTCTTCCTTTGATCACTGTCAATTGTGCGATACTGGGCGTGTCGTTGTTCATGGTGATCAGGCAGTATAATTTCATTCAAAGTGTCATGTTCGGAGCCGGGAGCGGACTGGGGTGGCTGTTGGCCATCCTGGCGATGGCAGGTATCCGCCAGCGCATGAATGAGAAGAAAATTCCGCCGGCCCTGAGAGGACCCGGCATTGTTCTCATTATTACTGGCATCATGGCGATGGCGTTCATCGGTTTTTCAGGAATTGTACAAATTCAATAATTCGAGGGGTGATGTTATATAAGATAATCATTGCGACCGTCTCCATGGCATCTATCAGTGCAATCCTCAGCATTCTGCTGGTGATTGCCGAGAGATATCTCGCGAACTATGGCGAGTGCAATGTCACCATTAACGATGATGAGGAGTTCAGGACACAGGGGGGGGCAACCTTGTTGTCGACGCTCAATTCTCAAAAAATATTTCTTCCTTCGGCCTGTGGTGGACGGGGGACCTGCGGGTATTGCAAGTGCAAGGTTCTGGAGGGTGTGGGGCCGATACTGCCCACCGAAGAACCACTGCTGACCGCAGAGGAGATGAAGGAGAATATACGGTTATCCTGTCAGATCAAAATCAAGCAGGATATCAAGATAGAAATACCGGAAGAGTTGTTTAATATCAATGAGTTCCGGACGAATGTGGCAATGATCCGGGATCTTACGCATGATATTAAGTTGGTACGATTTTCGCTGATCGAGCCGAATGAGATAAATTTCAAGGCAGGACAATACGTGCAGCTGCAGACAAACCCATACGCTGATGTGAAGGAGAGTGTCTCCAGGGCGTATTCCATGTCCTCGCCGAATTTCGAAAAGTCTCATGTCGATCTGATGATCCGTCTGGTGCCGGATGGCATCTGCACAACCTGGGTGCATGAGTATCTTCAGGAAGGGGATGACGTACGTATTATCGGTCCCATGGGAGATTTCTATATCAGAGAATCTGACAGTGAAATGATTCTGGTGGCAGGTGGTTCGGGAATGGCGCCAATGGTCTCGCTGCTGGAAGATATTGCACACCGGAAGATCGACAGGAAGATCACATACTTTTTCGGTGCGTTGACTAGAAAGGATCTTTTTTACCTGGATGAAATGGCGGAATTCGAAAAGAAGATTCCGGGCTTTACTTTTGTTCCTGCGCTGTCAGAACCCGAACCTGAAGATGAATGGGACGGAGAGACCGGGCTTATCACAAAACCATTGGAAGAGTACCTGCAGAAAATTGATGCGATCAAATGCCAGGGGTATTTATGCGGTAGCCCGGGGATGATCAACGCGAGTATCAATGTCATGAAGAAATATCAAATGAAAATGGATCAGATTTTTTATGATCCGTTCGGCTAAGTTTTTACCGCTACGGGTTATACCCGTTAGTCCGGGTGTGCGCAGAGTGACAAAAACATGGGATATGTCAGATGAAAGAGACGCCGCAAGAAAAAAAAATATATCAAGATTTTAGGCCGGGAAAACTGACGAAAGAGGGCTTCCTCGGCAGTGATACACGGCATGTACATGAGATTATCGAAGAGGACAAGCGTACGCTTTCACAGCTGGGAATTGAGCCGGAGACCATCGCGGATCGCATGCAGTATTTCATCGAAGAGGGGAAAAAGGGCTTGGAGAGCAATGTCGATCTGGGTGACTTCACGGTACGCGTCAACTGGTTTCGCGGTATGCTGCCTTGCCCTTTCGGCGAGCCGAATCTACATCACAAGATCACGGCAGTTGTCCGCAACAAAGCACTGAATCAAGAGATCACGTTCACGCAACTGGGTGTGCATCTGATTGGCTCACACTGTTTTTTTATGGGGCATGGCAACCGGTTTCGTCTGGAACCCGACGATCTGGTGAAATTTTTAAAAATAAATTAAATTATTAACAATTACAGAGAGGTAGATATGATATCTGACAAAATGGCAGCTATGATTAACGAGCAAATTAAAAATGAGTTGTATTCAGGACATCTGTACCTGGCAATGGCAGCGTATTGTTCATCGGTCGACATGGACGGAATGGCGAACTTTTTTGTCATTCAGGAACAAGAGGAAAGATTTCATGCGATGAAATTCTATCATTATTTGGTCGAGCAGAATCATGATGTGAAAATTTATGGACTCGATCAGCCGAAGATCGACTACAAGTCACTCGAGGAGGTCTTTGATGATGCCTGGAAACACGAGCAGAAAGTTACCAAGCTCATCAATGATCTGATGGCTTTGGCGAAGGAAGAGAATGACTACGCCACACAGAGTTTTCTCCACTGGTACATCGATGAACAGGTTGAAGAGGAGGCAGGTATGCTAGCCATCCTCAAGAAGATTCGAATGGTTGGTGAGAAGGGTCATGGCATCCTCATGATCGACAGAGAGCTGGCTCAGCGCAGTTTCACTCCTCCAGCGTCAGAGGAATAGTGATAAATATTTTTCTATGTGGTGCTATTGACGTTTACAGGGACAATTGTATTTAAAAAATTATAAACACAGGAGAGTTACAATGAGAAAAATGACAGAGAATGCTTTGCAGGATGCATTTGCCGGTGAATCACAGGCTCATATGAAATATCTTATTTTCAGTGATGTTGCCGAGAGAGAGGGTTTCCCGAATCTGGCACGGCTGTGGAAGGCGATTGCCTACGCCGAACAGGTTCACGCAACCAACCATGCGAGGAATCTGGGCTACATCAAGAAAACGGTAGACAATCTTCAGACCGGTATTGATGGTGAAACATTCGAAGTTGAGGAGATGTACCCGGCGTATGACGCGATTGCTACGCTCCAGGGCGAGGAGGGCGCAGAAAAGTCCATCCTTTACGCGGTTGAGGCGGAAAAGATCCATGCGGAGATGTACGCGAACGCGAAAAAGGAAGCCGTGAAGGGAAAGGACATTGAGATAAATGAGGTCTATATTTGCCCTGTGTGCGGATTTACTCACATTGGCGATCCCCCGGAAAATTGTCCGGTCTGCAACGTGCCCAGCACCAAATTCAAGAAATTTTAAGTCCAGGAGGTTGAAATGACACAACTTAATCAAATCTATAAATGTGAAGTCTGCGGGAACATGGTGGAAGTGGTTCACGCGGGTGGTGGTACACTCGTCTGTTGTGGTCAGGATATGACACTCCTGAATGAAAATACCACGGACGCGGCTACGGAAAAACATGTGCCGGTTATTGAGCAGTCGGGATCTACCGTGACTGTAAAGGTGGGTAGTGTGGCTCATCCAATGGAGGAAAAACACTATATCGAATTCATTGAACTCATTGCGGATGGGACGGTTTACAGAAAATTCCTGAATCCGGGTGACGCGCCGGAAGCGACATTCGAAGTGACCGCTGAAAAACTATCTGCCAGAGAATATTGCAACCTTCATGGGTTGTGGAAGGCATAGATACAAGCATAAATTTCCCCTCATCGGTCCGTTGTGAAAGATGGGCGATGAGGGGATATTGCAGGTTTTTAATGATTTTTCAAGTGACAAATGAAAATTAAGCTCGAGCATCGAACAAGCAAGCGCTTGTCCAGTGGAGCGAATTGTCCGCTGGGCGCGTCCGTACAAGACGATGGCGTGAATTTTGCCATTTACTCCAGGAAAGCAACCCAGGTTTTCCTGCTCCTTTTTCCTGCACCTGAAGATGCTCCGTCAGACATCATCGAATTGAAGTATCAGGACAATCATGTCTGGCATGCCTTTGTACACGGCATCGGACCCGGTCAGTTATACGGCTACAGGCTTTGTGGCGAATACGATCCCGGGCACGGGTTGTATTTTAATGAAAACAAACTCTTGATGGATCCATACGCGAAGGCGTTGACCGGTAAATTCATCAATACTGACAATTTACTGACTCCTTACGACGGCGAAGTACACAGAAAAGATAACAGAGACAATTCGATGATTGTACCCAAATCGATTGTCATGACCGATGATTTCGATTGGCAGCATGATCAAAGACCGCATATACCGATTGAAGAACTCATTATTTATGAAACCCATGTGAAGGGCTTTACCGCGCATCCGTCTTCGGGGGTTAAAAATCCTGGAACATATACCGGCTTTGTTGAAAAAATACCACACCTGAAACAGTTGGGAATCAACGCGGTGGAGCTGCTGCCTGTTCATGAATCACATACAAATGATATCCTGCGATCGAAAGGATTGAGAGACTACTGGGGTTACAACACGATCGGATTCTTCATGCCGGAGTCATCATACAGCAGCGGTTCCTGTCCCGGCTGCCAGGTCAATGAATTCAAAACTCTGGTCAGGGAATTGCATAAAGCGGGCATCGAAGTGATCCTCGATGTCGTTTACAACCATACCGGTGAGGGTAATGAGTGGGGGCCGTCGATCTGTTTCAAGGGGATCGATAATCTGACCTATTACAGGATGGAAAAGAAAGGCGGACAATCCATTGTGCCCTATCATAACGCCTCCGGATGTGGGAATACCGTCAAGGCGGATAATCCGGTGGCAAGGAGGATGATCATCGATTCATTGCACTACTGGGTGGAGGAGATGCATGTCGATGGATTCAGATTCGATTTGGCCACGGTTCTCGGCCGGTTGCGGAACAAGTTCGACCGGAATGCGAAGTTTTTCAGAATGATCAAATCAGATCCGGTTTTCAAAGATATCAAATTAATCGCCGAACCGTGGGATTTGACTACGTATCAGGTCGGAAATTTTCCGGAAGCATGGTCTGAGTGGAATGATAAATTCCGCGACACAGCAAGAAAATTCCTCAGGGGTGATGACGGACAGGTCAATCAGGTGGCTTACCGTATCACAGGATCGTCTGACCTCTATGGAAACGATAACAGATCGCCTTACAACAGTATCAATTTCATCACAGCCCATGACGGATTTACATTATACGATCTCTATTCCTATAATACCAAGCATAACGAAGCAAATCTTGAAGATAATAGAGATGGCGCGAACGAAAACTATTCGTGGAATTGCGGTGTAGAGGGAGATGTCTCTTTAAAGAATATACTTCACTTGCGCAGGCAGATGATGAAAAACGCCTTTTGCCTGTTGTTTTTCTCCTCTGGAACGTCGATGATGCTGGGTGGCGATGAATTCATGAGGACGCAACAGGGCAATAATAATGCATACTGTCAGGACAATGAGATCAGCTGGTTCGATTGGAATCTGCTCTACAAAAACAGAGAAATGTTCACATTCTGCAGGAAGGCGATCCGGTTCCGTAAAGATTATCCGATAGTGAGAAGAAAGCGGTTTTTCACGGGTAAGGACACCAATGGCGACAGAGTACCGGATATCACCTGGTATGCAAATGATCTGAAAAGTCCCGCATGGAACGATGCAAAACTTAAATTCATCTGTTTTCAACTTGACGGCAGTGAGATTTCGTCAACTGATTCCGACTATCTGCTGTTCATGATATACAATTCTGATGACGCAGCCCATCTGATCGAAGTACCCCGGCATGATCGTAACGTATGGCACAGAGTTGTTGATACGAGCCTGCCGAGCGGCAGAGATTTCCTCGATCGGGGAAAAGAGGCAGCGATCTATCCCAAATATTATTACCAGGTAAATCCGAGGAGCACTGTGCTGCTGCTTGGAAAACCGGTATAGCGAGAAAAAATGAATTCAGATAGCCAACAACCGAAGACGAGATGGCGGGCAACACTTTATCGGGTGATATTCGAGGCAGACACATCGGCCGGTAAATTGTTTGACATCATGCTTTTGGTCGTCATACTGATGAGCGTTATTGTGGTTATGCTCGACAGTGTCGGATCGATACAACAGAAGTATGGCGGGATTTTGTCCATCCTTGAGTGGCTGTTCACAATACTTTTTACGATTGAGTACCTGTTGCGGTTGATATGTGTCAACAGCCAAAGGAAATATGCCGGGAGCTTTTTCGGTGTCGTGGATCTGCTAGCGGTGATCCCAACATATCTGAGCCTTTTCCTGCCGGGCAGTCACTTTTTCATGGTGATCCGCATTGTGCGACTGCTGCGAATATTCCAGATATTTGAGTTTGAACAGTACGTTAAAGAGGCGAAGATGCTCGGCATTGCATTGCGGGCCAGCCGCCGGAAAATTGTAGTCTTTTTGTTGACCGTTTTCACACTCGTTGTCATACTCGGCAGCGTGCTTTACGTGGTGGAGGGCCCAGAACGGGGATTTACGAGTATCCCCAGAAGCATTTACTGGGCAATCGTCACATTGACAACCGTGGGGTATGGAGATCTCTCTCCAAAAACGAATTTCGGACAAACAGTGGCCGCGATTATCATGATACTGGGTTACAGTATCATTGTCGTCCCGACTGGGTTCGTCACCGTAGAGATGACGCGAACATTTGAGCGGCAACAGAACAAGAAGCAGTGTTCCCAATGCAAGGCCGTGGATCATGAAGCTGATGCCGGCTTTTGCAGGCATTGTGGTACGAAATTGTAACGGAATCAGACAACTTTCTAGGAACCCAGGCATGAGGTTTGATTTATGAAATCTCTGGAATTGCTGGATAAGATATTCAAATCGAGTGAAGATGTCATTTACGGCATTGTGGGTATTTTACTGATACTGACGGGGCTGTTCCTGCTTTTCACGGCAATGCAGACTCTGGTCATGGAATTCCGAGACGGAGATTATATCAAGGCTGCGCTGCATGTGATCGACCGGATACTGCTCACGATCATGGTTGTCGAGATACTCTATACGGTACGTGTCTCGATTCAATCCCATGCTCTTTGTGCAGAGCCATTTCTTGTCGTTGCCATGATCGCCGCTGTGAGACGAATACTGGTCATCAGTGTCGAGAGCGCCTATATGCTGGATAAATTCAAATATCACATGATAGAGATCGGAATCCTTGGCGCACTTATTTTCATTTTCGTGCTTTCAATCATTTTGTTGAAGAGAAATCATGCATCATTCAGAGATATGTACAGCCGAGTCACGGAAAAAACGAACTAGAACAGAACAAGAGCTCATCAATTTATTCATGAAAAGGAGTTCATTATGGACCCAACATCACTGATTCCTGCACCTGATACGATACCGGCTCCGGCCTGGCTATTTCAGGTGTTGAACATTTTCACGTTCATGATCCATATTCTGTTCGTCAATGTGGTGATTGGCGGCAGCCTGATCATGCTCTTCTCAAGATTGACCCGAAAAGATGAAACTTTGGACCAGTCGATGAATGGTACCATTGCGGGAAAAATTCCAACCACTTTCGCTCTCGCCATCAATTTCGGAGTGGCTCCTTTGCTGTTTGTTCAGGTTCTATACGGACATTTCATCTATTCGAGTTCTATCTTCATGGCGGTGTTCTGGATATCGATTATTCCGCTTCTCATTATCGCGTATTACGCTGCTTATATTCATGTTAAAAAGTACAGCGCATCGAAAACGCTGTCTATGGCCTCGCTCCTCGCAATGAGCGCAATCGTGCTCTACATCGCATTTGTATTCACGAATAACATGACGCTGATGGTACAGCCGGAAAAGTGGTCGGCCTATTTTACCAACCGAAGTGGCACAATACTCAACGTAAGTGACGCTACATTTTTGCCGCGCTACCTTCACTTCATCGTCGCATCAGTGGCAGTGGCAGGAATGCTGATGTCAATTGTCTGGTACATTCGTGACAGGAGAGGGACGAAAGGAATGGAGGACAAGATTAATAGCGGATTAAAAATATTCGCGATTGCCACCTGTGTCCAGGTTGTCATCGGATTCTGGTTTCTTCTGGCGATACCTTCTGATTTTATCCTGGCATTCATGGGGCGAAACTTGTTCTATACGATTGTGCTGTTTGCGGGTATTTTACTGGCAATCGGAGCGATCATTTCCGCATTCCTGGGCAAGTTGATACCTTCGGTAATTCATCTTGTTGCTGTTGTCGCCGCAATGGTGATCACGCGAGCCAACCTTCGCTCATTGTATCTGAGCGATGTCTTCAGTCTCAATGATCTACAGCTATCGCCTCAATATGGTGTGATGGCACTCTTCTTTATCGTGTTCGCCATCGGACTGGTCTCTGTGTGGATTATGCTTAAAATCGCAAACCAGGTCGCGGAAAGGAGGACTGTCTGATGAATTATCCAATCTGGGAAATAACTACGTTCGGGGGCGGCAGCCTGATCGCACTGATTTCTGTTTTGCACGTCTATATCTCACACCTCGCTGTCGGTGGCGGTGCATTTCTCTGGCTGACTGATCTCAAGGGATTCCGGGATAATAATCCAGCAATTCATGATTACGTACGCAAGCATACCTGGTTTTTTCTTCTACTGACAATGGTATTCGGCGGACTCACAGGCGTCGGTATCTGGTTCATCATCGCACTCGTACAACCGGCGGCAACATCCAGCCTGATCCACGCGTTTGTCTTCGGCTGGGCGATTGAGTGGGTGTTCTTTCTTGGTGAAATCACAGCACTGCTCGTTTATCACTATCAGTTTGATAAACTTGGACGAAAGAACCGTCTTCTCATCGCGTTTCTGTACTTCCTCTTCGCGTGGCTGAGCCTCGTGATCATCAATGGTATTCTGAGTTTCATGCTTACCCCCGGACAGTGGTTGAAGACGCAGAATTTCTGGGATGGTTTTTTCAATCCCACCTATTTCCCGTCACTGTTTTTCCGGTCGAGTGTCGCGGCGATGATCGCCGGACTTTTCGGCTATGTCACGGTCGTATTTTTGAAAACCGGAGATTTCAGAGACCAGATGTTAAAATATTGCAGCAAATGGCTTCTATATCCCATGGCTGGAGTGGTCTTGTTCGGAATCTGGTACTATTTCGCAGTTCCGGCGGATATCCGGCAGACCGCTTTTTCACTCAATCCGCAGACCGGGCCTTTTGTCATCATACTATTCGTGGCATCTGTTTTGATCTTTCTGGCTGGTATATATTTTTCGGTCAAATCGAGACCATCTGTACAAAAAGCGGTCACTTTTGTACTCGTGATTATTGGATTGCTGTGGATGGGTGGTTTTGAATATCTTCGTGAAATCGCACGAAAGCCGTATGTGATCAATCAGTTCATGTATTCCACGTCAGTCAAACAGTCAGATGTCAGCTTATTGGACACAGAGGGTGTGTTGACCCATGCCAGGTGGTCAGCCGTGAAAGCGATCACGCCGGAAAATCAAGTCGAAGCCGGCAGGGAGCTGTTCAATCTACAGTGCCTCAGCTGTCATACGGTCAACGGCATCCGGAATGATATTGTCGCCAGAACCGTGGAATATCCCTACATGGGAATCATGGCGCTGTTGGACGGCCAGGGAAAAGTCATGACTTATATGCCGCCATTTATGGGAACTGCGGCTGAAAGAAAGGCCCTGGCATCCTACATTGTTACTGAACTCAACGACAATGCCATTTTAGAAGAGCCGGAACCATATGCACTGCACCCGTGGGAGGATGTTGATATTCCGGCGTACAACAAGAAAAAGGATCAATATCTCCTGCTCGCATGGAACGATCTGGGTATGCATTGCCTTTCTGATGCGGATGCATGGTTCGTGATCCTGCCGCCTGCCAACACGATTGAGGCGCAGCTGATCAAGCGCGGACCGGTTCCCGAGATCGTGTCAGATGGAGTCCAGCTCAGCTATGCCGTGCAAAAGGGCTTTGAGAATCCTTCGGCGCATGTCGATTTCTGGAAATACAGCAAACTTACATTCGGTGTGCAGCTGGAAGAGAATGTCGGTCTGGGCGGATTGGGAATGAACGGTGATATGGTCTGGGAGGATGATCTGGGTGGTTTCATCGCAAAGATGATTCCTGTCGTCCCATATCCGGATGAGGGTGCATACAATCCATTCCCCGCATTCACCATCGAAGCGAAAGATGCGGAAAGCGGAGAGATCCTGGCGAGTACCAGAGTGGTGGCGCCTGTGTCCACCGAATTCGGATGTCGGAATTGTCACGGCGGCGAGTGGCGATGGAAAGGTGTTTCCGGCATGACCGATGAGACTGCGATACGTATTCTGGAAGTTCACGACAGGATCAATGGAACCGATCTGCTCGCTCAGGCGGAAGATGGCAAGCCCAGGCTGTGTCAGGAATGCCATGCGGATCCGGCTGTCGGCGCCGAGGGAAAACCGGATGTGCTGAATTTTTCAGCGGCTATGCATGGCTGGCACGCAAACTATATGGTGTTTGACGGCGCCGCAGCCTGCGCCATGTGCCATCCCGCCAATCTGAAAGGAAACACGAGATGCGCCCGCGGTATTCACAGCAAGGTGGATGTCACATGCATCGATTGTCACGGGACGCTTCAGGAGCACGCGCTCGGTCTGCTACGGGGAGAGGAGGCGAAACCGTCGGCGAAGAGGCTGATGGCAAATTTGACCTCTAAGCAGGTGGAATCCGTGGATGAGATCAATCCGAGAATACCGTGGCTCAAGGAGCCGGATTGCCTCAATTGTCACGTAGATTTCGAGAAACCTGAACCCGGCGCATCGGGATACAATCAATGGACAGAGGGTCCGGAAGAATTGTACCGTATTCGCACGGACAATGCCGGTATACGCTGTCCCGCGTGTCACGGGTCGACGCATGCGGAATATCCGGCCAGTAATGCGTACAGTCCGCTGCATGACAATATCCAGCCCCTTCAATATACCGGACACCCCTATCCGATCGGGGCGAACATGAAATGCGAGGCATGTCATATCATCAAAATGGAAGATCCAATCCATCACGAGAATATGATGCGTGTTATGCGAAATCCTGTCCATTGAAAATTATTGCATTTTAGCATAATTTTTGCTATAATTAGTAATGCCGCCGTTCGAAAACGTCGAACAGCGGCATCACTTTTTTCTTCACAGGTATTGCATCCATGCTAACAACTATTTTTCTTCTTGTCGGCTTTTTCTTCATATTTAAAGGAGCGGACTGGGTCGTAAAAGGCGGCTCCTCCATTGCTCAGAAATTGAACATCTCGGAAATTGTGGTTGGATTGACGATTATTGCGCTCGGTACATCTGCACCTGAACTCTTCATCAATGTGCTGGCCAGTATTAAGGGAAGTTCCGAAATCGCGTTTGGTACGGTACTGGGAAGCAATATTGCCAATATTTTTCTGGTGCTCGGTGCCGCGGCGATCATTATTCCCATCACCATACCTCCGGGTACCGTACGCAGGGAAATCCCTATCAGTGTATTTGCCGCTGTGATTCTGGGGATTTTGGTCAATGATACATTGATAGACAAAGCGCCAGCATCGATATTGAGCCGCAGTGATGGTATGATCCTGTTTCTGTCATTTCTGCGTTTCATGTATTACTATTTTTCGATCGCGAAAAAGGCGAATGGGTTTAATGATCATTCCACTCACGGTGACTATGGACTGATTAAATCGATGCTACTGTTACTTTCGGGATTGGTCGGATTAACGCTGGGGGCAAAATGGGTCATCGACGGTGCCGTATTTCTCGCGATGAAACTGGGTGTGAATGAGACGAATATCGGCCTTTCGGTGGTCGCTTTTGGTACATCGTTACCGGAACTGGTAACGGCATTAATGGCTGCTTACCGGAAAAAGCCTGAAATAGCCATGGGAACGATTGTCGGATCAAATATATTCAATATATTTCTCGTGCTCGGAACAAGCGCGATGATTCGTCCAATGCCTTTCAGCACATCGAGCAATTTCGATATTGGCTTTGTCATTCTGGCGAGTATCATGCTGTTCTGTTTTATTTATCTGGGTGGGCGGCACAGGATTGAAAAGTGGAACGGATATGTGTTCCTTGTGATCTATTTCCTGTATGTGATATTCATTTTCGCGCGACACTGATCTGTAAATGGTCGAAGCATGAACGTAAATAAATCTATATAAACCGTTTTTCTGAACTTAAACAAGGAGGATTTCATGCGAGAAAGAAAGACGATTGCGGTACTGGGATGTCTGTTGATATCTGTTCTGATTGGTGGGTTCACGGCAGCATCTTCTCAACAGGATATCAAGACGTCTCTGTTCAAAGAAGCGAGCGAGGCGTTGAATGAGGCCAGAGATGCGAATGCCGATCTTCTGGCGCCGAAAAGTTTTTCAAAGGCATTCGATTATTACCGTGACGCGGAAGAAGACTTCGAGAAAGGGAAGAATCTTGAAGACATCCGAAAGAAATTGAACGGTTGCGTCAACCATGTTAAAATTGCTCTCGAGGCAACAAAATTGTCCACAGTGGCATTGTCGAATTCGATCAAGGCACGCACCGATGCAAAAGAGGCAGGAGCACCTGAGTTCGCTCAAAAGCTGTGGCTCAAAGCAGACGAGATCTTCAATGATGCCGCGCGCGAGTCTGAGGATGGCGACACCAAGAACGCTAAAAAGAAATCAGGAGAGGCCGAAACACTGTTTCGCCAGGCTGAACTCGAAGCGATCAAGGCGAACTATCTGAAGGAAACATGGACTCTGCTGAAAGAGGCTGATGACAGGAATGTAAAGAAATATGCTCCGAAAACCCTGCAAAAAGCGAACGAGCTTGTCACGAAGGCGGAAAAGGAGCTCAACGAAAACCGGTATGACACAGATGTCGCACTATCCCTGTCGCGTCAGGCGAAGTATGAGACCAAACACGCGCTATATCTGGCGGATCGAATAAAAGAGATCAGAGATGACGAGGATATGCTGGAGGACTACATCCTTTCCACAGAAAAACCTCTGAACAGGATCGCTGAAACATTCGATATCGTCGGATCATTTGATACCGGTTTTGACGTAACCACCGATGAGATCGTTTCCAATATAACAGCGCTGCAGGAGAAGGCAGCTTCACTGGAACAGGATCTTTCGGAAAGAGACCGGCAGGTGACGCTACTGAGTTCACGTATATCCGAGCTCGAAGAGAAGCTGGGTGGTATTGAAAAAGAGAAATCGGAACTATCGAAACAGATCGAAGCACAGGCAAAGATCCGTGAAAAATTCATGAATCTGGAGAAGCTGTTCACCAAGGATCAGGCCAATGTGTTGCGCAAGGGCGATGATATTATCGTTCGCCTCATCGGATTGACATTTCCTGTTGGCAAGTCGATTATCGAAGCGGAGAATTTCGAGCTGCTGGCGAAACTCAAAGAAGCGATAGCCATGTTTCCCGAATGCACACTCACCATCGAAGGTCATACCGACTCCCATGGTGGTGATCAGCAGAACATGAAGCTTTCACAGGCGCGCGCAGATGCGGTCAGCCAGTATATTCAGGCGAATATGAGCGTGGTTGGATCCAGAATTCAGTCCGTCGGTTTTGGCGAAAGCAAGCCCATTGCGAATAATGAGACCAGAGAGGGTCGCGCAAAAAACCGCCGCATCGATGTGATCATTCATCCGAAGCTGTAAAATACGTCGGGTATCTTTGCTGAGGAGAGTATTCGTTTCGCAGGATAGATAGTCGATGACAGAAGAAGTTCCTCCGGTTGGTATTGGGCAGCCAGGGTATTCTTATTGCGTACCCTTTGCCTAATACCAATCGGTTATTTTTTATCCATTTGTGATTCCAGTTTATAAACTCGATCAGACGAATCGAAACATAAGGTCGTTTTCTCATGATCGGTGGGAAAATTATGATGATGGGGAGCCAAAAGGTATGAATATCGATATCTCAGATATCCTGTATCGATATCAAAATGACGCACGACGTCAGGCGGTCGCAATACATTCAAGCGTTGTAGATCATTTTCAAAATATATTCTCGGATTATCAGGAAAAAACGGGAAAAATAAGAAAAGCCGGTCAACAGAACGATATTCCTGATTTGGAGAAGAGTGTTGAAGAATTGATCGCCTGGACAGATGAGATATTACCTGTCAAAATGATCGAGTGTTGTAAAGAATGGGAACAGACTTTTGACATGTTGACAGCCGATCTGCCTGGAAGTATTCACGTCAAATACGCAGAGGACTATTTCGACAGCAACAACGATGATGGTTTCAGGGTGCGGATATGGAAATTGTTGAAACGAAAAGAATGCGGTTTAACCAGACGCCTGCATCACTTGAAACAATCCATCTATAAATTATTCGGAAAATCTGTACAATCCCTGCAGACACCTGGACGAAAAGTTGCGTTAACATCATTCTTGACCTATCACTATCAAATACCGGTGTCACAACTGTTATTCGAAACTTATAATGTTCAGTTGAACAATGTGGCAAAAAGATTCGCAGAATTCGGAAAACTCTTTGAAGCGTGTCTGACATTCAAATCGGCACAGCTGGATACGTCCTCCACGATATTTGATAATGTGAACATTGAAGCGGATATTGGAGTCAATTCACTTCCTGATCAGGACTTTGAGGATGCGTTGTCAGAGATCTACGATAGGGCTTTGTCGCTTTTCGCGCATTCAGGTTCGTTCGTATTATCCAATCGTAAGTATTCCAGCCGGAAGATCGCCTGCAAACATCGGGAACTCAGTGATAAAATAAAAAGTGCTGCAACTCGGTGGGAGGATTTCTTCGAAGGCCAAAAAGAAGATTTACAGAAAGATTTGGAGTTGATACTTCTGGAGGTTCGAATCTCAAAAATATTGTATGAGACGATCAATCCGCTAAGAAAAAGAGTTCATACAGTAGTCCTCGATTATTTTGATGAACCCGGGAAGATGATCGCGAATGCCAGAGAAACAATACTTGCAGAAGAAGTGAATGATGAAGAGACCTTGAAAAATCTTGTAGCTCAAGAGAACCGTTTAACGTTTCGAAAATTCAGGAGGCAGATACTGCCAGAGCTGATGGACAGGATCGCGCAGGTTCAGATCGAAAAATCTCTGGAAAATTATCTATCCCGGATCAAATTTGCCACCGATGCTTTGTCCGATGAACACATCATTTTCAACGAACTGGACTTGCGTCCAACACTCCCTGAATTTAAAACATCCCGGGTCGAATTTAAGGATATAGTTCAAGAAGAGTATCTTGAGGATCTGGAAGTAAGTTTCGATGCGTTTTACCAGAATAATAAACAGAGTATAGATGAAATTCTGAGACAGATATCAGAACTGGATTACATCATCGATTACAATCTGGTATCGGCGCTGAATATTTTTGAAGACCGCACAGAAGAGAATGTTTTGATTTCTGCTAAATCGGTTATTGTTCAAGGATTTGATCTGGTTCAGAAGCAGATTGAGGATCTCGTTAAGAAGACAGAGGCGCTTTCTAATGTGATAGAAGAGAATCTGGTAGAAATGTCTCAGGATCTGATAGATGACCTGAATGGTCTTGCGAACAACGAGAAAATAATTGAACTCAAGCTTCATATTGCAAAGTTAAAGGCAAGAGAGGAAATACGGAGTTACGCCCAAAAAATCGTGAACGCGTTTAAATTGACTGTTCCTGCTGTTCTTAAGGCAGGTAACCGGATCCTCTCGAGGGGCAGGGGTTTCTATAGCAGTATCATCAAGAGGTTGGGACTTGAATCAAAGACAAGCGAGGGTCAGATTCGGCTGTCAAATCTGGTCAGTGATATTCCAAAGCGCATAGAAAAGCTGCCATATGTGTATCAGAGGCTTTTTAAGATAGAACCAATCACCGATGAACGACTGTTTGATGGACGCACCGTTGAAATGGAATTTCTCAAAGATCAGTTTGTTTCATGGCGCGAAGGGAAGTATGGTGTCATTTCCATTATTGGTGAAAAGGGGAGTGGACGAACCACTCTTCTCAATTTTGCACATAAAAATGTATTCCATGGTTATACAGCCCATCGCATAGAATTATCCGGCATGATTCATCATTCTGAAGATATCCTGATCGAAAAAATCAATCAGGCATTTGAAAATTCAGGGTGGAAAAATCTTCATGAGTTCGAAGAGCACATCCTTTCCCAGGATCAAAAAAGATTCATCATTGTCGAGGATATTCAGAACATGTTCCTCCGCAGGGTTGGTGGATTCAGGATACTCGAAGAATTCCTGCTGCTGGTTTCACGTACCAAAAATAAGATTTACTGGATACTTACCTGCACGTTGTATAGCTGGCGATATCTGGACAGGGTGATGCAGATTTCCAAATATATGTTTGGTACTATTGAATTGGGGGCGTTCCGGCCGGAAGAAATTGAAGACATCATCTTGAAAAGACATCGGATAAGCGGATACAGACTCCAGTTTGAGGCAAGTGATGAGATAAAGAAATCCAGGAAATATAAAAAACTTGACACCGAAGATGACCGGCAAAATTACCTGAAAACATATTTCTTTGTGAGGCTTGGCGCCCTGGCATCTGGAAATATATCCGCCGCTATGGTATATTGGTTGAGTGCGATCATAAAAATGGAATCAGATACAATATTTATCGACGCGGATATAGATTTTAATTATTCTTTCATGCATCAGATTCCACAAGAGGAGCTATACACATTGGCCATTTTTCTTCAACACGAAACACTTTGCGCAAACGAACACAGTACCTTGTTTCATTGCGACGCGCAGCACAGCATGCTGCTTTTCAACCGATTGTTGAACATGGGAATTCTGGTACAAAAAGAAACAGGATATCAGGTCAATCCGTATGTGTACAGAGCAGTGGTCGAAACATTAAAAACCAAGAATATCCTTCATTGAGAGATGAAAAAATGAAATTCATTATTTTACTATTTTTGATGTTGTCGATACTCCAACCGCTATTTGCGCAAGTAGAGAAGCCGGACTCACTGCACGAGTCGAATAATATTACCTCTAAAATCACTCAGAATTTGCAGGATACAAAACCGGACTGGTCTATCAGCACTGGCAAGATCTTCTGGTCGATAATCGTATTGGTCATCGGCTACTTGATGATCAAGTATTTAACGCGCTTCCTCGAGGCATTGGCCGAAAGGTGGACACATCTTCGACTTGCCATAAAACGACTCATCCCAGTCGTGGCAGTTGTTGGATGGACAATCTTCCTATATATTGTGATCAAGGACATCATAGCACCTCCGATAGCTACGCTGGTTGCATTGACCGCCTCAGCTGGAATTGCCGTTGGATTTGCATCTCAGGATATACTGAAGAATATATTTGGCGGTGTGATGATTCTTTTCGATCGTCCCTTCCAGGTCGGGGATAAGATAGCGGTCGGTGCTCATTACGGGGAAGTAAAAAGCATCGGTCTTCGATCGGTTCGTATTGTCACCCCCGATGATTCTGTCGTGACGATTCCGAATAGTGAAATCGTCAATCAGTCGGTATCCAATGCAAATTCGGGTGAATCCAATTGTCAGGTTGTTGCCGAATTTTATCTCCCACCACATGTGGATGTGCCAAGGATTAAAAAAATCGCTTATGAAACGGCAGCGACGTCACGGTATGTATATCTCAACAAGCCGGTCGATGTCATAATAAAAAATGAAATGCACCAGGGAAGATCTTTCCTGAAGCTGAGATTAAAGGCTTATGTGCTCGATATTCGCCATGAGTTCAAATTTTCAAGCGAGATGTCTGAAGTTTTTATGCACGAAATTCTTTCTCAGAAATTGGTCACGGTAAAAGAATTGGCTTTGATATCGCCAGATAGCGAGAAATAAGTTATCAATTGTTTAGACAAATCAGCTGTAAACAGAATATCTAATTCTATCAATGTAAGTTGAAAGGCGGATTATTTGAAATCCAAAATTGTAATCTTTACCCTAATTTTGGTGCACATCGTCAGTTCCCCTGTCTGGTCGGATGGGTTCTACGAACAGGTCGCCGGCTATCTCAGGAATCGTATCGAAGCAGCAGGAGGTCCGCCGGTACTGAGCGTTGGCCATGAAAGAATTAACGCTTCAGTCGTTCTGCCAAGGTTCTATGAAAGACGTTTGTACAAGCCCGCCTGGATCGATGATGACGGTATTCTGGATACTGTGAAAGAGCTGGTGGGTGTGCTGCGATTGGCAGATCGCGAGGGGTTGAGATCGACAGATTATCATCTGACATTAATTGCGGACATACTCACATCCATAATAAAAGAAGTTCAGGAGAGACAGTATCTGAATCCTCGTTTGTATGTTGATCTGGAGCTGTTGCTCACCGAT
>JAZBPW010000019.1:0-14183 GCA_036351795.1 Candidatus Zhuqueibacterota bacterium | reverse complement strand
GGAAGAATCCAGAAATAAATAATCACGAAAAACACGAAAGGCACGAAGAGAAAAAAGAGTCGGAACAAGGGGAAACTGTACCATCGCCTGTCATCGCGAGGAGGTCAGTGCCGAAGGCACTGAAACAACGTGGCGATCTCTATAGCATATTATCCTGATAAATATTAATGCTATGTTCACAATGATGAGTCAGGGAGATTGCGAGTCGCAATGACATCCGTTGGTGTCATTCCCGCATGCTTTTTGCGGGAATCCAGAAAATGACTTAAGTTCTACCGCATCAGTTTAAACATTTTCTGGATTCCGGACATTCGCCTGACGGCGAATTCCGGAATGACATTCACTGAAAATCTCTGTGTTCTCCGTGTCTCAGTGGCAAGAAATATGACGCACTGGTAGCCGCCTGCCATACCTCGACTACGGCATGACAGGCTGGCTCAATGGAATCGATGTAGTCCACCTTTAAGGTGGACTACATCTTAGATCAATAAATCTTATATCCCCGCGAAGTTCACTGCGTCGAACAGCAGGCTGGGATACTGCTGCGATGAATAGGGGTATGGATCATTCCCCACTGCCACGAGCTGATTGAGGAACTCCTTCATGTTTCCCGAGATATTCATCTCGCTCACCGGACCGGTGACCTCACCATTTTCAATGAGCATGCCCTGCAGTCCATAGGAAAAGTCACCGGTAGTCGAATTCGAATTTCCTCCGATGAAATTGGTGACCAGGATGCCCTTATCCATTTTCGCCATCATCTCTTTCAGAGAATTCGCTCCCAGTTCGAAGACGATGTTGGATGTCGATCCCGTGGTCGGCTTCATGTCCAGCTTCTTACCGTAATAGGTATCGATATAATAGTTTTTCAACACGCCCTTTTCAATGACCGGCATCTTGTGCGCCGCAATGCCTTCGGAATCGTAGAGCCGGGAACCAAGTCCACGCACGACAAATGGATCGTCGGTCATCGTCAATATATCGGCTGCGATCTTCTGGTTCAGCATGCCCTCCAGAAATGACCGCTTCTGCTGCAAGGATCTTCCGGATAGAGGACCGTGCAACGCGCCAAGGATTCTGCCAACCGCACGATTTTCCACCAGCATGGGCATCTTTCCGGAATCTATCTTCTTCTGCCCCACTTTACCGAGCGCTCTCTCCGCGCCGATTTTCCCAAGCTCAGCCGGTTCAGGCAGCATATCGAAAAATCGCGTGGATGCGTAATACCAGTCTTCGGGTCGCTTGCCATCTGCGTCTTCGACAGTCACTTCGGCTCCCGTGGAAAACACAGTGCCTTCACTCTCGCCGGAGAATCCGTTCGAGTGCACCTTCACCGTCTCAGAAAAGGTATCGTAGAACCCTGCCGTGGCAGAGATGATCTTGTCGCTCATGGCCATGGCGGATTCCTCGATCTCCCTGGCAAATTGCACGCGCATATCCGATTCCAGGCGTGTGTAAAACGGATCGTTGATCCTCAGGTCGAGTGTACGCCTGCCTCCATAGAGGTCGGCATCCGGCAATTCACGGTAGGGATCTTCGGACAGATATTTCGTCATCGACACCGCTTCGCTGACAAATGTCTTCAACGACTCTTTTTTCAGATCGCACGTGGAGTGCACTGAATACCGGTGATTCGCGTACACTCTCAGGTTCAGGGAATTCTGCGTGGACTCCTGAATTTTCTCGAGTTTACTGTCGCGATGCTGTATCTCGATATTTCTTTGTTTGGTAATGGAGACGGCTGCCTGATCCGCCCCCTGTTTGATTGTATATTTCATTGCCCAATTGGCAAGGTCGAGTCTGTCTTTTTTATTCATCGATTTATCCTCACATTTGATCGATTTTCAGTTTCGTGTGTTTAGCTGACACCACCGACGGTGATCGACGATACGAGTACTGTGGGCAGTCCCATGGAGACCGGCACACCCTGGCCGTCTTTGCCACAGGTCCAGCCACCTTCAGCCATTTTAAAATCATCCGCCACCATCTCAACATTTTCAAGCACTTCGGGTCCATTGCCGATGATATTGATATCCTTCACCGGTTTGGTCAGCTTACCATCTTCGATGAGATAGCCTGTCTTGACGTAAAAGGTGAAATCACCGCCCCCGATATAGACTTCACCATTGGTAAAGGTCTCTGCGTAGAGTCCTTTCTTCACACGACTGATAATCTCTTCCTTTTTATGCGGTCCGGGTAGCATGTATGTGTTCCGCATCCTCGGCATTGGCGAGTGTCTGAATGACTCGCGCCTTCCATTTCCGGTGGGCTTCAAATTATAATGCCTGGCGCTGATCCTGTCGTGCAGGTATGTCCTGAGTATTCCGTTTTCGACGAGGAAAGTCTTCTGCGTGTCATTGCCTTCATCATCCACGTTCAGCGAACCGCGGATATTCTGATTCGTCCCGTCGTCCACAATATTCACGATCTCATTCGCGATCGGCTTATTGATCTTGTCCGCGTAAATGGATACCTTTTTCCGGTTGAAATCGGCTTCCATGCCATGGCCGATGGCTTCATGCAGCAGAATGCCCGAGCTCCCGGCCGCCAGCACGACGGGCATCTCGCCGGCTTCAGGTTTCACAGCATCGAAAAGATTCACGGTTCGACTCACACTCTCCGTTGCCAGCATATCGATGCGTTCCGGTGTGTAAAACCCGATACCTTCTCTGGCCGACAGGTTGTATCCATTATCCTCACGCTTCCCATTCTGCTCGGCGATACAATTCACTCCCAGAAGCGTCATCGGTCGATAGTCGGTGCAGTACCTGCCTTCGGAGGTTGCGACCAAAACGGAAGATTCGCCGTCGATAAAATACATGGTGACCTTCTTGATCCTGGAGTCCTGTTTAAACACCTTGTCATTGATCTCTTCCAGGAAGGGAATCTTCTGATCGATCTTCACGTCCTGCCATTTCTTCTGAATGGGATAATAGTTCGGCGTCTTGTGATATTTGAATTCGATGGGCGGGATCTCTTTTGAATCATTGGCAATGGCAGCGGCTGTTTTCGCGGCCGCGATCATACTCTCGGGTGAGATGTCTTCGGTGAACGAATAGCCGGTTTGATCTCCCTTGACCACCCTGATGCCGGCGCCGAGCGCCACATCGGTATAGGCCCTGTTGACCTGCTTGTCTTCGAGGATCACATAGTTTTCAATGGTGTGTTGAAAGTAGACGTCACAGAAGTCGCCTCCTTTGGAAAGCGCCGCCGACATCACCTTGTTCACCATCGACGGATCGACGCCGAAATGTCCGAAATAGCCGGAGGGGTCCGATTTCATCAGTCCCTTCGCGTCCAGCGCCTTATCGAGATCATTTCTGAAAACAAAGGGTATCGACATGAATGCGAGCCCTTTTGAACTCTGTTTTATAAAATCGCGTCTGGAAAAATCTACCATATCTTATCTCCTTATATTATTTTATAGGAACCTGAACAATTTATTTGCAGGAGTCAATCATTATTTTCCATACGAGGTCTAATCGCAATGGTTTCACTTTTATGATGGTTATCAGTCGATGATTTTACCATATCACACATTATGCTTCATTCCATCATCAATTCATTTGCCAGCTTCTAACGATACCCACGATGACAAGCAGGCTGGAAAGACCGGCCGCGATCCACGAGCTCGTCGATATCAAGGATGTCGCAGATGCGTTGCTCACTGCCACCGCAATGGTCGCCCAAAGGATGACGACGCCTGGAATGACATCGTTTCTTTTGAATACAAAGATGAACAGCAGTATCAGGCCGAGCAGCAACAGGATCAGATACCATGTCGTTGGGGATATGCCCCAACCGGACCACTGCACAGATGTCAGATATATTGTCGCGTTGGCGAGCGTTGCCACACAGATCCACCCGAGGTAGAGGCTGAAGGGAACGTGAGCCAGCCAGTATTCCAACGGCCCGGAATCGGACATATTGATATTCAGTCTCACATAAATCGTGATCAACGATGCCAGCAGCAAAAACATGAGAAAAATGGTCAGCAGGAATTTTTCATGATGCCACGCGAAAAGCCAGCCGATATTCAACAGACAGCTGACCGCGAACCAGATGCCCACATTTTCGATCAGCCCGTTCTCTCTTTGGGCGGGCAGCGCCTGATAGATCGCGAACAGGATCAAGGCCAGATAAATGATCCCCCAGATTGAAAAGGCGTAACCCGCCGGCTTGAACAGTACATCAAATCTGTCCGAGATCTCCCCGGTGTTTTTACCATTGATCGGTAACGCGTTGGCCAGAAAATTTACCACCAGGACAGCTATCAGAGCGACGATATTGATAATGACGAACAATGTCTTTTTATCCATTTCCGATTCCTCGTTTTATATTGTGATTATTGTTTTTCGAATCCACCACGCCAGCGACGGACCGGCTGCAGTGGCCAGTTATCAGTGAAGTCCACCTCTGCCCAGTGCGGAGCCAGGAGTATCATCAACGTCATATCTCCCTGTACACTGTCCAGGTTGACGGCCAGTCTGCGAAAACCTTCATTCGAAGCCTGGGGCGGATCCTGTTCAATGGATTCAACTGCAAAAGTCGCATCTGCCGGAGATATGATCTTCACCGACATCTTTTTGTCCCCAATCGACAGCACTGCGTCTCCGGATCGCTGGATTGATATGTCCGCTCTCGTGATCATGCTCCATTTGACGTCGCACGTTTCGGGAAGCGCAAGCTCGTCCTGGATCACGATGGCTCTCCTCCGGTCCACCATGGCAACGCCTCTTGTGACAGTCGCGTTTACTGCGTCATACGCATTGCTGAGATCGCTGTAGCACCCGCTCATGCCGTCTGTTGAGAAAAATCCCCGGATGCTGCATTCCGCCATCTCGTTCTGGTTCTCACCGTTGATGGTAATCACACTGTGCCCGTGCGAATTGAGGCGGAAATATTCCCATCTCATGCCACCGGGACGATTCTCCCAGTATCCTTCGAGGTTGTAATAGTCGGCGCCTAGCTCCTCGGCCCAACGCTCGCCCAGGGCATCGATCTCGAAGTTTCCAAGATCGAGATGCGCGTGGTTCACCTGGTTGCCGCCGGCTTTGAAACCAAGGAAAAGCGCGTTTGTGTCGTCCCAGCTGCTGCGAAACACGGCGACCGGAACGATGCCGTTGAAAAGATAATCGAGCGGGAATGATAGATCCGATACTTCGACCGGCGGATGATACCAGAGCAGGTGTGTTGCAGTCGCTCTCTGTGTCGATAGCATCTCGTGCTCCAGATGCGCGATGAATGGCAGTTCATACTTACCCGCCATCCAGAACATCACGCCCATCGGTTTTCGAATGGCGCCATTGCCCGCGTCGGCAAAGCAGAGATATTTACCCGTCGGACCACACGCCAGCATCGGAAAATAGGCTGCGCGCGACAAACCTTCGCGTTGCGACAGACCGAAATCGTGCCCCAGTGCCGATTCCAGCGCGGAGAGTGCGTATGCCGTATAGCGAGTCGCGTAATTCCAGTAGGCCGGGCCCTCGGGCCAGGCGCCCTCCGGATCGTAAGTGGCAAGCGCATATGGCAGAGAACGCACCGCCTCACCGACAAGCCTTTCCGCGATGCCGGGATGTTCTTCTGCAACGGCCAGAGACGCAACGATGAGCCCCCCGTTCACCACCTGATTCCAGTTGTATGCAGATGTGGTGTACCAGAGCTTTTGCTGAAACGCGTTGATACCTTCCATGAGACCCTTCTCGAATATCGCGTTGGCAACTATGGTGCGCTCATTCTCATCCATCATATGGTAGAGCCAGTCGTACCCCAGCCCCATGGCATTGCACATCTCCGCGACGTCGAGAAAGTGGAACGGATTCCAGTTCGGGAATTTTGATACAGTCAACATGTTTTCGATAGCCTTGTCCGCGTATTTGCGCTCGCCGGTCCATCTGTATGCCAGGGCGAGATTCTGAATCCGGCTTAGACAATCGCGGCTGACGTGAAGCAGCCGCGGACCCTTGAGTTTATGCTGCAACGGCGGCAGCGACATGGCTGCCTCCGCATCTTCGATGACATGGCGCACGATACGGGCAAGCGTCGTGTCCGTGCGACTCTGCTCTTTCAGCTTTGCGAAATTTTCATCATTGAGAAATAGTCTTGGATGGCCGCTATACATATCTTTTAATACATTTTGCGCGGATACCAGAGGAGACGAGATCGACATGTAAATAATAAACAGCGATAATATCCTGATTCTTTTACATTGCATTTTTATGTTCCTTGATACGTTTCATTTCGTGTTGAAATGACCGGTCAACACCTCATACAGTCTGCCCGGGAAATGCGTTTCGAGATCTTCGATTGATTTCAGACCGAATACCGAAGCAATTGCCAACGGATCCGCTCTGAATGAGGTATGTCCCTCGTAAAATCCATACCAGTTGATGTAATAGGGGACCATCTCACCGGTGTGGATGAATGACAGTTTCTCAATTAACTCATTCATCTGCGTTTCGGTCAGACCGGCATATTTCTCATGCAGGAGCGTGACTTCCGCCTCATCGAGCTCACGGCGCATCTCCAGATGATAGGCGCCCATGATCCCGTCATTGAAAATGGATCTCTGCCAGCCTCTGCCGCCAAATTTGAGATGGATTTTCCGGCCGTTGTAAAGGATGTAGTCGATATCCATGGCATCGGACGTCCATTTCTCGTATTCAATTCCCTTGAGCACCAGGTTCCAGACATGAAACAGTGGTTTGGCAATATCCGGATGCGTCAGTTCCATGCGCCGTACGAGGTCATTATCCCCGCGGAGCACGGCGATGATATCTTCATCCGCTGCCATGAAACCGGCGCGTGAGTATTCATCCGGTCTTCCGCTGGCAGTAATGTCATCGACAGGGATGCCTGTGATGCTCCCGGTCGACAGCAGCTCTTCATCGGCATGAAGTCCGGTTTCCGCAAAAGCCGGAAAATCACTGCTGTCCGGATTGATCTGCATCCCTTTGCCCATCTTGAGCCTGTCGTAATCAGGGATATCACCATTCTCCTGAGTGACCGGGACGATGGCGTATTGCCCGTCATTCATAACGGCAACAATCATTTCGGTCCCGGACGTCGTCACATATGGCGATGAGATATCAGGGTGCGTATCGAGCGTTGCCGGGTATAGCGGATAGCGTATCTCGTTTTCATTTCCCTCATTGGTACAAAACCACCCGGCAATTACAATGTAAATCATGATAGCTAAAAATGAATTTCCGGCAAATCGTACTTTCATCATTACTCCTTTCTGTTTTCGATGTCAGCATTTTTATATATGGAATCTTTATTTCCCATACCTGCGAAGATCAAGTAGAAGGAGAGCATGAAGAGTACCGGAACAAGAACCAGTCTCGGCCAGAATGATACGGAGATGCCGAGCATGGCGCTCAATTTTCCCCGAAGAGGGGGCATCAAAAGTATGGCAGCCAGGATAAGGGGAATGGCCGGGATCCAATTGCCGGCCCAGAGACAGAGTGCGAACAGAATCAGAAAAAAAACGGCGATCAGCCAACCGAGAATCGTGAAAAGCATTTTCCTCATATCACTCCCTGATATTAGTCTGAGTTTTTGAGTAATCAGTGGATTTGAGAACGCCATCAGTTGTTAACGAACACCTGGCAAGATGCGCTGGAGGGTGACATCAGACAGCACGATTGCGTTTTTTTGTCACCTCCCAGAACATGATAGCAGCAGCCACCGACGCGTTCAGCGAGTTGATGTGTCCGTGCATCGGGATTCGCACGAGGTAGTCGCATTTTTCCTTTACCAGCCGCCGGATTCCTTTCTCCTCACCCCCGATGACAATCGCGACCGGCATTGACGCGTCCAGATTTTCTACAGTTTCGCGGGCATCCTGGTCCGCACCGGCGATCCACAGGCCATCGTCCTTCAACTGTTCGATCATGTGCACAGTATTGGTCACGCGAACCACCGGAATGTGGGAGCTGGCGCCGGCGGATGTTTTTGCCACAGTTTGCGACAACCCCGCCGAGCGGTTTTTTGAAATGATGATGCCGTGGAATCCCAGCGCCTCTGCGGACCTGATGATCGCCCCGAGATTATGTGGGTCCTGGACCTCATCGAGAATGGCGATCAACGGTTTCTCGTCTCTTTCTTTAGCGCGCTCGAGCACATCATCAATGCTGCTGTATTCAACGGCCGATAGCGTCGCGACAATGCCCTGATGATTTTCGTGCCCCACCAGTTCAATGAGTTTCTTTCGGTCGACATCGCGGATCGGGATATTGCGTTTTTTCGCCATTTCGAGTATCGGCTGAATGCCCTGTGTTTTACTCCCGGTCGCAATGTAGATCTTGTCGAGAGGTTTTTTCGCCCGCAAGGCTTCCCTCACGGGATTTTTACCGTATATCAGATCCATATTAGAAGTCGCCAACGATGCCCAAACCGGGTGCGTCGGGCAGTATCATCCGTCCGTTTTCAACCGTGGCGCCCTTGAACGGATCGTTTGAGATCAGCAGATTTCCGTCGAGATCCGCCCAGTCGACCAGCGGGCTGATATGCGACGCCGCGGTGATCGCGCAGCCGCTTTCGATCATACATCCCAGCATGATTTTCATATTCAGCGATCTCGCCATCCATATCATGCGCATCGCTTCCTGGATACCCGAACTCTTCATCAGTTTGATATTGATGCCGTCATACGCTTGTGCGAGCATGGGAATATCGGCAGCGCTCTTCACGGCTTCATCGGCGACGATGGGCATATTCACACGCTCCCTCAGCCATTTCGTCTCCTCCAGCATGTCCGATGGCATCGGCTGTTCGATAAACTCGACGTTCATGGTCTCCAGCCATTTGATCTTTTCGAGCGCCTCTTCCTTTGATGTCCATCCCTCGTTGGCATCCACACGCAGTGTCTTGTCCGTCACCGCCCTCACGGCGTCCATGATCTCTTCATCATTGTCTTTTCCGACTTTGATCTTCAGCACAGGATAGGGCTCTGCTTCGCGGATCTTCTGCTGCATCACTTCAGGTGTATCGATACCGATGGAAAATGAGGTGATCGGCGTTTTGGTTTTATCAAGTCCGAAATACCGGTACAGAGGAACACCAAGTTTCTTTCCCACCCAATCCATCAGAGCGATATCCATGGCGCACTTGGCGGCAGTCTGCTCTTCAACCACGTCCTTAATGGCATCGCCAAGCTCGACAAAATGCCAGGGATCATATTTTTCGAACAGTGGCATCGCTTTTTTTATTGTATCCACCGTCGATTCCGGTGTTTCATTGTAGCGGACATTCGGCGCTGCTTCGCCGATACCGACAACACCATCTTTTTCATACTGAACGAACACATTATTCTTCACATCGGATGAATTCCGGGCAATGGTCCATGTGTGTTTCAGAACCAGCTCCTTGATTTTGTATTTGATCATTTCTCCTCCCTCGGGATTATTCGCACATGATGACATCAGTCCTGAGTCGATCGCAGCCAGGGCGATCATCGCTTTTCCGCTCAACCGTAAAAACTCCTTGCGAGACATCGACATGATGATTCTCCGTTTATATTGAATTGTTCATTATTGAAGCACTCGCCGTGCGACGCGCAGTGTGCGCCTTCTGTATTCACTGTACTTTTCATTCTCGGGATCGAAGCTGTTGATATGCACCATGCCGTCGGCATGTATGAATTCACTCTCCCCGATATAAATCCCGACATGTGTGATCCGGTCGGCATTCGGTCCCCAGAACAACAGATCGCCGGGCTGCAGCAGATCCAATCCATTCTCCAGTGGCACATTTTCTCCTGAATGGACTTGCATGTTGGCGTCTCTGGGCAGCAATATTCTGTTGAATTTGAAAACGCTCTGAGTGAAACCGGAGCAGTCAAAGCCCTTCACCGATGTGCCTCCCCAGAGGTATGGTATTCCCATAAAATGACTCGCCGTCTCAACAACGTCTTTAGCCTCGGCGGGCGGTTGCGACAGCCATTCGATCTCCTCGATCACATCATCCGCCTTTACATAGCCGGTGCGGCCATCAGGCAGTTCCACATGATACCAGCCGGACATCCTGCCCAGGTTCACGATCTTGTTGCTGAATACCAGATCGCTGACAATGGGAGATTTCTCTGCCGCATCTTCCCGTACATTGCTGTAATTGGCACTGACGATGAGCTTTGCCTGACGATTCCAGGTATCGATAAAATTCTGATCCCCTGTGACCATAGCACTTCTCATGATCCATCCGAGATAGCCATCCTCCAGCTGACAGTAGCGCCACCAGCTCCTTCTGCCTTTACCCGTATATTTGAGCACACGGATCCGCATCCCCATGGACCCCTGCGTGATCATCTCCGACTCGATCTCGGGCGATCTTCTGACCTGCGCTGTACTGAGCTTGATCAGCCCGTGGTTCTCCGCTCCGATATCAGGATGAGGCAGAAGCGTTATCCGGTCATTGATGTCATATTTATCGAGAGCTTCGATCTTCCCGATTAACGACGCTTTCGCGTCCGGCGAGAGTATTTCTCCGGCCAGCGTCAGGCTGTCATTCTCGAACGATGCGTCGACATTGTAAACAGCGATCCGGCTGTCCGGAGCGTATTCATTCCTGACCTCTTCAATGATCCTGGTCACATTGTCGGGGACCATCCTTGTGCAATCGATTCCGGCATGAATTATAAACAACAACAGGATACCGGCTATCACCATCCTCAGTTTCATAATAACCTCATTTTTTGGATTATTTTTGCAATAATAATACACAAGTTAATATAATCAGAATTAAATTTCAAGGAAATTAACACAAAATATCAGCCAGTGCGTATACTAATCAAAAATCCAGCTATTGTGATGGTCGAAAGATTTGTTCAGAAGCCTTTGCCAGGACCAAGGTAATAAATCTCAAAACATTGATATTTCAAGTCTGTATCAAAAATGTCACCCTTTCAGGGTTTTGAAAAATTGACCAGCCAAATGCTATAATAATTTCATCCCTTCGGGATTGGTGGACATCATCTCTCAATCATAATTTAAGCTCGAGGACCACCAGACCAATCAATCCCGAAGTTAATGCCATATGGCACAAATATAGGGGTGTCAGAATAGAGACAATCCAGCGAGGCACCAGATAAAAGCTGCCACCCTCTTTGCCTGAACCGAAAAGAGCACAAAGAATCCGCAAGAGCGCAAAGTTTATTATTTTCAAAAGGAAAATCTTTGTGTCTTGCGCGCCCTTTACGGTAAATCAGTCATTCACAAATTCAAAAATATTTGATCGGGAAAAATTTTTTTATGGAATTTCGGCATTTCTCTACTCTATAGTAATGAAGCGGTGAACATGACTTTTCATGTTCTCTCAACGGAAGTGGCGCGGTCCGGGTGGGTGATCAGCCGGCGCCGCGCCTAAATTTCTTCTTGACTATTAATGTATTTTTTCTTACCATAATTCACTGAAGTTATACACTAAACATGGAGGATAATATGGCCTTAGGGCGAGGTACGGTAAATAAAGTGATCCTTCTGGGCAGGTTGGGCGCTGATCCCGAGCTGCGCTATACACCGGGCGGCGCGGCTGTGGCGACAATCAGCGTGGCAACGAACATGGTCTGGAAGGACAAGGATGGCAACCAGCAGGATAAAACGGAGTGGCATCGCGTGGTTGCATGGCGACGGACGGCGGAATTCCTGGGTGAATACGTGAAAAAAGGCGCACTGATCTATGTCGAGGGCAGGCTCGAAACCCGGAACTGGGAAGACAAAGACGGTGTGAAGCGCTACACCACCGAAGTGATCGCCGATTCAATTGAAACCGTCGGCGGACGCAAGGAGGATCGCGGTTCAGCCGACATGCCGGCGCCGGATTCGCAGCAAACGTCTGGCGATGACAAAGAGGTACCACCTCCGGAAGATGACCTGCCATTCTAATCCGGACAATCATTCTTGCATTTTTAAATCCGGGGCTGCGGCCCCGGATTTTTTTTTACCCGGAGATCATCATTCTCTGACAGTTCAGGCAGAAATGTATCACCGTTGAAATATTGACTTGATTTTGCCGATTAAATTCTTATATTTACATTAATAATGGAAAATTCATCATTCATCAGGGCAGTTGAACAGGCCAAAAATCGCGCGCACGCTCCCTACTCAAATTTCAGAGTTGGCGCTCTTTTACTGACGAAAACCGGGAAGACCTTCAGCGGCTGCAATATCGAGAGCAGCTCTTATGGCCTCACGATCTGCGCCGAGAGAGTCGCCCTGTTCAAAGCGATCTCAGAGGGCGAAAAAAACTTCCGGCAGATTTACATTGCTACGGATCATGAACAATTTTGTCCTCCCTGCGGCGCGTGCCGGCAAGTACTATGGGAGCTGGCGGGCGACATAGAGGTAACCATGGTCAACAGAAAAGGTAAACAGAGATCCCGTCAGCTCAGCGAGTTGCTGCCGGACGCCTTTGATGGACAATTTCTAGAGGGACAATGACGAAAGGTATTTTGATCGGCATCGCCGGCGGATCCGGATCCGGCAAAACACTTGTCGCCAGAAAACTGGTGGAAGATCTTGGATCTGACAAGGTCATCATCATCGAGCAGGATTCGTATTACAAAGATCTATCCCACCTGTCTCTGGGGGAGCGCAAGCAGCAGAACTTTGATCATCCTGATGCGCTGGATAAGGACCTGCTTCTACAGCATATGACAATGCTGATCCAGGGTCAATCCATCGACCTGCCGCTTTACGATTTCAAAATTCACACACGCCGTAACGAGACGCGCCGGATCGGTGAACATATCATCATCATCCTCGAGGGCATACTGATCCTTCACAACCGCAGGTTGCGGGATATGATGGATATCAAAATATTTGTCGATACCGCCGATGATATCCGTTTGATCCGCCGCTTGCAGCGGGACATCATAGAGCGCGGCCGGGAGTTCGATGATATCATTCATCAGTACGAGGAGAGCGTGCGGCCCATGCATCTGCTATACGTCGAACCCAGCAAGAGACACGCGGATATCATCATTCCTGAAGGCGGATACAATTTAGTTGCGATCGACATTCTAAAGACAAAAATCGAATCTATCCTGAGAGAACGAGGAGAATAAGCGGATGTTGGAAATCATCACAGGCGCCATGGAGGCGGGCAAGACGTGGTTGTTGTACAAGAGAATCAGTGACGCGAAGCTCATGGGTAAACATGTACAGGTATTTGCCTATCCTGTTCACGAAGGGGAAGTTGTCTCCCGCATCGGATTCAAGAGTGACGCCATCACGGTACCGACCGTTGCTGAAATTGAATCGAATCTTACAAAAAAATCAGAGATCATCGCAGTGGACGACGCACAGCTCTTCGACACCGATGATCTGTTCAAATTTTGTGTAAAATGGCGTAACAAGATAGACATCATCATCGCCGGGCTTCAGCTGAACAGCTTTGCCGAAGATTTCGGAGCTATCGTAACACTGATGGGGAGGGCTGAAAAGGTGCAGGTGTTGCTCGGCGTATGCGAGAAATGCAAGAAGCAGACCGCCCTCATTTCTCAACGCTACAGAGATCTGGCGCATAAAATTCCTATCACAAAGGAGGATCCGAAAATCGACCTTCGCAAGGAGTACTATGCACCGGTCTGCTGGTCCTGTTACGTGCCGCCCAAATGAAACATTCGATGCAACGGATATCATTGAGACGTACACAATTTAAACATAATCTTGAGATGACATTATTTCCAGCTGTCGTTTAGACACACACAATGAATAAATCGCGGAGGACAAGATGATCTGGCAGCGTCTGACCGGAGTACTCGGTATTTTTGTTCTGTTGGGTATCGCATGGTTGCTTTCGAATAACCGTAAAAAAATCAGTTTTCGCGTCGTTGGATGGGGGCTCGCATTGCAACTTTTGTTCGCGGTCATCATCCTGAAAACCGGACCCGGCAGGGCAATATTTTTTTACGCCAAGGCTGCGATCACGAAGCTGCTCAGCTTCACGGATGAGGGTGCATCCTTTCTGTTCGGCAATCTCTATCTAGGAGATTCAGGCGTCGTCAAGGCGCTGGGACGCGAAGGGACAATGCAGATCATGGACGGCACATCAGGGAATTTCGTGGATATCGGCATCATATTCGCGTTTCATATTCTCCCGACGATCATCTTTTTCGCCTCGCTGATGGGCATCCTGTACCATCTTGGCGTAATGCAGAAACTCGTGCAGGGCATGGCCTGGAT
>JAZBPW010000018.1:0-3148 GCA_036351795.1 Candidatus Zhuqueibacterota bacterium | reverse complement strand
TCAATAACACTGGACATGAAAATTATTTTAAATACAATTCTCTTTATTTTCAAGTCGACTAACATCTGATTAAGCGTTTTATTTTTTACAATTTTGTTAAATAATTTATTAACCAACTCTCACTTACGAAGCGTTCTATGATAAAAAGAAGTTACATTCCGGCGCTTATTATACTACTGTCGCTTTTCGACTGCAGTATAAAATCGACGAAAGAAGACCTTTCGGAACCGGCCGTGCAAATATCCGAAAAAACTTCTATTCCAGGCGAAATGAGCCCCTACCGGCTCGGATTCGGCGATGTTCTTGAGATCAAATTTCTGAACAACAGCCATTTCAACGAGAGTTTGGTCGTTCGTCCGGACGGCAGAATTTCAATGCAGGTCGTCGGGGATATTTCAGTGACCAGGATGACACCGGAAGCGCTTAGTGACACGATTGCAACAGCCTATTCACGAATCATCAAATCGCCGGAAGTGACGGTGATCGTACGCGAATTCGGCGCCAACCAGGTGTATGTACTGGGAGAAGTGAACTCGCCCGGCGCTTTTCCGTTGCAGAGGGAGTTGAGCGTTATCCAGTCGCTGGCGCTGGCTGGCGGACAAAAAGAATCCGCCAACCTGAAGAGTGTTTTGCTGCTGCGAAAGAAAAGAGATGGATCAATGGATGTCAAGCGATTGGACCTGAGTCTGAAATCATTTGAATCGAGTCAATCGAATGACGATCATATTCAGGCGTATGACATTGTTTATGTGCCCAAGACATTCATCGCCAACGTGAATACGTTTGTCGATCAGGCGTTGTCCGGACTCATTCAGCCGCTGGATGTCTATCTGAGGGCGGTATGGTATTATCAGAGATAACATTGTGCGATGTGAGTTAGGCTGGGCTTTTAAAAAGCAAAGTAAAAATTCCAATAAAGTGTAGACTGAGATGCAATTGAACATGGACAACAATTTCAGCGGGATATCAGAAAGACAGCAACCGAACTCGCTCCGGCCGTTGCTCACCATTCTGTTCAAGCGCAAGGCCATCATCCTGTCCGTGTTCTTCAGCGTCGTCATCACCGTCACCATTGGCTCGCTGTTGATGAAACCGGTTTTTAAGGCGAATTCCAAAATTCTGGTGGAAAAAGAGATCGACAGCGAGAAATCGCTGCTGTTCCGAATGAACTTCAATCTCGCCTTTGAAAAGCACGACTTCATCAAGTCGGAAATCGAGATATTAAAAAGCACACCAGTGGCGCTCCAAATCATTGAGTCTTTGAATTTACTGCAAAACGAATTCAAAACAATGGACCCCGGAGACATCAATCTGATACTGAACGCATTCAAGTCCGGACTAAATGTCGAAAACGAAAAGGATTCCAATGTGCTGGATATCAGTTATGAGTCAGGCGATCCCGCCATCGCGGCAGCTGTTGTAAATAATTTGGTTAAATCCTACATCAAATACCGTTCAGAGCTGTTCAGCGAATCAGACCAGTACCAATTTTTTGACGAGCAGATCCAGTTAGCGGAAAGCAAACTGAGGGACCTGGAAGAAAGAGAGACGCAATTCAAACAGGCACACGAAATGCTCTCCCCTTCGGCGCAGAGCACCATCCTCCTGGGCAAGCTCTCCGATTATGAGAAAGCCATGACAGAAGTCCGGACGCAGCGCATCGGCAAAGAGGCCATGCTCAGGGTCATCAAGGAAGAGATCATCAATGGCGACAGGGCGAATATCCCGGTCACGGAAACCTCGAACGCTCTCAGCCGCGAGAAATACATCGCCAAGCTCAGAGGAGACATGCTGGACCTACAGCTGCGGCGTGATCAGCTGCTTCAAAAATACACGCCCGAATACGAGGAGGTCGTCAATCTGGAACAGGCCATCGCCGCGACGCGGAAACGGATCGAAAATGAGATCGATGAGATCGTCTCACTTGAGGAGACCGCCATCCGCGCATTAAAAGCAGAAGAAGAGGCGCTGCAGAATACCATAGACGATCTCGATCAGCAAATCAAGGCATTTGCCCAGAAGGAGTACGACCTGACACAGCTATCCCGGGGCATTGAAGACAATCGCGAGGTCTATTCCATGCTGCTCAAGCAGCGTGAGGAATCGAGAATCTCCCAGGCCAAGCTGGAACGGGGCGTGAAGATCAAGGTCATCTCCCCTGCCCTGGTGCCTTCGCAACCGATCAAGCCGAAGAAAAGGATGAACGTGATGCTGGGGATCATTCTGGGTATGGTCAGTGGGTTGGGACTGGCATTTTTCATAGAGTATTTTGACCACTCCATGAATTCACCGGAAGATGTGGAAGAACGGTTGAATCTGCCGGTGTGGGGTTCTATTAAGGCTGTTGATATCAGGGATAATTGAAAACCGGGGAGTTTGCTGAATGAAAAACATGCTCAAGATCAAGCGCTGGCAGTCGGGACTCAAACAGTACGAACTCGCTGAGATGCTCGAGTGCAGTCCGCCCTATCTCTCCATGGTGGAGAACGGACGCGTGGAGGCGACAGAGGAATTCAAACGCAGGGCGGCGGAAGCGCTCCAGACAACTGTCGAAGAGCTGTTCCAGAGAGACATCAACTAAATATATCAGGTTTATTATGTATACTGAATTTTACGGATTGAGGGAGATGCCGTTCAACCTCACACCGGACCCGCGTTTTTTGTATGAAAGCGCGAGTCACCGGGAAGGTCTGGCGCAGATGGCTTACGGTATTAACCATCGCCGCGGCTTCATCGTCCTGACCGGCGAGGTAGGCACCGGCAAGACGACACTCATACGAACATTGTTAGAGCAGTTAGACAGCAGCACGAGGACGGCTTACCTCTACCATGCAATATTGGGTGCGAAGAGCCTGTTCCAGTCCATTCTGAGGGATTTCGGTGTATCTTTTCAGCGCAGGGCAACCAAGAACGATCTACTTTTCATACTGGAGGACTTTCTTTTTTCATTGAAGAAAACGGGTGGTAATGCCGTTCTCATGATCGACGAGGCGCAGAACCTGAAGCCGCACATTCTGGAAGAGATAAGGCTGATCTCGAACATCGAGACGGCTGACAGAAAACTGATACAAATTCTGCTCGTTGGTCAGCCGGAATTCGGCAAGATCCTCGACCGTACTGACGCGAGACAACTCAAACAGCGCATTGC
>JAZBPW010000017.1:0-6595 GCA_036351795.1 Candidatus Zhuqueibacterota bacterium | reverse complement strand
TTTGAGCTTCCAGGCTTCGACGTACGCTTCATAAATATCCGATGGTGTAGACGCGTTGGGCATGTTTACTGTTTTTGAGATTGCGCCCGAAATAAAAGGCTGAACGGCTGCCATCATCCGGATGTGTCCCATATAATGAATGGCGCGCGTGCCCTTCGTCGGTTTGAATGCGCAGTCGAATACCGGCAGGTGCTTTTCCAACAGATGCGGGGCGCCTTCGATGGTGTCTTTCTCATTGAGATGGTTCATGATTTCGACAGATTGCTCATGTGTGTAACCGAGTCTCTTCAGAGCCTCGGAAATTGTGCTGTTCACAAGCTTCATGGTTCCACCGCCCACCAGGTGTTTGTATTTAAGCAGCGCAATATCAGGTTCGATGCCGGTGGTGTCACAATCCATCATGAAACCGATTGTGCCTGTTGGCGCCAGTACCGTTGTCTGGGCATTGCGGTATCCGTGCTTTTTCCCTGCTTCCAGCGCCTCCTGCCACACCTTGATCCCTGTCTCTGCGAGAGATTCAGTCATGCTGTTTTTCGGTATGTCTGTGGCAGCGCTGAGATGCTTCTCAATGACGCGAAGCATCGGTTTTTTATTTTTTCCGTACTCAGGGTACGGTGAGAGCTTCTCTGAAATTTCGGCCGACGTTCTGTAGGCCTGACCGGTCATTAATGCGGATACGGCAGCCGCGTAAGAGCGTCCTTCGTCGCTGTCATATGGCAGCCCGTTCGCCATCAGGATCGCGCCGAGATTGGCGTAACCCAAACCGAGCGTTCTGTACGCATGGCTGTTGTCATTGATCTCTTTCGTAGGATATGATGCATTATGCACGATGATATCCTGAGCGATGATC
Source organism: Candidatus Zhuqueibacterota bacterium (assembly GCA_036351795.1). GTDB lineage: Bacteria > Zhuqueibacterota > Zhuqueibacteria > Thermofontimicrobiales > Thiofontviventaceae > JAZBPW01. The sequence goes on along the minus strand of JAZBPW010000017.1, from coordinate 5,745 downwards.
ATAATACGGACAGCATGAACGAAAGCGTCAGTATTAAATGTGCCATCTTCATTCCTGAATTTCATCAGGTTCAACGATGCGAGATTGCACGCTGTGTTGTCGAGGAACATGTATTCACTGCATGGATTCGAGGCATTGATCTTGCCACTGATACTGCACGTATGCCAATCATTGATGGTGGTATCAAACTGAAGTCCGGGATCACCGCATAAATGCGCAGCATTTACGATCTGGTTCATAATATCCCTGGCCTTGTGTGTCTCGAAATCGTCACCGGTGAGTACTTCCTTGGTTGCCCATTCTGCATCATCGATCACGCTTTGCATGAATTCGTCAGACACGCGTACACTGTGATTTGCGTTCTGGAAAAAGACCGAAGAATAGGCTTCACCGTCAAATGACCCATCGTATCCTGAATCGATCAATGCCCATGCCTTCTGCTCTTCCTCTGATTTCGCATTGATGAATTCGGCAATATCCGGATGATCCGCATTCAGGATAACCATCTTTGCCGCCCGGCGCGTTTTGCCCCCGGATTTGATCGCACCGGCAAAAGAGTCGTATCCCTTCATAAAAGAGAGAGGACCTGAGGAAATGCCTCCCGTGGATAACTTTTCCCTGGAAGATCGCAGCGGTGACAGATTGACGCCCGCACCGGATCCAAACTTGAAGAGCATCCCCTCAATTTTCGCCAGATCGAGGATCGATTCCATGCTGTCGTCTATTGCATTGATGAAGCAGGCCGAGCATTGCGGTTCAATTTCAATGCCGCAGTTGAACCAGACCGGGCTGTTGAACGATGCTTTTTGATTGACGAGCAGATGGGTCAATTCCCTCAAATAGATGTCACTGGTATCTTTGGTCGCAAAGTAGCCGTCTTTCAACCCCCACTCCGCAATGGTTTTTGCGACGCGTCCAATGAGTTGTTTGACGCTATGCTCTCTTTCGGGGGTGCCGAGTTTTCCATGGAAATATTTGGATGTAACGACGTTGACCGCTGTTTGACTCCAGTTATCCGGAAACTCTACATCTTCCTGCTCAAAAACGTTCTCACCATTTTCATTCGTAATGACGGCGTGTCGTTTCACCCAGTTAATGACATCAAAGGGATGGGCATTATCCTTTGTGAAAAACGGCGTGATGTGAATCCCTTTGCTGCCTCCGTTGCCGTTTTCTCCATTGCTTTCGGATTTATGTTGTGTGGTCAATGTGCTGGCATTTCCATCACTGAAATTCAATTCCTGTTCGTGGGCCATGATAATCTCCTCCTTGCATCGATGTGTCTACCAATCAAACGGTGAAGAATATACAATTCTTTCCAGACAATGTCAAGTAAAAAATGCACAATATTTTGTTGTATTTATGCAACGAACCACAATATATAGTATGCCTATCTTGCAATACGCATCCACGGCATTTCTGATTTGAAACAGTTCATGGACGTATACAAGATTTTCATTTTGACTTAATGAAATTATTTCATATACTAAGGAATAATTAAACTATTCTGCTTGTCTAATAAGTGAACGCAACTGGAAAGTAATTTGACTGACCAAGAGATCATACGTGAGGTGAAAGGGGGCAACATCGATGCGTACACGGAATTTGTCAAACGGCATGAATCCCGTGTGGCTGCCACTGTGTATGGTATGCTTGGCAATTGTGCTGAGGCGGAGGATGTCGGCCAGGAAACATTCATCCGGTTCTACAAGAATATTGGAAATTTCAGAGGTGATGCCGATCCGCTGACATATCTCACGCGCATTGCCATCAACCTATCGCTGAACGAGATCAAGAGACGAAAGAGAAGTAGGCTGACTTCGATTCATAAGGCCGGCGATGAGGTGCTGCAAATTGAGGATACTGATGTCAGACAATTTGACGACACCGGTGAGGTAGTACAAAATGCGATCAACAGACTGAACGCAAAGTACCGTTCCGTTGTCGTATTGCGCATGATTGAAGGACACACGACTGTCCAGACCGCAGAGATATTACAGATTCCGGTGGGCACCGTGTTGTCCCGACTTGCCCGAGCTCAGGACAAGTTGAAAAAGATATTACAACCCTACCAGGGAGAATTGATATGAAAGGGAAAAAAAAGAAGCTGCTCTACCGCTCCTTCGATGAGGCGCTTACACCAAAGGAGAAGAAGCAGCTGGATGAATTATTGTCAGCATCCGCGGAGCTGCGCGAGGAGCATGAAAATACGCTCAGGCTGCGGCAACGGGTATCTGAACATGCCCCGGGGCATTTCAAACCCTTTTTCGCCGAGAGAGTGACGAATGAAATCAAGATACGACAGCGCAAAGCACTTCAGGATCCGTTTTACGAATCTCTGGTGCGAGCGTTTAAACCAGCTATTGTTGCTGCTACGATACTTTTTTTTGCGCTTGTGTCGTATAATCTGATAAAAAGCGAGAGGATATCGGTTGGCTCGGCGCTGGCGGAACCAGAGGTCAGTCTGGACCAGGCACTGGATCCGACAATCATTTTAACTATGGAGTGAACTCATGAAAACAACGACAAAAACATCTCTCATTCTCATGGTCACGCTCCTTGCCGGAATGCTGGTCGGTGTCCTTCTGGACCGGACCTTGCTCAGGCACGAATTCAGGAATAAGGTCGCTGGTGTTCGCGATCCCAAAGGTGTCATAAGACTCATGGAGCGTATTATAGAACCGGATGAAGATCAGTACGAACAGATCATGGACATCGTCAGCAAACATTCGAAGCAGATGCACGCCATAGGCGACAGCTCGCGTAAACAGATCGAGGCTGTCATGGATTCTATGAAAAAAGAGATCGATCCTGTCTTGACCGATGAGCAAAAGGCGCGGCTTGAACGCAGGATAGAGCGGATGCAGCAATGGAGAAGAGATGGCCATCGGAGACCCGGTCCCCGTTTTGAAGGCAAGGGGAAGTTCAGAGATCGTCCGCCGTTACCGCCTGATGACGACGGGAATCCACCACCGCCTCCGCCTTCACCAATGGACTAAAGTAGCGAATGGAATAAAATACGGAATTATGTTGTCAAATGGTCAGAGAGTCGGAAACGAAATATTCACTCACTTCAATGGAGGATTAAAAGATGAAAACTAAACTATTTCTGACCACGCTTGTCATGGCATTCCTGGTATCAGGAATTACGGGTTTTGCACAGGATTTTGACAGGGACTGTCAATTCGATGGACCGCGCAAGGGATTGCCCGCAATTCCGGATCTAAGTGCTGACCAGATGAAATCTATGCAAAAACTGCGTCTGGAACATCAGAAAGAGGTGCTTCCACTTCGTACGAAGCTTCAGTCCGGCAGGCTGGATCTCAAAACGCTCATCATGGAAGAGGCTTCGCAGAAGCAGATCGATCGCAAGATTGAAGAGATCGGCAGTTTTCGAACGGAACTGATGAAACTCAAGGTGGCGCACCGGATGGAGATACGGAATCTGTTGACCGATGAGCAGAAAGTCTTCTTTGACATGCCCCGTAAGGGGAGAAGAGGCGCCGGAGGACGAGATCATCATTTCCAGGGGCCGAGAGGCATGCGCGGAAAGCAAGGCTTGCGCAAATAATTGAAAGCGACCTCCTTACGCTTGCAGGGAAGAGGCGGCTCGATCTACAAAGGTTGAGCCGCTTTTTTTTATACTACTCTGCCCGGTTTTTCCTTCCGGTGTTTTTCAATCGAGCCTTTTACATGTCAAAAAGTGCTTTGATATTAGCATTGTTTTGAATATATTGGCCTGCTGAACATTTCGATTCTGCATTTTCATTGATCAAAAAATGCAGCGTGGTTAGCTGACCGTTCGACAAACCGAAAGGATTTTACATATGAAGTTATTACGATGGTTACCAGTTGCGCTTTTGCTGCTCTCATGCTCCGGAGATGAACCGGCTTCCGGTATCAGGTTTATGGACAGCGGGTATCCTGGAATTCTGGATGTCGCTGAAAAACATGGCAAGCTGGCGCTGGTTGATTTCTATTCGCCTACGTGACACCCATGCAAAAGACTGGATCAGTTGATCTTTCAGAATGAGAGGGTGGGGGAGTTCATAAACAGACATTTCGTGAGTATCAAGATTAACGGTAAAAAGGGGGACGGGGCTAAAGTAAAGGAACGGTTGAGCGTACCCGGTTACCCAACTGTGTTATTCATGGATTCCGATGGCGGAGAGCTGTTCCGGATCGTCGGATTCAGCAGTGTGCTGGATTATCTACTCTCTCTCGATTTTTTCACCTCCGGTGAATGGAAAGGCGCATCAGCGCACATTGATGATCTCCTGCAGCCAGATGCAGAGACACCGGCGATGCGAGTTTCGATGCAAGAGCATCTCGCGCTGCTCGGGGATGACGAAGATGACCCGGATCTGAATTTCATGGTTGCCATGAAATACAATGCCGCGTATGAGACGGACAAAGCCCAGCAATATTTTCAGCGGATTCTGCAACTCGATAACACCGCAGCGAAAGAATATGTAGATGAAGCCGAGTTCCGCACTCTGTTTTATGAGGCGAGAAAGAATAAAGAGATAAGCGGGCTCCATAGATTTCTGAAAGCGACGGATAACACGCGATATCTCGAAACCGGATATCCTGCAATGCTCTATTATTATGGCAAGTCGAAAGATCCTGTCCTGGATAAACATATCGGGCTTTTCGAAGAGGCGATGGAGCGCTTGCCCGGAAATGCCGACGTATTGACCGATTTCGCCTGGTTTGTCAATGATAATAAAGTCGAGCAGGAGTACCCCCGCGCCATCGAGCTGGCGAAAAAGTCACTTCGAATCGATTCATGGAATCCATATACCTACAATGTCCTGGCATGGCTCTATTTCAATACGGGCGAGAGTAAAAAGGCGATGGAGGCCATGAAACGCTCGATGGAGCTCAGTCCGGAAAACAAGTATCTGGAAAGCGAGCTGAACAGACTGAAAAGCAATACGCGTTAATACGGCAAGGGATTGTCTCCGATGAGCTGGATACAATCCCTTGATCATTGTTTTACGTTTACATCCGCGAATCAGCGCTGCTTGATATCCGTGAAGTCAATGTAGTCTTCTGGATCATGGTGTTTATCGTGCTGTCTGATCTCGAAGTGCAGGTGCGGACCGGTTGATAGACCGGAGCTTCCAACCTTGGCGACAGTTTTTCCCGCTTCAATGTTTTCTCCCTCTTTCACGAGTATGGTATCCAGGTGGGCGTAAAATGTCTGAAATCCATCTTCATGATCGAGTATCAGGTGAGTACCGTAACCCTTGCCTTTCTCCTTTTCTTTGGTCGCCGAAAGCACTGTTCCGGAAGCGGCTGCACAGACTGCAGTACCATATTTTGCCGCGATATCGATGCCGCGATGAAAAACGATTTCCCGCTTGTAGGGATGCATCATTTTTCCGTATTTCGCTGTGATTCTACCTGAGGTTATCGGTAAGATGAATACAACATCGCTTTTTTCGACAGTTGTAGATAATGATGCTTTTTGACGATCTTTTTCAATCGATCCTTTTCTCTCCGAATCCTCATTGTCCTCTTGCCCGAATGAAGCAGGGTTTGCCGCGAGCGGATTTTCTCCGATGCCGGAGACGGGAATAAGAACCGATCCGAGAAAGATGATGATGAGATAGCGTAGCACCATTCGATTTTTATCCATTCTGTATTTTCCTCCAAGCTTTTTGAGTCGATAGATCATTCTGTTGTTACGTTTACCGAAACCGGAAAAGAGGCAGACTCCACTTGAACCGTACAGATTCA
>JAZBPW010000016.1:0-44012 GCA_036351795.1 Candidatus Zhuqueibacterota bacterium | reverse complement strand
GATTCATTCAGTGGGCTGTCCATCGTATCTACAAAAGCAAGATGGTTCGTGTCATAGTACAGCACGCAGAAACCCGGTGCCTGGGGACTGCACAAACCGCCGCCTTTTTTGCCTGTACTCGCATATTCAAGAAACAAATCTCTATTCGGTTCACGCTTGGCAAAGATGCTTTCATTCGTGATATTCGTTCTCAGATTCATGTTAAAGCTAAGCCAGTAATCCGCATCCCAGAAATTGTTCTGATCGCCTCTGTACATACCGCTTTCATATTTCCATTCCTGATAATGTCGCTGAAAGCCGTACATGGAAGGAGCGAATCCATAAACGAACAATACCATAAAATCCTTCAACACGTCAGTCTGTTCAATGGTCGCAGGATTTCCATCTGTATCGCCCGTATACTCCAGTTCATACTCATAAATGATCATATCATCGTAATCCGGATAACTCCATGAACGTGATGTACGCGTTACCGTGACGCCGACAGCGCTAGCCCATGAAGCCTCGATAATCTCTTCGGCCTCATCCGGGTTATAATCCGGATTCAACGTACCATCGTCAAGGATGGGGAAGTTTTCGGTCTCTCTGATGTAGAGGGGGTAACTCCACCGGCCCAATATCGTTTCAGAGCCGGAACCGGTACCCACTGCTCCGCAGAGCGCGTATATTCTGTTCTCCATGCCCGGCTGGCCGTCAAGGTTCGCCGCCATATACATTCCGCCGCCCACCAGATTGTGCTGTCCGCTGTATCTTGTACCCATAACCTGTGTGGAGGAATATGAGGGCCACTCCATCAGAGGCGTATTGGTCTTGTTTCCCTCATCGCCGGTGGTCCAGGGCCTTCCGATATCTCCCGTATTGAATACGGTCTCGTGCAACATCCCTCTGTTATGAATTCGAAACTCCAGTTCCTGGGCAGTTGCATCAAGGACGAATATCATTACCAGTAGAAGAATTATATTGTAAGTTTTCATCTATACCTCGTCAATACTAAAGTTATCTGCACCTTATAATTAATCGGGTATTCGGTTGCAGGCTAAAAATTAAAAACCATCCCAAATCTGACATGTCTCGGTTCATTGCGAAGCAGATATATATCCTGACTGCTGACATAAGGTGCGTATTCGGTATCAGTCAGTATATTGTCTCTGTCCGTGTGCCAGCGCACAGTGTTGGTGTCGTGATTGAATGTCCTGCTATAGTGCCAGTATTTCTCATTGAGCAAATTGAATATTTCGACATACCCGGTTATTGTGGTCTGCGCGGATCTGATCTTTTTCTCTATCCTCACGCGCCACTCCCGCTCCCTTGGCGTGCGTTTGCTGAACTTCAGCGCCTGGCCGAAAGGATCGAGGGAAGGCGGCAGTGTGTATGGTCGGCCGGAATAATATCTGAACGTATTGCTGATGGACATATTCGCGAAAGGATGTACGCCCAAAATTTCAATCCCCGCATTGGAAGGCGTGACAAAGCGAAGGTTCATGATCAACTTGTTCGTCCTGTCATAATCGAGAAAAACATCCTCCGGAAAGCGCACCTCCTGCAGATCGATCAGCTCTTCCTCAGAGGGAACATAGTTCAGAATCGTTACCGGCACAGCCAGGTTGTCAGGATTGCTGTTCTTGCCTTTGGCTGATTCATAATTATACCTGACGTACCCGCGAACATTACCGACAGATCTCTCGAGGCTGACGTGAAATCCTTTGATATTGGCGTAATCCTTGTTGATGTAAGTACGGTACGATTCTCCGCCTTCGGTCTTGTAGTACGCGGACTCAACCAGATTCTTGACATCTTTATAATACGCGCTGACATCGAGTTGAAAGCCTCCTGTAAAACTTCGCACAATACCGACATCATAGGCTTTGGTGTCCTCAGGCTGGAGCTGCGGATTCCCAAGCGTATACAGCGTGACAATACCTTCATCATCATTGATCTCATTGTAGAAAAGCTGATTGAAGTTGGGACGCTGTGTGAACGTACCGTAATTCAAATGAAACACTGAGAATTCAGAAACCGGAAAGGAGATACCGATGCGCGGCTGAAAGCGTGTATGAATGTCCACATCTTTCCTGGCACCCGGATCTTTTAAAGGATAAAATTTATCCACAAAATATTCTGTGTTGAGATCGTAAAAATCGAACCTCAAACCAATATTCGCGATCAGTCCTTCGAACTCCATTTTATCCTGCAAGAAGAGCGCTCCTTCGTAAGGATATGAATGAAATATAAGCTTCTCAATATTCTGCTCATTCGTCACATTGTTTTCATAGTCCACGTTCAGATCGTAATAATAAAACTGCAGACCGCTTTTCAATAAATTATTATTATTGACTTGCGTTGTGTAATTACCATTGAGAAAATACGTCTTCGTCGTTTTATCACCGCGGTCATCATTGACACGACCGAGCCTTGTATTCGAAGGACTCGTATAATCGACCCAGTTTCTGTTGTTTCCATATTCATCAAGATACTGCCCTTCTTCCAGCAGATCGATCCTGTCCTGCTCCAGCACATCCAGAATTTTAAAATTGAAGTCGGCAAAACTGGAGGGCGAAAACACATGTTTCCATTCCAGCCCGTACTGAAACGAGTTTTGAGATCTTTTCGTGACGCTCAACGTCCGGTCAAAAAGCCATCTCTCCCAGTTGCTGCTCAGATAATTTTCATACATATAATCGTAGAGGAGGGTAAATTTGAACTTATCGTTTGCAGTCGGTTGGTAAGTCAAGTTTCCCATGAACTGCCGCTCCATATCAGGCGTTGGTGTTGGAACGATTGGATTGGTGAGATTCTGTCGCAGGGCCAGAAAGAGCTGGACATTTTTAGCGAGTGGCCCGCCTGTTGTAAAATCAACCCTGTAATCCATGGATTTATCATATTCGAGCCCAATATCACGAAATGCCTGCAGCCAGAACAGCCTGCCGAGGTCCGCCATCTTCAGAGAGTCCTCATGGTTCAGCGGGTTCGGCGGCCATTCGACTCTGGGGGGCAGATACTTGTTCACACCGTATCCCCTGTCCCATAGAGGTCTGCCGGGGAGCAGTGGATTGTCTTTCAGCCACTCCTCGCTGTCGTTCAGCAGACTGAAATAGTCGAGGTTATCGGTCGAATAAGCGCTTCCGCCCCAGGATTTATAATAGGGCAGCGTGGCGGAAAATTCACCGCGAGTGGTCCATTTGCTCGTTCCTTCCTTGGTAACCATATTAACGACGCCGGACTGAGCATTGCCGTACTCCGCGCTGAATCCGCTGGTGTAGACTTCCACCTGTTCCAGTCCTGTGACGATGGGCCTGAAGGCTCTTTGGTTGTTCAGAGGATTCACTATCGCGGCGCCGCCGATGAGATAGGTCGACTCACCCAAACGGCCGCCTCTGAAATGATCGTCCACGACATCCGCCTGCAGTTCGAGGATATCCGAGATGTCCTCGACACCTGCGATGCTCATGACCTCGTCCACCACGTAAGTCATTTTGGTTGCCGTCAAATCTTTTTCAACCTTGTCCGGCCGGTAGGCTGTGACAACGACCTCTTCTCCCGTAATCGCCTGGGCGTTCAGCTGAAAATTAATTTTTGTCGTCCTGTCGATCTTCACCTGAACCCTCGTCCGGATTTCCCGGTTGTATCCGATATAGGTCGCGTTTATGCTGTAGTAACCCGGCTGAACATTGAGGATGTAATACTGTCCATCCATGTCCACCGCCGCGCCGAGAGGATACTCCATCTCGATCTCTCTGTCTCCCAGCCAGACCGAGTTGACAATCACATTCGCGCCGATCAAAGGTTCGCCTGTCTCTTTATCGGTCACGGTTCCGGCAATCTTTCCAGTGACACCGGCGTGGGATATCAGCGGTACAAAGAGTAATACAGAAATGATTACGACCACATTCAGGATTTTCAATCTATTCAGCATAAAATCCTCGCTACTAGTTTATATTTTGCTTGTCTTCTGTTTCAATAATTTTTATCAGATTGAGCGTGTCCTTTAAAGCAATCTTCAGATGATCGGTCATTGCATTGAACACTCCTTCTTCATCCTGCTTCTTCAGCATTTCATAGATTTTTCGATGATACTTACTCGCGTTGCTGCTCTTGTTTTCTTTCAAGCGGCTGACGATCAGTTCCTTGATCCTCGGAAGCATGCTGTAAAGCGGATCCATGATAAGCGGTATTAATGGATTCCCGGTCGCCTCGGCAATGGTCATATGAAATTCGACATCATATTTAGCGAGCTGTTCGGCATCCTGATCCTTCTTTACAAAGGCCTCAAGATTCCTTTCCAGCCTGAGGAGATCTCTTTTCGTTCTGTTCCTGGCAGCAAGTTTGGCAATGGAGGGTTCCAGCATTTGACGGACTGTAACAAGATGCAGCATATAATCTTTATCAAATTGAAGCTCAAGGTAGAGACTCATGGTCTTGCTTGCATGAAGCGAGGAGTAATTGTTGACGTAGACGCCAGCGCCTTTTTTAATCGTCAACAGCCCGCGGGCGCTTAACATGCGCAGCGCTTCCCTGAGAGCGGTACGGCTGACTCCAAACATCGCGCATAGATCCTTTTCACTCGGCAGTTTTTGACCCTGCTCCAACTTCTTGAGACGTATCGCCTCCTCGATCTTCAGCTCGATTTCCTGACTTAAGGTGAGTGGATTACCGACTTTATCAAACATATTGTGCAATGCGGAGCTCCTTTTGGAAGAAAGATGTATGATATGTTATATGTTATGTGTGTCAAGAATATAAGTAATAATTTTTCGTTTGTCAAGGAAATTTTATAAAAAAATGAGTCAGGCTAAAAAAGATGGACATCACGCCGGAAACGCTTCAGCGCACCCGCCGTTTGCGGAGAGATTTGGGAAACCAGGTGACCGATCGACGCCATGACTTCCGGAAAGATGTTGACCTTGCATATCACGTCGACGCTGACATCAGATGCTTCGAAACGATTTCCCGGGCTCTGGCTCAATATCAGATCTGTCATGCCCGGATTTGGATCCAGTATTGCCAGCGGTTCGATACCACGTAATTCGAATTTTTCCCGAAATGTGGAGGCGATGAATCCGTAATGCGTGCAATTCAAACTGACCATCACCGGTTTTGCCGGATCAAGAGCGGTTATCGCCTCGTCGACAAACTGCGCTACAGCATTTTGCGTTCCTTCGCCCCGGAAATCTTCCTCGATGTAATCCGCCAGATCCGGACAGGCGATACCGATAATGTTCTTTTGCGAAACACCGGATGATGCCAGCATCTGTTTGTGGACATTGCTCGAGATCGTCGTTGGCGTGGCAAACAGAACAACATTGCAGGTTCCATTCGCCGGAAGATTGCCGAGGATGAGATCGACGCCTATCTCCACGATACCGACCACAGGGACATTGGCATGGCGGTAATGCAGGGTCTTCGGGTAGAGCACGGATAGCGTGTTGCACGCGATGATAATGAGGTCCGGATGATACATAGCGGTCATCCGATCCAGGGCGCTATCGAAAATCGCTAATTTTGCTGCCTCTGAATCCAGTTTGTTGTAACCACTGCGATTATCAAACGATGCATTGAAAAAGATGATACGCACGCGTCTGAAGAGCCCGGCCGTTTTCATCCTTTCCGCAAGATCTGCGACAACGGACATCCCGCCCAGACCCGAGTCCGTGACGACAACGGTCACATCATCTCTTATGAAAAACTTCTGTAAATCAGTTTTCCTCATAAAGCTTTTCTATCACTGATCGATAATGTTCCTGCACCACATCTTTTTTGACTTTCAGACTGGGTGTGAGCTCACCCTTTTCAATGGAGAACGGTTCGGGAAGTATCTTGAACTTCTTGACCTTTTCGAAGCGCGCAAACTCCTCCTGAAGTCTTTCAATTTCATCACCGATCAGTTCGTTGATCTTTTCCTCCTGAACCAACCTGGTAGTTTCTACGGCTTCCAGGTCATTTTCGGCAGCCCATTTTTCAAGATTTTCATAGTTCGGGACGATGAGCGCACTGATGAACTTGCGATGATTTCCTATCAGGCAGATATCATCGATGTAGCGGCTGGTCTTCAGTCTGTTCTCCAGCGGCGCCGTTGCAATGTTTTTGCCACCGGACGTCACGATGATATTCTTCTTGCGGTCGGTGAGGAACAGAAAATTATCGCTGTCGAGAAAACCGACATCTCCGGTATGCAGCCATCCGTCCTTGTCGATGACCTCAGCGGTCAGCTCGGGTTTCTTATAATACCCGGCCATGATGATATCTCCTCTGACGAGCACTTCTCCATCATCCGCAATCTTGACTTCAACGCCCTTGATCGGCTTGCCACAAGACCCGTACTTGACGCGTCCCGGAGGCGTCAGTGTAATGATCAGGTGAGACTCGGTCATGCCGTATCCTTCGACGATCTTCAGTCCGATAGCCTCGAAAAACTTCAATGTCTCTACAGAGAGAGGCGCGCCACCGGCGATGGGAAATCTGAAGCGTCCGCCGAGCTTCGTCTTTATCTTGCTGAAAGCCAGTTTGTCCGCCAACTGATATTTCTTTTCCAATAGCGCGGGGACTACCCCATCGTATTTTCTCTGATGATATTTCATTCCTGTATTCAACGCCCAGTAGAATATTTTCTTCTTCAGGGATGAACCACTCTCCACCTGATCAATCACCGCTGTGGCGATCTTCTCATACAACCGGGGAACACTGACCATGACCGTTGGTTGTGCCTCGGCGATATCCGCCACAACCGTGTCGATGCTCTGGGCATAGAAGAGCGTGCATCCTTTGTACATCGGACACCAGTGACCACCGAGTCGTTCGTAGAGATGACTCAACGGCAGGAATGAGAGGAAAATATCATCAGGCTGAAGATCCAGCACGGCTTCCGCTTCAACGATGTCCGCCATGAATCCATGGTGGTGCAGCATCACACCCTTGGGTTCTCCTGTGGTTCCTGAGGTGTAGACAAGGCTGCAGATCTCTTTCGGCTGAATCCTGTTCAGGGAATCATTAAAAAAGGAAGCATGTTTCTCGATATGGTCATTTCCACGCTTGATCAAATCATCAAAGGCGAAGAGCTCGAGCGCCTCATCACTGATCCGGTCGTAAGTGAATATGAAATCGAGTTTCGGCAGATCCTTTTTGATCTTCCTGATTTTCTGAAATTGTTCTTCATTTTCGACGAAGATGGCCCGCACTTCAGCATCGTTTAAAATGTAGGCGATTTGATTCGCGGGGAGCGTCTGGTACACCGGTACGACGACGCCGCGCAGGCAGAAAGTCGCGAAATCACTGATGGTCCACTCCGGCCGGTTATTCGAAAGGATCGCGACCCTGTCGCCGGCCATCAGTCCGACATCCGCCATTGCATGCGTCAGGCGCTTGATCATTTCTCCGAATTCATAATACGTCAGCGATCGCAATTCTCCGTCCCGCTTGTAGATCAGGACATCCTTGTCCGGATATTGAGCGATTGTTTTGAAAAGCATATGGGCTACACTTGTTGACATCTCACTCACCTCTCTGTTTTCATTTTTGATTGATATCTACACTATGTTCATCTTTAATATTTGTCCGGGTCAAAGCGGCGCATCGTTTTCTTTTCACTCCTCCTTTTCTTCTCCCTCAACCGGCGCAGCCTCGCTTTCAGGGACGGCCTGGTTTTTCGCCGTCTCTCTACAGGTCTCTTGTACGCCTCCTCAAGTATATCAACGAGTCTCTTCAGAGCATCGGCGCGATTCCTGGCCTGTGTACGAAAACGGCGTGCGTTGATGATAAGCTCCCCGCCGGATGTGATCCGGTTTCCATGAAGACCCTGAAGTCTACCTCTGATATCCTCCGGCAAAACCTTTGTATCGAAGCGCAGCTGCGCCGCCGTCGAAACCTTGTTCACGTTCTGTCCGCCGGGGCCGTCCGACCGGATGAAATCGATGGTGATCGCCTTGGCATCGATGATCAGATCATCATTTAACTTGATCCTACTCATAATTTACCGATCACTTCAGCATCGAGCGTTACATATTCCCTGTAAAGATTGGCTGTCAGACAGGAATGCACAGGCGTGATGAACATGAGATCTCCGACAGCCGTACGATCCAAAACACTCCCCATGGCCTGAACAACGCCATGTTCCTGTGTCAGTGAAATGACTGGCGACTCTTTTTCAATCTCGCCGAATAAATCGCCCTGCACTCGCGTCGCATAGCCGTAGATCTTCTGATCTCCTTTAATGGTGGTATACTCTTTCGACAGATGGACTGCGCCTCCGTATGTGACGATCTGCTCCCGGCCGGGATATTTCCCGACAACGGGGCAGGCCACCGCAACGGCAATCTCATCCGTACGGCACGCGCCGATGCAGAGCTGCATGACATCGAAAAAAACGAAATTCCCGGGGCGCATCTCATCGATTCCGCCGAAATCATCCGCCACGGCACAGGAGGGCGTATCACCTATAGATACGGCGATCTCTTCCGCGCCTTCATCAAGCAACACAGTCCGCGCTTTTTGCATTCTATCAACGGATTGTGCATGTAAGCGCCTGATCTCCTCCACCGATCCGGCATGATAAGTCTCCCCGTTATGGGTCAGCACGCCGCGAATATGCACATGTTTCGCATCACGCAATGCTCTGTACAATCTGAGCAGCGCGGTCGTGTCATCCCATGGGACACCGGTCCTGCCGTAGCCGGTATCGATCTTGATCCATACATCGACGCTCTGCTTCAGTTTACGCACCAGCGGATCCAGCGCGTCCAGCGAGTCGATCAATAAACCGAGTGACACATATTCTGCCAGCGAGCTGATCTCTGCGATTTCTCTTGGATTGACAAGGAACGCAATGGTAATGTCGGACCAGCCGTCCGCCGCAAAGTAGTGCGCCATTTTCACAGATGAAACGGTAATTTTATGAACGCCGCATTCGCGAAACCATCTGCCGATCTCGATTGACTGATGGGTTTTGAAGTGAGGTCTGAATGTGATGCCCTTCGAGTCCGCCTTCCGGGTCATATTTTCGATATTACGCTTGACCCGGTTCTTATCGAGGAGCAATGTCGGAGATGTGATCCTTTTCATAGCATTTACGCTGAAAAGTTTAGTATGAAAGCAATTCTATCAGCTCTTCCCGGGTGAATTGCTTGATGGTTTTCGCATCGTCTTCGGTGACCAGATTTTCGAATAATTTCTTCTTCTTCGCGATCAGTCGGTCGATCTTTTCCTCGAGTGTACCCTCGGTGATCAATTTAAAGACCTGCACGCCACGTGTCTGACCAATACGATGCACACGGTCCGTGGCCTGATCTTCGCGAGCCGCGTTCCACCAGCGATCGTAGTGAATCACCACAGACCCTCCGGTCAGGTTGATACCCATACCAGACGCCTTGAGGCTTCCGGTGAAAACCATGCACTCCGGATCCGTGTTGAATTTTTCTATCATTTCCGCCCGGTTTCGCGTCGACCCTTTGATCGTTGCAAAGGAGATGCCCTTGTCCTTCAGATAGGCCTCAATCAGTGCCAGCATGTTCAGATACTGGCTGAAAATGACGACTTTGAATCCACTATTAAGACTCTCTTCCAGTAATTCGCAGAAGAGATCCCATTTGCCGGAACTGTATTTGTTGTAATCGGTATTGTTCTTTTCAAGCTGCGACGGATGATTGCATATTTGTTTGAGATAATTCAATACCGCAAACACATGCATGTAAGGTATTTTTTCATCCTCCTTACCGAGGCTGTGAACGATGGATTCGGCGCGTGTTTCGAGCACGTCTCTGTAGAGCTTAACCTGGTCAGGACTCAGTTCGCACTTTCGCAGCTCTTCAGTCTTCGGCGGCAATTCGGACAATACCTGGCCCTTTGTTCTTCGCAATGTGAAAGGATTGATGATGTTGTGCAGTCTCTTGAGTTTATGATTATCATCTTCTGAATCGGACAATTCGACATATTTTCTTTTGAATGAGGCATCGCTGCCAAGAAAGTTAGGGAGAATGATATCGAATAGCGCTTTCAGTTCATTGAGATCATTTTCGATCGGCGTTCCCGTGAGACCGATCTTTGTCACGCCGTTCAACTGCAGCAACGCGGCATTGGTCAGGCTTGTTTTATTCTTTGCGATCTGAATCTCGTCCAGGATCATCGCTTCGAACGGGATATCCTGAAGCACATACAAATCATTTCGCATTACGCCGTAGGATGTGAGTATCACAGCATACTTCTCTCTGGACAGATATTTCAGATCCCGTTCCGAACCATGATAAACATGCAGGTGCACATTCTTCTTCAATTGCGACAACTTGTCTTTCCAGTGCGGGATGACGGATGTGGGGCAAACCACCAGGAACGTGGCCTTCTTCTTCACGAAAGTGATCGCATCCAGCAGCGCCAGGCTTTCGTAGGTCTTTCCCAATCCCATATCATCGCACAGCAGGCCGGATAACCGGCTCTCATACAGGAACCACAGCCATCCGTAAGCTGCTTTCTGATAATCGCGAAGCACATATTTTCTATTGTCCAGTTCAGGAACCTGGCTCAATGGTTTGAACTGAAGCAGATTATCCACAATCTTCCTGAAATTCCCGTGCGTGATGATGTTATGTTTTTCAGGAAGCGTTGTCTGAAGTTTGAGAAACTGTATCCGGTTTAATTTCAGCTGCGATCCGTTTGCACCATTACCCCCCACCTGTTCCGGCTTGAGATCCCGTATCCATTCAAACGTTTCGTTCGACAGGTCAATCCAGCCGGCTTTGCTGATGAAATATTTCTTTCCCTTTTCTATGGATTTGAAAATATCTTGAAATGAGATCGTGCTGTTGGCGACCCTGTACCGGACATCGAGATGACACCAGTCATCCTTCATTTTGTCCACATTGATGAGAGCACTGTCCATGCGTGACACGATCTTCTGTCCAATCAACGACGGGCTGATGTAGTGAAAAGCCTTTTGGTCTATGAAGGCATTGTAATCTTTCAAAATTCGAGGGATCATTTCGTTCGCGACGATCACTTCACTCAGGCCGAAATAGTCACTGTCGAATAGCGGGATCTCTCTCTCGTATTGATAAAAACCCTTCCCTTCGAAATAGATATATTTACCGAAAACAGAGAATGTGATTTTTTTTCGATTATTCAACAGTATCGTATCCCCGTCGGGCATGATAAGTACCGGCGTGATTCGGAGATCGTATTTGCTGTTCATTTTCAACTGATAATTCAACTTCACTTTCCTGCTGGATATCTTGAGCAGTTTGTGAAATTGCGGTTTGCTGAGCATGGCATCCAGAATATTGGCGATCTGGTTGCGCCGGACATTCAGATGAAAATCGTTTTTCCTCGAACTGATACGCAGGCTGTTCGTCTCCTGTATGAATTCGACGCGCAAATCGCTCTCATCCATAGTCAGGAACCAGATCTTGCTGAAGTCGAACCAGTAACTCTCCTCGAATTTTTGAAGCCACGATTTGTATCCTGCAAGATTCATCCTGTCTTCAAGCTCTGTCTTCTCGGTTCTCAGCATATCTTTGAAATTGTAAGAGACCTTGACATCCAGATCGACGATATCGTCGTATTTATCGTCCTCATCGCTGAATAGTGAATAACGATACTTTTCCATGATATTGCCCCAGTGCTCGCGAGGCAGGTTGAAAGAGAATATCAATTCACCTGTATCTGAAAAACATCTGAGCGTGATCGTTTTCTTCTCTTTATCGATATCATAGTGAAAGTCTATTTTAGAACTTCCGTACAATTCATGATTCTCTTTGGCAATCACCTGCCAGATGCTCTTGTAGTAAAAACTGGAGATACCGCCATATATCGTTTTCGGATTATCGCTTCGGGAAAAAATGAGATAAAGCAGCGCTGCCAGATGATGGCATGTACCTCCCGGTGACCAGGCGCCGCATGTACAGTGATAAGTGAAGATATCTTTATTCTGTTTCTTCCTGACCGTTGCCCAGTGTTGTGCGTTCTTCTCCGAAAATTGCGCTCTGTAGGAATTTCGCACAAAATCAAAATTCCTGAATGTCTTCTCCCGGAATAACTTCTTTCCTCTCTCAAGAGATCGCGGAGAGAAATGGCTCACCAATTGTCGCGGTATGCGGGGATTGTTGTTCATGTATCCGTTAATCAATTTCCATTCGCACTGTTCTATTGAAAATGGAATACATCTGTTTCAGGAAATCCCCCTCCTGGTCGAGTTTCACGGCCATCTTGAAAAAAACGTATTCCACGGGAATACGCTCAGTCTCTTTTCCCTGACCGATTTTTTCCATCTTGTTTTTTACTGTGAAATCTTCGATGCTCGCACTCTGAAACTGGAGTTCGATATCGTAGGCATCGTGTGGCGTAAATTTCACGGACACCAGTTTTTTTCTGAATCCGGCAAACAGCTCGGAAATTTGCAGTGTGTTGTCCAGCTTGGTCTCACCCTTGAAGATGATCTTGTCCAGAACCTCCTTTGTCTCCGGATCCTTTTCACGCTTAGGCTGAAAAGAGGTGATACGGGTCTCTTCGTATATTTGCCCCATTTCTCTCCCTTGTTTTATTAACCATACATTTTAGGTAAAGAATATTAATATATCATTTTTCAAGAATTAATCAAGAAATATTTGAAAATTTATTAATTACCAAAACGAAAACGATCACTTCATCGGTGCCTGGCAATAATCGGCTCATCAAATCGGATAATATCATTTCTCTTCGGGATTGATGGATAACACATTATGATAATTTCTAAGAGCTGACTGCTGAACATGGAATAGATCTTTATACGGACCAGGCATGGTCAGTGACTAAAAGAACAAACATCTTCATTTAAAAAACATTTGACTTTTTATCCAAATATTACTTTATTAACGGCAAATACAGGAGATTATGAATATGTATAGATTTTTAGTTCCATGTGGGATTGCGATTCTTTTGATGAACTGCGGAAATTTCTCCAATACGAATAAAAGCATTGTCAGTAACCCTCAAGAGCTGCAAAATGCAATTCAAAAAGCTGAAGCAGGAGATGAAATTGTTCTGTCCAATGGAATCTGGGAAAATGTGCAAATCCATTTCTATGGGACAGGCACCGAAGACAAACCGATTAAGCTCAGGGCAGAATCGCCCGGACAGGTTTCGATCGAGGGGCAATCGTGCTTAAAAATTGGCGGCGAGTATTTGGTTATTGATGGCCTCTATTTTAAAAATGGCTACACGCCCAATAATACTGTTATCGATTTTAGAATCAATCAGGACAGTATTGCAAACCACTGCCGGATCACCAACTGTGTTATCGAAGATTTTACACAGCCTAACCGTTTCAATGCTGATCATTGGGTGGAATTCTGGGGAAGGCACAATCAATTGGACCACTGCTACCTTGCCGGCAAGTTTAACCAGGGCCCGACGATCCGCATATTTCTAAGCGGGAATGAGCATATCCGGAATTACCATCAGATAATAAACAATCATTTCGGACCAAGACCAAGAAAAGGCGGACCCAGGGCTGAAACCATGCAAATCGGCGACAGCTTTACCTCCATGACGCCATCCTACGTGAATGTTGCCAGCAATCTGTTTGAGAGATGTAATGGTGAAGTTGAGGTCATATCCAGTAAATCGAATTTCAACGAATTCAGAAACAACATTTTTCTTGTGTGCGAAGGTTCACTGGTAATGAGGCATGGGAATTACTGTATCGTAGACGGCAATTTTTTCATTGGAAGTGATAAATCGCAATTTGCCGGCGGCATTCGTGTAATCAATACCGGACATTGGATCACCAATAACTATTTCTACAAGCTGAAAGGCGATGAGTTCAGAGGTCCGTTGGCTATCATGAACGGAATTCCAAAATCTCCTTTAAATCGCTACAATCAGGTCACGGATGTTGTCGTAGCGCATAACTCCTGGATCGACTGCGAATCACCATGGCATATCAGTGTTGGCGCCAATATGAATAAAAGAGATGTGCTGCCCGCAAGTGAGATCCGCTCCGCCCGACCGAAACGGGTTGTCATTGCCAATAATCTGATCTACAACCATCAGGCGGATGACCAGCCTTTGAAAAATTATGACAAGGTAGATGGCGTATTATTTAAAAACAATATAATTGACAACCAGAAAGGTGAGTTCAAATACAACGGTTTAGAACAACAAGAAGTAAGCCTTGAGAAAACTTCCGAATGGCTTTTTGTACCATCAGCGGATCAGAATGATGCGCTTGAAAGCGTGTATACGGGATTTGGATTTGAAGATATACAAACGGACATATTCGGCAATGCCAGAACAGATAAAAATCGGGTTGGTGCAATTGCGGGCAGTGCTGCGAATTCGATAGCGAGTTTTGACAAAAGCAAATACGGGGCACAATGGTTTTCTCCGACATCATCTGTCTCAGCAACACAAACGATTGATGTTACACCCGAACAAAATATGTCACAAATAATCGGAGAGTCCAGCTCAGGTGATATCTTGGAATTGAGTGAAGGAATCTATCAAATCGAGAAATCGCTGCCCATCGACAAGAAGATCACAATCAGAGCAAAGAGCAAAAGTGACAAAGTGAGCATGATCTATTCCGGTGCTCAAAATTCACCATTATTCGAAATGTATCCCAAAGGGAATCTCATACTCGATCACATTTCCATAACGGGAAAGAGGGATCAGTTCGCCATTGCCACGCTTGAAAGGAATATGTCATTCGCTTACAATATTCATGTCAGTGATTGTCAGATTCATAACTTTTCACATATCCTGAAAGCCTGTAAAGGATCTTTCGCAGATTCCATTTCAATTTCAAACTCGATAATGAAAAATTGTATAAATGGTTTGGAACTTGCGGCTGAAACAGATGACCGCGGCGATTATAACGCGGAATTTGTGACCATAACTCATTGCACGTTTGAAAACATACAGAAAAATGTGATAAATTTTTATCGAGGCGGATATGACGAATCGACCATTGGTGGAAATTTACTGGTTGAAAACTGCCTGTTTAAGAAATGCGGTGTAAAGGAAAAAAGTAAAATTCTGCTGAAGACACGGGGCATTATTCATGTGAATATATCCAACAATTCATTTCAAAACAATCCGGTTGTGCTGGTGGCGCTGTTGTGGGGTGAAAAAAACAATCATCATGGAGGAAATCAATTCACGAAATCAGGAATAATTCGCGTCGATCAATATTTGAAACAAAAGCTCGTATATTAATGTTGGGAGTTCGAACTTCATTCAATTACTCAATTGACCTTGAAAGAAACCGAATAAAAAAGGCACAATTTTCAATCACAGGAATTGCAGGGCTTCTGGATAAATATGATATTGACATTGACCTGTAGCTTTCGGCAAAGACGAAAGGATCAACTAAAAAACATAAATTTCATAAAGAACAAGCAATCGCTATCAGCAGCGATTCAGAGGGCATAGTGGCTATTCTGCCAAGCCCATTCGCTCAATGATGAACGGAATGATCCTTTCATCGTTGGGCAGAAACACCGGATATTCGGAACTGCTGATCTTTGTGGATACTACTGCCACGATATTTTGCACATCACACATGTCTTTCAGACTATCCGCAACAACGATTTTGGGCGCTGTCGCTGATCTGTGCGATTCGATCAGCAGCAGATCACAGGATGAAAAAATGCCACTGATCAGCTTCTCATATTCAGTAACGTCTTCATCTTTGATGACAACCGAAATACCAAATGGAGTGAAAAAAACCGCCGGATTCACTCCCGCCTGCTGCAGCCGGTGCGTATCTGTGCCCGGCGTATCCAGCTCATGTTTCAGCGGGCTATGCTTTATGAAACCGATGCGATAGCCGCGCTTCTTCATTTCTGAAGTGATAAACTGAAGCAGCCTGGTCTTGCCGACATCTTTCCCTGAACCGATCACATGTAACATTTTCTTATGTGTTATGTTCATCTCATTCATCCAGATATTTCGAACCCGATTGGAAGATACTTTAATACCTCAACAAAAAGCCCTCCAATAACAGCCGGAGGGCTTTCAAAAAACCATAATCTATTGATAAAACAGACTACTTCCCGGTCGTAAATCCAACAACCCGATAATTGAATTCAAAAGATAATGCCTTGCTCCACTCCGTATCGAGCACGGTCTTGTAGCGCGTGCCGTCCAGCGGGCCCACTGGTTTGCCATAAGAATAGAACCAGTTCACGATGGGGCTGCCGGTGAATCCCAGAGCGATCCAGTATTTGCCCGGTGACAGCGTGGGCCAGTCGCGCCTGAAGTCGAAGTCCACCCAGAAATAGCCCGGCTTGAAAGGGATCTGCTCCACCGGGATGAAGTCGCTCGTCGCGATGATCTCCGCCGGCATGCCGTCCTTGTCCGCCATGACTTCCACCCACATCTGCCCGTTTCCACCAAAGCTGTGCAGCGCCAGCCCGATTTTCCCCAGCTTGATGGGCTGTTTCAGCACAAAGATCTGCGCGTACTGCGCGCCGCTCGTCACGTATTCGGCCGTCTCCACCAGGAAGTTCTTCTTCATCTCGAATGTCGCCGCGTCGCCTCTTTCCGCCGGACCGCGCGCCGACAGGAAATCGATGCCTTCGGGAAATTCCAGGTTGCCGAACATATAGGGCGTCTTGTACGTCAGCACATCGAGCCTGTCCTGACTGATCTTGACCGGCTCCGGCTCCACTACCACCGCCTTCTGTTTGAAAATCGATTTGACCTCCGGAATGAGGAGCAGTTTTTTCGGTCCATAGGGCTGCTTTTCAGCCGACAGCGAGATCCTGTCCGTCGGGAATTGCGATTCGATGACCTCTTCGAAATGCGGCGTCGCCATGGCACCCTTGGTCTGCGCCCAGCGGATCAATCCATCCTGCGTGGTCTCTTCATTATCGACGCCCACTTCCACGCGGATGAACCGGTTGCTAACGAACAGCGCCGTCTGCTGCGGATCGAACGGCACCCATCCCAGATCGCTGAACCAGACTTCGATCCATGAATGGCGGCCCTCAGCCATCTTCAGCGTGAATGTCCTGGTGCCCATCTTTATGTCGTACGGTCTCTTGAGCGTCACTCCATTGACAATGCGCGACGGGATGCCCACAGCCCGCATCAGTGCGGAAGCCAGATGTGAATAGTTCTGGCAATTGCCCTTGCCGGTATTGAACGAATACATCGCTTCATAACTTTGCGGCGTCAACACATAATTCATGTGATCGATGACCCACGTCAGTATACGCTGTACCGCGTCGAACTCGGTCTTCGCTCCCGCGGTCAGTTCTTTCGCCTTCGCCACGATCTTGGCGTCGCTCGACGGTACCAGTTTGGTCGACGTCAGATATGGTTTTACATCCGCCGGAATCCCCTGCAGGGGGAAAGACGAGCTGGTTTGCAGCGGCTGCAGGAGCGTCTTGTTAAATGCGGACAATTCGATCTCTGTACTGATGGTACGCGTTGGATTCAGCCAGGTGACCTTGATCACCTGATTGCCTCTCTTGTCCGCGTACTCTTCGCGTTCGTCCGGGGACGGAACGAAATTGAATTTTAAATTGGAAATTCTCTGATTGTATGTCGGAGATTGATACGTCGCTGGTTTGACAAACGTGAGATAGAGCTTCCGGATCGCCGGATTCGGTTCGACTTTCTGAACCATTTTGTAGCTGATCATCGATTCCTGCCCGCCGTTGAGCAGATAATTTTCACCATATGCCGTGCCTGAGAGTATCAGAATGCAGATCAAAACGATGTATTTTCTCATGACAACTCCTTTATACTGTGATTGCAAAAATATACAATTTTCACGCCAAAATATCAAGAGATTTCATGTGCGCATCTTTTTTAGAACTTTTCCGTACACAACGGTGCATCACTCTCATAATAAACAGGAGGTTCTCATGAATCACAAGAATTCACTCAGGACCATACTTGCTGCACTGATGTGCCTGACAATTATCATCGGAGGATGCGGACAATCCGATGAAGGCAAACTGCCCATAACGACATCTTCCAGGGAGGCCATGGAGCATTTCCTGGATGGCAGGGCATTATTCGACAAGCTTCGCGCCACCGACGCGCTGGCACATTTCGAAAAGGCTGTGGAAGCAGACTCAACCTTTGCGCTGGCATACCTATACAATGCCTTCACCACGGGAACGGCCAAAGGATTTTTCTCCAACCTGGACAAGGCCGTCGCGCTCTCTGACCGGGTCTCCGAAGGAGAACGACTATGGATACTCGCCAGCCAGGCGGCCGCCAATGGCGAGACCATGAAACAGAAAGAATACCTGCAGCAACTGGTCGCAGCCTATCCGAACTGCGAACGATGCAACACGCTACTCGGCAATTTCCTTTTCGGCGTTCAGGATTACGAGGGCGCCATCGCGCAGTATGAAAAAGCAACGGCTATCAATCCGGACTTTTCTCAGCCCTACAATCAACTCGGCTATGCGCAGCGATTTCTGGAAAATTACGAGGCCGCGGAAAAAGCCTTCAAGAAGTACATCGAACTCATTCCGGATGATCCCAATCCCTACGACTCCTATGCCGAACTCCTGATGAAAACCGGCAAATTCGAAGAATCGATCAAATACTATCGCAAAGCACTTGATGTAAATCCGGAATTCTTCAATTCCTATACCGGCATTGCTTCGAACCTGAACTATCTGGGTAGATACGAAGAAGCCCGTTCGGCACTGCAGGATCTTTTGAAGGTTGCCAGAACCGACGGCGAGAGACGTGGCGCGTTCTTCGCCACAGCGCTCTCCTACATGTTTGAGGGATTCCCAGGAAAAGCGCTCGACGCCGTCAGAGAACAGTTCGCCATCGCCGAAGCGGCGAATGACAGAGGCGCCATGTCCGGCGATCTCAACCTCATGGGCAATATCCTTTTCGAGCTGGGGAAATACGACAAGGCGCTGCTGCATTACAAAAAGGCGAACGCCACTGCTCTGGATTCCGATCTTTCCGACAAGGTGAAGGCGAACAATACGCGCAACTTCATGTATAATCAGGCGAGGGTCGCTCTGATGAAAAAGGATATGAAGACTGCGAAAGAAATGGCAGCGCAGCATATGGAGGAGGTAAAGGCTATCCAGAACACATTCCAGATGTGGCTATCCCATACGCTTGCAGGCATGATCGCGTGCGCTGAAGGTGAATACGACACCGCCATCGCGCATTATGAACAAGCAAACCTGCAAAACCCCTACACGCTTTTCCGCATCGGAAGTGCTTATGAGAAAAAGGGCGATATGGCAGCTGCGAAGGAATATTACACCAGGGCCGCCGATTTCAACGCGCTCAACAACATGAATCAGGCATTCATCAAGGACAAAGTCGCGAAGAAACTGGCATCACTGTAAACCAGGTATTCTCATATAAGATGGGTCTGTATCAAAAGTCCAGCCCCAGGAGATGATGCCACAATATATAGAAATCCTTTCTTGTGAACATCTGTATATTGTGGCATTCTGAGTTATTAAGACACTTTTGATACAGCCCTGTCTCATTAAAATAAATACAAAGTCGATCAAGCAATACGTCCTCAGAGGTTTTCATCTCACTTGAAGCGAAACGATAGTCCCGCCGCAAAATTTCTCTCGACTCCATTCAGCTGGAATGCATCCTGCTGATACTGCAGTAAAACACCGGGAGTAAAACGCGCGCCGCTTTCCGGCAGACCCAGAAAAAGATAACAACCGACACCATTTTTAGCCAGTCCCGAAGGCACGGTTTTTACGAATGTGCTCATCTCGAACCCGAAAATATAGCTCGCCGCAGCCTCTCCCACCAGCGGTAAATTCAAACGGAGCTGCGTGGCGTTATTGCCATTCCTGATTGCATAATAATTGAGCTGCAGATCGATCAGTGATATCCCCAGATCAGAGGATATAAGCTGTCGATGATCCGACGCGATCAGGCTGAGACGGCGCAGCCTCAGCAGCGAACCAAAATCGGCATAGAAGTTAAGGTAGATATCATCGACGGTGAGACCGGACATTGAGTCACCGGAAAAACTGAATCCAGCCCTGAAGCGTTGCCACACAGGCGCGCTGAAATCCGTACATCCGAATGACAGATAATGGCGCGAATTCAATTCGCCATCATGATCCAAAATATTCGTATTCCAGGTGAGGTAAGACCTGTCCATATCCGCCGGCGTCACCCAGAGATTGCTATTGAGATCATTGGTCACCGGCGTGCTCATCAGCGAGATACAATCCTTCGGAGAGATCCGTTCATTGGCGCTCTCCAGTGAATCCAGTCGCTGTGCAAATTGAGTGTCGAATCGATCTCGGGGCAGGGTCTCCGAAGCCTTCCGCGTAAATTCGAACCAGGTATCCAGAACATCCATGAATAATACACGCAGATCATATCGATCCCTTGTCAGCATATCCTCTGCGTGGGTGCGCGTATTCAGCAGGCATAAAGCGGCCTGTTGATCCTGTCTTACCTTCCGGAACAGTTTCACTGAGTGATATGATTTGGTCAGCCAGTCATCCTTTCCATGGATCAGCAGCAAAGGTGCCGATAACCGATCCACCCGGTTTTCCGGTCTTTGGGCAAAGCAGCGACCGAACAGCTGGACGGCCATAAAGGCGAGTCTGCAAATAGAGGATCTGTCGTAAGCGTATAATCCGGAGATGGTCCCCTCTGCTATCTTGCATGCATCACCGGAAAGTCTCATATTGATCTCTTCAACCCGGTAGGGTGTCGCTACGGCGACGATGGATGCGATGCGGTCTCGCACGGCATCCATTGCGCCAAGATGCACGACGATCTTGGCCCCGATGGAAAATCCAAGCAGATGTACATCTGAGTGATAAGTGAGAATATTCTCTTTAATGCCAATGTGTGAGAGTGCCGAATCATCAAACATGAAACGGCACAAATCGGCCGGCTCATTCGCTCCCCAGGAAAAGGGTTTCGGACAGTAGCTGTAATCATCGCCATGCTGAGGCGGATTCATGACCAGCACGGAGTAACCTTTCCGCATCAGATGGCCCTTGAGCAAATGAAATTCGGCGCTATGATGATGCTGAGTGAAACCGGGCGCACAGATGATCAGCGGTGTATTCTCTCCGAGCCCGCTATATTCGTAGTAGTGATGTTCGTACAGAACAAGTTCGCCGGCATGCCCGGCCGATGCGAAAGTGTACAGGCAGCAGAGCAAAGATACGAAAACATAAACTGATTTCTTCCCAACGTACCGCACGATTTATCCTGTCCTTATTGTCGGCCCTCTTCGACCGCTTTTATGAAAGCCGCCGCCTTGCCGGCGAGACCGTCCCAGTCGGATTCGGCAATCATCTTCTTGTCCAGCAATGCCGATCCCACGCCGAGACAGCAGGCTCCGGCCTTGATAAACTCTGCAGCGTTATTCAGCGAAACACCGCCAGTGGGCGTCAGCTTCACCTGTGGCAGAGGTCCGAGGACATCCTTGAAATATTTCGGTCCGCCAGCAGTGGCCGGAAAGACCTTGACCACATCGGCGCCATGATCCCAGGCGTTCAGGATCTCCGTGGGAGTGAACGCTCCGGGGATGACGACTTTATCGTAGCGATGCACCATTTTGATGACATCGATATTCAATACCGGTCCTACCACAAACTCCGCTCCCGCGACGATGGCCATCCGTGCGGTTTCTGGATCGAGCACTGTTCCCGCCCCGATCAAAAATCCCGATGTGTTGTTCTGTGACAATTCCTTCATGATATCCAGAGCGCCGGGTGTTGTCATGGTAATTTCCAGCGCGTTCATCCCGCCCTTCGCGAGACTTTCGATGATCTTCTCCAGTTTCTTGACATCGCTCAGACGGATTACGGCGATGACACCGGCATCCTCTATTTTCTTTAATGTTTCCTGTCGACGCATTGAACCACCTCTAATAATTTAGTGATAATTTAATGTAATTAATTCAGATTTTCCAGCAATGAAAGTGACTAAAGTGCACTAAAGTTTGAAGTACTTAAAGTTGAAAATTATTTATACTGGCTTTAAAAAGTCTCATTGACAACAAATGTCTGTCTTACAAAAGAATATATGAAATTTTCGGCTAAATGTCAAAAAAAAAGTGCGCCATGACCGGCGCACTATCAATAATCGAGATAATACAGGTGATATCAATATTACAGATATCAGTTGAAATCTCTGTTCGGTTTTAATTCCATGCTCATGAATTGTGCTTCAGCGAGAAATTCACCGGAACGCTGTACCATACGGCCACCGCCTTGTCGCGATTTGTCGCGGGTTTCCATTTCACCTTTTTTACGGCTTCAATGGCAGCCTCGTGCATGGTCGACAGCGATAATGATTTCATCACCTTGATGTCACCCACGCGTCCTCCTTCATCGATGAACACGTACAGCACAACCATGCCTTCGATACCCGCCCGGCGGGCGACCTCCGGATACTCCAGATTCGCCTGAATTGCCGCTGTGCCGCCGATCGGTTCTGGTGGTTCCTCAAACGCTATAAATACTGGCGACGCATTATTCACCTGCACCGGCTGAACCGGTGGCGGCGGGATCTCTTCAAAGTCGATGTCCGTGATCATGATGGTCTCATCTTCAGGAATTGTCTCGTCTTCAGTAGCGATCGGAACGACAGGCCGCGCCGGCGGTGGCACTGTTTTCTGCTGAATCGTTTGCGGGATCTCCTCCACCTGTATTGCCAGATCCACGCTCTCCTTCACATCGGTCTGAACATCCACGATCTTCCACGCCTGAAAGACAAGAATCATGAAAACAAGACTGATCACCATCCCTATTTCCAGATATTTCCTGCAGTCTCGCTTCAATGCGTTGTGAGAGCAGGAGCAGCAGAAACGGGTTTTCACAAATCGAATGCCATCCGAATAATTCATAAATTTCTTTATGATCATCGATTTCACCTTCCTTTCCCTGATACACATTTTCGAACAACTAACCGGAAAAAGCATAGCCTGACGTGTGATTCAGGCTATGCCCTTTATACATATATACATACGTAAGGTCAGGAAAAATGTTACCAGGAAGATAGGGAAGTATTCATAAGAATCACTATTTTCCCCTCTCGTGAAAACCGATCATTCCCGGCAGTATCAGGACGGTCGCCAGAAAGCACGCGCCAACACCGGCTGCCAATGCGCTGCCGAACTGGATCCATCCGGGGAATTCGGAGAAGACCATAGAGCCGAACGCCACAGCTGTTGTCATCGACGTCAGGAAAATCGCTTTGCCCGTGCTGGAGAACACCGTCCGCACCCGGTTTTTCCCCTCATGCAGCCACCGGTGGATGATATGCACGCCGTCGTCGATTCCAATGCCAACGATCATGGGTAAGCCCATTACATTCATGAATGTCAGATTCATGCCGCTCAGATTCATGAGACCTACCATCCATAGCAATCCCACGGCCAGTGGTATCATGGCTATCAACGCGTACGCGGCCCGCTTGAAATCGATCCACAGCAGGATGAACACGATCACGAGCGTCAGCAGTATCGCGTTTCTGCCGTCCCGTCCGAATATCCTGATCAGCGACACTCCCAGCGATGGTGCGCCGGTGGCCATTCCTCCGCTCACCTCATCCATATCATCCACAAAGCGGTGCAGGATATCCTTGTGCCACAGATCTCCGGCAGGAAACACGGTGACAAGAAACTGGTCGCGATCTCTGTTGCTGTACTGATCGAGAATTGAATTCGGGAGTGATTCCATGCGGATCGGCTCGGTATCGCACATATTCATCACAGCCATTTTGTAATAGGGAGCAAAACTTTTCTGAAACGCCGAAAGCCCTGCCATGATACCGGCCTCTTCGCCTTCCAGTGCAGCCAGTAGTTCCGCGATGATGTTTCGCGGGTTCGGATCGTCAGGATCACCGACGATCTCGCCGCACTTTCTGTCCACCTTATCCTGACCACCCAGAAACGCCATGTCCTGCATTTCGATGACATTCATTTGAAGACGGCCGATCTCCTGCTTCAAAACCTCGAGATCATTTCGATTGATGCTCTTTCTGACCGGTGCGTCGTTCATCTTCCTGTAGATTTCCATGATATACGGAAACCGCTGTTCCTGTTCAGCGTTGGAGGGAAGATATTGTGTGATATCATTCGTCATTGCCACGGAATGAAGGTCGCGGCATTTCTCCGAAATCTCGCGCGACTGGTCGACAGCATCCACCAGGATGAGGCCGTACTCTATGCTCAAATCAAACTTCTCATTGATGGTATCGGTGAGCGCGATGGAAGTCCACCCCTCCGGATCAGCGCTCATATAGTTGTCATCCCAGGTGATATTCAGCGCGGACCAGCCCAGCAGAATCGTCGCAATCACTGCCACCACAAATGTGAGCAACCATTTGCGGCTCAGAAATTCAGCAGTGGATCCCAAAAATTGAAAGGAGATATCCGTCCCGCTTTGGCTGTCCATCCGCTTCCGGACACTCTTGAACTTTCCCTTGAAACGCTCCTTGAGAACGAGCATCACGGGTAAAGCCAACATCGTTGCCATCAGAATGGAGATAATGCCGATACCGGTCACGATACCCATCTCGCGCATACCCCGCGCGCTGCTGATGATCAATGTCAGAAACGCACAGGCGGTTGTAAGTCCGCCGGTGATAATGCCCTTGCCGCTCTTCAAGTAGGCCTTTTCAAGCGAAAGATGCACCGAATCGCCTCCAGCTCTCCACTCGGAGAAACTGGAGATGAAATGAATGGCAAAGTCGATACCCAATCCGAGCAGCACCACCGCCATCATGGAGGTGAACATGTTCAATTGCCCCACCGCTACCCAGGATGCGCCCATCGCCCAGATCACCCCAATGATCAATGTGAGCACGGCGAATATCGGCGAGAGTATCATCCGGAACGAGATGATGAGGAGTATCAGTATGAAGATCATTGCGATGAGCGATGTAAAACCAATGGCCTGTTGCGCGTGCGTCTGTTCATCGTGCTCTCTCGCAATGGGGCCGGTGAGACCGGCATAAAGATCCGGATACACTTCCAGTTGCGCGTCAACCATATCCTGCACAGCCAGGGCGGCCACCGAGATATAATCCCTGTCCATCAGTGTGAATCGTGGAACCGCGATCATGAGCAAGGTCGTCCCGTCGTATGACAGCATGTACGGATCGCCGAACAGCAATTGATCCGCCGTCCTCTTGATCTCCTCATCGTCCGGTTTCTCTCCTTCGGCAGTACGCTGCAGGGTGAGAATAAGCTCTTCTATACCATCGAGAAAGCCAACTGCACCATCCTCCTTCTCTCTGGTGGATATGGACTCTTCCTGTCCCACATACTCCTTTTCCATGGCGTTATTCAGATTCCTCAGTAAACCTGCCAGATTCGGATCCATGAAAGTCTCTTTCATGTTTTTCAGATCATCCTCCTTGATCAACTTCAGCAAGTTGTCTTTTAGGAATTCCGTTTCCGCCTTGTAATCCACTCTTTGAAACAGTTGAAAATTGATACGCGACTTCATTTTATCGACACTGCTTTCCAACGCTTCGATATCCGCCCTTGATGCATTGTTCGCCTTCAATGCATCGATATCCGCCTGCGCCGCCACTATCTTTTCCTTTAACACTGCGTTCTGAGTGCTGTCTCTCAAGCTCAGTATTTTCGGCGCCAGTTCGTCAGCATAGGATTTGATCCGCTCTTCATCACCCTGAACCACAATCACAAGATTGGTTGCCGTTGCGAATTCATCGATGATCTTGTTGAAAGCGACAACACGGGGATCCTTTTCAGGCAGAAGATCGGAAGTGCGCATGGTGACGGTCAACTGCGACATGAATACCATGAAGAGTATTGTCATTGCAACGATGATGAACAACATTCTCCAGGGATATTCTGCGTGCAGATATGCCAGTCTTTTTAAGATTCTTTCCCTCATTTAGATTTGTCCTTGTTCTTTTTAATATTTTATATTGGCAAGATTATGGGTATGATATCAGAAATATATCCGGGCTCTGAGCAGACCCCCGCTTCCCTGACTTTGCGAATAAGCGGTACCGTCCGCCCCCAGGTTCACGTTGAAATACGCCATGAGTTCGACGTTATCCGAGTAGCTGTAATTGAGCGTGGGTACGAGTGCCAGACTGTTGTCCGTCAGGCTGAAGATGCCTGATGTCCCGAACTGAATGAAATCGGTCAACGGATGCTGGATATACGCGTAAACCTGATCCCGGCAGATGGTTTTCTGTTCTCCGGCCATCAGACGCATCCAGTCGTTGATATCGTATTGCGAGTCATCACTCTTCCCGATTGTGTTGTGAAAGTACTCCGCCATCACATAGGTCTGAAAGTCGAATGTGTAATCCGTTCCGATGACCATGGCATCGAAATCATCCGTCTCCTCCATGTTATTCTTCGCGTACTCCGCCCAGACACCCAGCCCCAGTAATTCGCCGGCGGTGGTGACGCCGTACAACCGTCGCCTCTCCGGTAATTCCGCAAAGCTATACCGGGTCATATCAAATTTCGAATAGTCGTGCCAGCGCCAGATCTTTTCTATGGCAACGAAGGAATAATCGAATCGCCATATCCTGCCTTTGAATCTCGCCAGTTTTGCTGACGCTTTCCAGGAATCATCCGGCGAGTAAAGCGCGGACAATGTGTAATCCATGCCTATGGGGATGTCTACCCTCATGGCATTATGTCCGGGCTGTTCGTACGTGGGATCGAGAACATCTTTAATATTGAACAGGTCCACGGGATTCCAGACATAGCCCGTGCCCAAAGAGATCTGCTGCTTCCCCGCGGTCAGATCGAAATGCTCGAACGCGAATCTCACGTTGGCATTATCCAAAAAATTCTGATCATCAAAAGGCAGGATGTAAAATCCTCTCATCTCCGCAGGGATATCGCTAATGACTCTTTCAGGCAGGAAATCCAGTATATTCCACTGCGTCTTGCCATGGTAGGTGATATAGTTGAAATTCGCAGTGAAAGAGATATTATCCGATACATCCGAGTTCATATCGATCCGGAGTTTGTTCGAATAGAGCGCCAGATATTCCTGATCGAGCGCTGTCCCCATGTACTGGGTTTCATAGTAGCCGAATATATCCACCATGTCCTGTGCGATCGCAATTTGTCCTGCCGGCATCAGAATGATGAATAGAATCAACAGTTTTCTCATGAATCGCGATGTTTCTAGTCCCCTCATTTTTTCAGGCTCCTCTCAGTGAACATATTCTCATCGAGTTCGACATTATATTTGACGTCAACCATCTCCATGGATGTCTGTGTGTTATCGTTCTTGTTCATCATCACGGCCTTCATCGCTGTGGGGATGCCGTCGATGACCCTGATATCGCTCTGTACAAGCCGTTTTTCATGACGGGTGGCGTCATCCTCTTCATAATAATCGATGACGATGGGATAGAAATTGTCCTTGGTCACCCACATGATCAGCCGGGAATATGACATGCTCGCATCCGGCTTTCTCGTAAGCTCGAGCACATAGCACTCTTTATCCATCATTTCCTCGTCTTCCAGACGCTTCGAGATGAAATCATCGATGAATGCATCCCCGCTTCCCATATCCTCATATGAGAAATCGCTTCCCTCCATTTTCTGTTTCTTCGCGTGCGTCGCCAGCTTTCGCACACGCTGAGTCCTGGGAAAAAACATCCAGATATCATCGGAATGATTCAGCATCAGCGTCGCCTGCCCCTTGGCCCGTCTCGGCTCCAGATACCGGATCAGGTTTTTTTCACCGCTGTTCATGCTCCATGACTCGAACACAAACGTGCGTTGTTTTCCCGAAGTCGTCGTGATCGTCATCTTCGATACCGACTGACTCGTTTCAATATTCAACAGGTCATTGACTTTCTCGATGATCTGTTCGCCGTTCAACTCCTCGCCCTGCGTCACCGTCGTCATGAGCATCAACAAGAGTCCTGTAAACAGCACCTTTTTCATTCTTCACCTCCGCAATTGTAAATCAGTTCTTTTGTTCACTAAGACAGAATTTCAGATAAATGAATTTACCACAGCTCTCGATTCGCTTCAGATCCATTCCTTTCTTTTTGTAGGCTTCAGTCGTTTTTCGAATCACACATTTCAACGCTTCGCTCGAATGGAATGATTTCAGCCGAATCTTCGCTTCGGTGCATGTCTCTTTTCTTTTTTCTGATTTTGTCATTTACGATTTCTCTCTTTCCAGGGAAATTAAGGTTAGATTCAGGTCGCGGATTTTTACCAGAAGTCCATGCAGAGCGGACTGGTCGGGCACGCGACCATACAGCACCGTTTCGTCGTCTTCGTAGTCAATGTCCATCCCTGCGAACCAGTCGGACCATTGACGATCGAGCAATCCCGCGACGCGAATACGGTAGTTCGACGAATCATTAAACCATTCAATGTCTCTCATTTGATTTTCCTCTGGTTGTTAATCAACCATAATGCATTGACGTTCAAATATACGCAATAAAACGATAACTGTTATCACATGAAGATGTGATTTCGAGGGGTGATTTTGCACAACAGCCTCCACTATATTAGACCGGTTGAAGGGCGAAAAGGTTATATTTTTCTCGTGGGGTTGGAAAAAAGGAGTCAGGAGACAGAAAAGTATAGAAACGGATTTGACGGATACAACGGATAGACACAGATTTTAAAAGAAGACAGGGCCGGAAACGAACGTACCGTCTGTCACAGTGAGCGGAGTCGAACTGTGACAGGAAACAGCAGGGCATGACAGTCTGGCTCGACTGAATAGATGTAGTCCACCTCCAGGGTGGCCTACATCTGGCTAATAATATTTTCTTTATACCGAGTGCCATTTTGAATTTTACAACGTTATTTTTCGTTTTTATATTTGATATTTGATTTTCTCTGTGTTCTCCGTGCCTCAGTGGCTGAAATAAGATTCATTGGCAGCCGCATCAGAGAATCCTGTACAGATTCGCCCGCCCGCGCTTGCCGGTCAATTGAATCACTCCCGCATGCCTCAGGCAATATGCCATCTTCTGCGCCAGTGACACTCCCATACCCTTCGCCTCGGCCAGGTCCCTGGTGGTAAACGCTTCCATCTCTTCAGGAATGAGCGCACTCCAATCCGCCGGACTCTCAAACAGTCTCCGGTCCACGACTTCCAGCAGTCGTCGTTCCTCAGTGCCCCAGCCTCTCCTGCGCCAGTTTCGCTTTTCCTCATACCGCCTCTGTTCTTCCTCCCGGGTCAACAGTACTTCCAGAGAGAAATTAGGATTCGACAGCAACTGCGGGAAACTCACCATCTCACGAAACATATCCTCCAATCGGCCTCTTTTGGGTGATTTGCGGCGCGTGACCTCATCATGTTCATCTATGGGCATCTTGACAATCCACTTCTCCTCAGCGACCGGATGTATCAAGCGGACCGGATGTGAACCCACAAGTGTCGCCATTTTTCTTTTAATGGACGCGAAGCCTCTGGTCTGAATTTCCAGCAGCAGATCGTCCCGAACGATATCGATCTGAAATCCGTCAACCGTGACCTCAAATTGATCTCCGGGCTCCGCGTACCACGCCTTCAATGACGCGTGGAGCGGTTTTTCATTCAGTGTCCCTATGCCCGACATTTCGATGGCATGCCAATGTTATGAATCCATATTTAGTACATTGTGTAACAATTTGAGCTATAATGTTTTCCTGTAGATCCTGTTATCCTGTCTGATCTTTTTTGGTTGACGTGCATGGGGCTCCTGCTCCTGGACGTAGGTCGTTATATCATTTCCGGCAACCATAAACCGCCAGATCGCGCTTGCACCATACGGCATTGACATCAAAGCCCACCTCCATCAACCACGCTTCTACCTCCTGCATTGTGCCGGGAAAATCGTATACAGGATCGACAGGTGTTCGTCGTTCTACAGAGCTGTCCGTTCGATAGACATCTCCAAAAACCCAAAGACCATTTGGTTTAAGGGCGGTATGGATTCTTTGGAAAAGCGCCTTTTTTTTCGCACCCTTCAAATGATGCACAGCAAACAAGCTCACGGCAGCGCAAAAAGGACCTTCGGCGAATCCAAATTCAAAATCCGATTGACTGATGACCGTTTTGAATCCGCTGAACCGCTCACGCAGGATAGCAACCATGCTCTCCTGTTCTTCAACCAGAAAAGCTTCAGCATGCGGTGCCTTTTCAAGAATTCGAAGAGCAGTCTCTCCTGTACCGGCTCCGAGATCCAGGAATCGCTTCACCCCACCTTGTGTGGCGATCCCGGCGATTATATCCTGCATCTCGTCATATTCGGGAACCTCTTTTCGAATATTCTGAAGATATGTCCCGGGATCAAAATGATACTGCCCGCCTCCGTCTGGTCCATCCGATTTCCGTACTACTCGTTCTTTTCCCGCCCTGTTCATTTTAGTCTCCTTACCTTTTCAGTCTGCGAGGAACGTCTGAGCTGCACACGTGACTCGTCGAACATACTCAGCGTTTCTTCCTTTGGTTTGGGAGTCACCAGACTGACAATGACTGTAGTGATAAACGCCAGAATAAATCCCGGTAGGAGCTCGTAAAAATACTCACCCTCGATGCTGATATAATTCTTCACAATGAAAATGGTGACCGCGCCAACGATCATTCCGGCGAGCGCGCCATACTTCGTGGTACCTCTCCAGCAGACTGAGAGGACGATCAATGGACCGAAGGCAGCTCCGAATCCGCCCCACGCGTAACCCACCATGGCGAGGATAGTCCCACCGCTGTCACGGGCGATCACATAGGCGATCAAAGCAAAGCCCACCACACCGAAGCGGCTTATCCACGCCTTTTTCCTGTCGTTGAAATTCCTGAAAAAAGGCAGGTCTTCGGTCAATGACGAGGAGAGAACCAGCAACTGGGAATCGGCAGTCGACATCACGGCCGCCAGCACCGCTGCCAGGACGAAGCCTGAAAACAACGGGTGGAACAGGGCGCTCGTCAGGGCTAAAAATATTCTCTCGCTGTTTCCACCGGCACCAGCGACGCCATCCAGTGCGGCGATTTCACTATAGCCGATCCCAAGCAAACCAATGGACGTGGAGAGCGCCAGACACAAGACCATCCATGTAATACCGATTCTTCTCGCATTGGGAACGTCATCGACACTTCTGATGCCGATGAATCTGGTCAGAATGTGAGGCTGGCCGAAATAGCCGAATCCCCAGGCCATCAGCGACGCCCCGGTGATAAGTGTCGTGGAAAAATTGAACGCCCGGGGATTTGTCGCTGCGATGTCAACACCGGAGCCCGAGATCGCCGCGTATGCGAGGATCGAGCAGAAAACCAGAGCGGATAACATCAGCAATCCCTGGATCAGATCTGTCCAGCATACGGCCCTGTAACCTCCCAAAAATGTGTACGAAACCACAACGATCGTGGTGACCGTCAAAGCCGTTTGGTCTGAGGACCCGAAGCTGTGGGCAAAGAGCAGCGTGCCGCCTTTGAGACCGGAGGCCACATACAGTGTGAAGAATATGATGATGACTACCGTTGACACGATCCTGAGCAGGCCAGCGGCATCATCGAACCTGTTCGACAAGTAAGTCGGAATGGTAAATGCGTTCAGCTTCTGGCTATACACTCTCAGCCGTGGTGCGACGATGACCCAGTTGGCATAGGCGCCTAAAACCAGTCCGAGAGATATCCAGACCCCCTCCACGAGTCCGGAAGCGAAAACCGCGCCGGGCAATCCCAGTAGCAGCCAGCTGCTCATGTCGGACGCCCCGGCGCTGATGGCGGAGGTCACGGGCCCCAGCGTACGCCCCCCAACGATATAATCATAGTTGTTCTGGCTTTTTCGCATCGAGTAATAGCCAATAGCCAACATGAACAACAGATAAATGCTGAATTGAATTGCGAGTCCGATAGCAAATTCTCCTGTTCTGAGTCCTGTTCTCTGTTACACATGCTGATCGACAAGGATCGGATTTCCATCCGGATCGGTGATGATGAAGCTCGCCGGGCCGGTACTGTTTTCATCATACTACTTTATATGAATGTCGAATGGACTAATTTACATTTTCATCCGGAGGCTCGATATCTGCGCCGCAGCATTTTTTAAACTTTTTACCACTGCCGCACGGACAGGGATCATTGCGACCAATTTTGACATCCTGTTGAGAAGCGAACGGATCCTGCGGGATTTTGCCTTCATCCCCGATTAAAGACTGCCAGTAAAGATAGATATCGACCACATGAAAACGTACGTTCTCAATGAACTCTGTTTCGGAATCAAGCAGTTCTTTCATAATCTTCTGATCTTCTATCCCGAGATCTTTGAACGCAAATTCCGGATCCGCGAAGAACATGATCGATGTAATCATTTCATCGATTTCGTCCGCCATGGCCTCTTCCCATTTATCTGAAAAGGCGGAGAAACCCAGCACAAATCCGAGACACCAGTTTTTTACATCGACCTTGCCATCCTCCTTGCTCCCGAAATAGGGATGATAATCGTCCGCACGGATATCCTCGATGATACTGTTGTGCAACTCAAAAAAACCTCCAAAGATACGATTTATTTCCTGCTCTGATTTAAATTCCGGTAAATTTTCCGGATCCTCAAAAACAAGGGGCAACCAGTTGTCCGGCATCACCGGTTCGGGAGAACAGATAGTACCGGTCAGAAAACCATGCAGTTGATCCATCGGCTTGAATGCGTAACCCGTATCTTTCAGCTTTTTTTCAAATTTCTTTATGTCAGCCTTTTTCATCTAAACAACTCCTCTACAATGGGTCTCCCCGCTTATTAAAAATCAAATAATACCCTGCTCTCTCGCCCGCGCAATAGCCTGCGTCCGGTTGTGCACGTTCAATTTGCTGTTGATATTCTTCGTATGCGTGCGTACCGTATTCAGCGATATGTACAGCCGGTCGCCGATCTCCTGATTGGTCAACCCGTCTGCGATCAGTCGCAATACCTCCAGCTCACGTTCACTCAACGCGTCGGGAGAGAGATATCCATCATCTGCAGGCGCCATGTCGAGGATCGCCTTCAAGTATTCGCCCATTCCGGCTGTATGTCCGCCTCGACGGCGCAGCTCTGAGATCAAATTGACCACTGAGTCACCTTCATCCAGAAATGTGCGGATCAGCCGTCCATGTTTCGCAAGCCGAAGGCTTCTCTGCAACGATTCCATCGCGCTCCCGGCATCTCCCAAGGCATCATGCGCCAAAGCAGCACAGAGACAATTATCGATCTCGAAGAGCGTCCAGCCTTTGCGAAGCGAAATTTCTGTCATGTGCTGTAAGAGACGAACTGCTTTCTCAGGATATCCATCCATAATATTAAAACGCACCAGAGTCGAGTAATCGAACATCTCCATGTAGGTCAGATCTTTTTCTGCGGCTGCCAGGACAGTCGCATCATCGCCAAGATGATATGTGCGCGTCCATTCCCGCGCTTCTTCCAAACGACCTGTAGCGATATGGAATCTGGCGCGGTAATTCGCCACGATCCTGTCATCGAATGTCATGGCATCGAACTCCTGCGCAATCCGCCCGGCTGTTTCGAGATGTTTGGCCGCGGATTTCAAATCCCCTTCCGCCTGCCTGATCCGGCTCATTCCGATGTACCCATGCAAAACTCCGATCTCTCCAAACCTGTCGGCAAGCCGGATGCCCATTTGCAAATGCTCCATGGCTTTGTCCAGTAGATTCCACTCCCGGTACAGATTGCCAATGCCGATGAGAGCGATGCCCATCACCGGTTGTTTTCCGCTCCCCTTTCCAATATGAATCGTGCACGCCTTCTCGTACATGGAGAGCGCCTCATCCAGTTTGCCCTCGAAATACAATAACTCGGCGAGATGCGTACGCGCGAGCACGGAGATCATTACATTGCCCGTCTTCCCGGCAATATTCACCGCCTCCCGAAACGCCTTTCTCGCAGGCAGAATATGACCGCTATAGAGATAATTCAATCCGAGATATCCAACCGTAAAACTTCGGAAAAACAGATCTTCTTCCGGGAGCAGTCTCAAAGCTTTTTCGCAAAGCTCGATGCTTTTTCTGCTGTGTCCTTTGTAGGCCGCGATGAGACCGTGAAAGGCGGTGATCTCACCTGAAATGGACTTGTCCCTGTCCGCCCGGATCGCTTCCTTGATACGCGATTCAGCCTCACTGATCGGATGACTCGACAGCACCATAGTCATTGCGTGATACACATATAATTTCAGATGACCGCGAATGACGTTTTCCGGTAACGCGTCGATCCAGCTCTTCAGCGTTGCCACATTGCCATGCAGCAGCAATCCCTGCGCGTGACGGATGATCAAATCCGCCGCCAAATCAAAATCTCCGCTGCGCAACATCTGTTTCACGGCTTCGTTATGAAAGTCGTTTTCTTCATACCAGTGGCTGGCGATGCGATGCAGATTAGCAATATCCGCTGAATCCGTGCTCTGTTGTAACTTCTGTTTCAGCAAATCGCCGAACAGCTGATGATACCGAAACCACTCCCTCTTTTTATCCAGAGGAAATATGAAAAGGTTGGCATTCTCCAGAAACGTCAGCATGTCCCGGCCGTCATTTCTGCCAGTAACAGCATCGCACAACTGTGCGTTCAGCCGGTCGAGTATACATGTGTTCACAAGGAACTGCTGTACCTGCTCCGGCTGATGCGCCAGGACCTCTTCCATCAGATAGTCCGCGATGTACCGGTTATCCGCCTCGAAATTTCTGATAAACCCGGACACATCCGAACGGCTCTGCATCGAAAAAGCCGCCAGTTGAAGACCGGCAGCCCAGCCCTCGGTTTTTGACCCGAGCAAATCCACGTCTCGCTCAGCAAGTTCGAGCTTCAGTATTGTGTTGAAGAAAAGCGATATCTCCCCCGCCCTGAAACTGAGGTCATTGCCGCGTATTTCCGTCAATTGCATTTGACTTCTCAGGCGCGCCAGCGCTAACGGCGGATCGGATCGTGTCAGTATGACAGTATGAAGATGAGGCGGCTGATGTTCGAGAAAGAACTCCATCATGTCGTGGATTTTTCTGGAATCGATCAGATGATAATCATCCAGAACCAGGACGATGTCATTCTCTGTGTCATTGAGATCGTTGATGAACAGGGTGAGCCATTTCTCGAAATTGGGCGTTCTCAGTGAAGCGGTTTTTTCCAGTTGCGATTGCCCGGCTTCCGGTATGATATCCTGAAAAGCCGCGATCAGATAAGTGAGAAAACGAACAGGGTCATTATCCTCCTTTTCGAGCGACACCCATGCCGCAGACGGTTTTCGCGTGCGCAGCCAGTCGCACAGCAAAGTGGTCTTGCCGTAGCCAGCGGGCGCGGAGATCAGCACCAATCTGCCGCACAGACCCGCATCCAGATTTTCGAAAAGTCTGGTCCGGGTGAGAATTGTCGACCTGATCACCGGCTGACTCAGTTTTGTCTTTAAAAGAACGACAGGCTCTTTATCACGTTTTCTGTTTGGCATATCTCTATCCGGAGCTAACCGGTCCCGCTGGCAGGACCCGACAACTCCGGTGTGTGAAAAGTCTCACTTTCTATTAGCTGAAATATTCATCTCGCATGTTTTTCACAACGACACAATTTTCACTAAATGAGAATATCTTCGCTCCATCCGAGTCGGATGAGATCGATCTTCCCCGGATCCGCCGTTCCAAGATGATGTCTCGTATCCGCGAGTAAAATGTGTTTTGGCGGAGGCGTCAACGGGCGGTCCTCCCCGAAATAGGCATTGCGCTTTGCCGACAGTATCCGCACTCCGACAGAATCCACGGCAACCGGATCGGTTCCGACGAGCAATCCCTTGTACTGCCATGTGTATTTCGGGTTGAAATGATGGGGGCCGATGCCGTGAAAAAGCGGCGCAAAGAGCACGAGCACATTCAGCCGCGTCTTGCCGGCGACTTCCGGCAACTTCCATATGGCGGCGAGATCGGCACAGGTATCCGGATGATATTCGTATGGCTTTTTCACGAACATGATGTAATTCTTCAGCAGACTGCCCACGCCGCTCCAGTGATGCGTCCGCAGCGGTCTGACATTGATCAGTGCGGTCGCTTTGCTGAAGAGCGGATCGCGCCGGACACCGCGGTCATTGATCCCGATACGATCCTTTGCCACGCCCGCGCTCAGCACACCACTCCTGATCGCCTCTTCCACCGCCTGAGGTGTGGGCAGATATCGTACCTCGTTCGACTTGATACCCACCGTATCTGCCGGCTTCACGATCTTCTTCCATGCCTGATCCGGAGCCGGCACATCCATCAGCTTGCATACGGCATCATCCAGCATCTGCGTGACGATCTTCGGATCGGGCTTGTTCATGGCATCAATGACATCCTTATGCCGTACAAGGACGACCTTCGTCTTTGCTTCGGTCCCCCCGAACACGCTGTCCGGAAGATTCAGGTATAGCGCGCCGGCTGCAGCTGCGCCGGCCGAATTCTTCAAAAATTCGCGTCGTGTATACTTTGATCTCTTCATCGCAGCTCCAATAG
The DNA here is from genome assembly GCA_036351795.1 of Candidatus Zhuqueibacterota bacterium. Taxonomy (GTDB): domain Bacteria; phylum Zhuqueibacterota; class Zhuqueibacteria; order Thermofontimicrobiales; family Thiofontviventaceae; genus JAZBPW01. Next base: position 7,644 of record JAZBPW010000016.1, on the reverse strand, counting down.
TTTGTTTGCGTTCTCTCTTGACGATGCCTTGAAAACCGCTCTGATGATGTTACCATCCAGGGCGCAGCCCGTCCAGCTGCTATCTTCGATACGGACCACTGGCTGATCTTTCAGTTCCGGCAGATAAGCTCCAGTGAACCGGTGATATGCTGTCCGCGCGCTCTCCTCATCTTTGTAGCGAAGGAGCAGGTAGAGTTGTGTGTCGTTATTGAAATCATACCTCGCGAGAACCGCATCCGTATTCCTATCAATATTGAGTATGTTCTCATCAGAAATATAGTAGTGATAATTCAACCAGACATGGTGATGAAAATAGCGGACACTGGACTCCCTCAACCCCTCGCGTGGCAGGAGATGCACCACATCAGGAACCGCGCCTTCCCGCGCAATGGACGCGCAGATCCTGTCCGCCAAACTGAATACCGCTTCTCTGGAGGCATCCGTTTCCGGACTCGCCAGAATGGACACATAGTATTGGCCTTTCCAGAAGAGCAGAAGTCCCTGCGTATACTGGGAACCCTGCCCGAACCGATCGTCGACCTCTTCCCTGGAAAATGTGAAGACGCCGTACGCGCTTCGGGGGGCGCCCATATCGAAAACATCGACCACGATATCCGGCTGATTCTCCTTATGGTATGTACGACTGGTCAAACTATTAAAGCCATAGGAGAGATAGAGTTCGGCGCCGCCATTGATATATTCGTAAAGGTTTTCGCGCCCGTAACTCACTTCTTCTCCGGATGCCGTCCATCCAAGTATTGCGTCGGGAAGGACGATCCCTTCTTCCTTTTTCATACATTCGACTCCAGCTGTAAAGATCACAAAAAGAATGGCACCTGTTTTCAGCCGATTTTCAATGCGTTTACTCACGTCCCGACCATTTGCGTAAGAAGTCCTTCATGATGACCGGATCATAACTCTGTCCCGATTCCAGCACCGCGGTATCCTGCGAATGCAGCAAGGCGCCATTCGCATCCAGAATGTTGATATGCGGATAACTGCGGATCTCCGGATATTTTGATAGAAACACTTCGTTTTTGTTATCCGGACTGAAATTGACCTTGAGCAGGACATAATGATCGTGCAAATACCCGTTGATGTCAGAATGCAAGTTCCAGAAATCTCTCAGAAAATGGCACCATTTGCACCAGTCACCACCAACGACCATCAGCACCCTTTTTTCGGCCTGCTGTGCCAATTCCACGGCAACCTGAAGATCAGATCCCGGGTCACGCAGTGGATCGTACCACTTCGGAAGCGCACTCTCCTCTTCTGAACATCCGGCACCCAGTATCATCGCGCCTGTTAAAATTATCAAAACGATCAAGGCAGGTCCGGTTTTATGATTCATCCTGTACTCCGCTTTTAAATGCCGCCACGGTCTCGTCCTGGATCAAGACCCAGATTGAATAGATCCCGACCGCGGTCCCGATCGGTATATTGAGCAGATCGATGGCGGAAAGCACCAGCACGAGTATCCGCGCCCACTCTCTCCTCTTGAGCACACCAATCCCCCCGATGATGCCCGGAACGGACAAGATCAGGATCAGACTGAGTACGGACACGGCAATAATCGACAGGATGAACATGGCGTCATTGTCCTGTGAAATCATGCCTGCTCCGATCAGTACCACAAACACGATAACTCCGATCAGAATTCCCAGGATGCTCAGCCCGATCTGCAATGCCCCGACAACCGCAATATGTTTTTCCATCTCGAATGCCTCCATTTTAATGATGAATGATGGTTTGTTCTGGTGGACGCAACTCAAACAGTCCCACATCCATTCTATTACGCAATTTTCAGGGAACGGTTGCCTTGTAAACCTCCAGCGGACCCGTCAACTGGTATCGTGAAACGGAAGCGGGTATCATGAGAGAGGCTCCTCTCTTGAGCTGTATCGGCTCACCGTCTGGTTCGGCATGGATGCGTCCAAATCCGCTGAGACAGATCAATATCTCGATGTTTCTCCTGTCGCTGCTACGCCACACCTCATCAGCGTATACGTTGATCCGCGACAGCCGAAACTCACTGGCATCGGTGCTGTAAATTTCTTCTCCTCCCTCGCTCCTTGCGGGATGCAGCACATTCACATCGTGCGTTACAAATTTCAAAATCTTCAACAGTTCGGCCACATCTTTATGCTTCGACGTCAATCCACCGCGCAGCACATTATCCGAATTGGCCATGAGTTCGACCCCCACTCCGTGTAAATAGGCATGCAGTCTGCCTGCCTCGAGATACATCGCCTCTCCGGCTCGTAATTTGATCAAATTGAGGAACAAGGGGCTCAGGACGCCGATATCTGCGGTATTAACTCTTACCCCCGCTTCATTTCTAACATCATACAATGAACGGATCCACATCCTGATGTCAGGATCGATATCCGACTTCTCGAGATTTTTCAACGTCCTTCTCAGGAGACACCTTGTTTTATGTAATGGAAGCGCCATGAGTGCGTTGAAGAAGTTTTTCAAATCCGAGGATGACGCCTTCAGCTCTCTGGAGAATTTTGAGAGGCCAATCATGTCAAACAGCTCAATGATTTGTTCACTACTCCGGAAACCGTTCAGCGCCCAGAACTCTGTCAGTGCGCAGATGATCTCCGGTTTATGGTTCCTGTCTTTATAGCTTCTTTTATTATCGCCCAGGGATATCTGTTCCGAGTTTTCTCTGTCGAAACCTGCCTCCGCCTGTGTCTTGTCCGGATGCGCCTGAATGGATAACGGCTTGTCTGCAGCGAGGATTTTGAAGAGAAAGGGCAGTCTGTTATCGAATTTCTCAGCGACATCCGGTCCAAGGATCTCAGCGGGTGCCTCCGCAATCACGTCGGACATGGTTCTGTCCCGTTGTCCTGAAATGATTTTTGATGGCGCGGATGGATGCGCGCCCATCCACATTTCCGCCTGCGGCTCCATCGTCGGGAACATCTCACCTTTCAGAGATGCGATGGCCGAACGGGAACCCCAGTCATAATTTTTTATCGGATTGTCCAGCAGATATATTTGGCTCATGCGCTTTCTCTCTTGATTATTTTACCCGTATGGCAAGTATCAGCTAAAGATAAAAAAATATTCATCAAATTCAAAGCAGTTTTGCTTGACTCCATATTTTAAAAAATTTACTGGTATTTTATCTCTTTTTTATTTAATTTCCACACAGATCTTGAACACACGGAAAGCAAAATGGAAAGTATTAACTTAAAAGAAATTTTCGACGCCCACCTTCCCGGCTACTTCGATAAATACCCGAAATTCATCTCCCGGCTCGTCCTGAATCTGCTTGAACGTATATTGATGATCCCGGAGATCAATCAGTTTCTCGCTCGCGGAAAAGACAAGCACGGATTTGAATTCATCGATGAGCTGTTTGACTATCTTGATTTCAGCTATCTCATCTCCAGCCAGGATCAGTTGAAGATCCCATCCGAAGGGAAGACGATCATTGTTGCCAATCATCCACTCGGCGCTCTCGACGGACTGGCGCTGCTCCGCGCTGTCGCTACGGTGCGGCAGGATGTGAAGATCGTCGCCAACGACATACTGATGCACGTTGACAATCTCAGCGACCATTTTTTGCCTTTTAATGTATTTTCCACGCGGCCGCAACGCAAACACATCGAAGGTATCCGGCAGTCTATTCTCAATGATGAGGCGATCATTTTCTTCCCGGCTGCCGAAGTATCGAGACTGTCGCTCAAAGGCATACGCGACAGGGCGTGGTTGAACGGCCCGCTCTATTTCGCCAGAAAATTTCAGACACCGGTACTTCCGATTTACATCAAGGCGCGTAACACGTATCTTTTTTACTATGCATCGCTGCTTCACAAACGATTTTCGATGTTCCTGCTCGCCCGTGAAATCGATAAAAAGCGAAACAAATCCATCACACTGCGCGTGGGCGATCCAATTCCAAGCGAACATTTTACGTCCAGCGTGATCAATACAAAGTATCAATCCAGACTCCTGAAGCGGCATGTCTATCGCCTGGGCAAAAAAAAACCCGGCATTTTCAAAACCGTGAAGACCATCATCCATCCGGTGGACACGAAGATCATTAAGAACGAACTTGCGCATGCGCAGCTGCTGACCACGACATCCGACGGCAAGTCGCTCTACCTCGTGGAGTTCGACAGAAGCCCCAACGTGGTCAAGGAAATCTCCCGCCTGCGTGAGGTGACCTTCAGAAAAGTCGGGGAGGGGACAGGCGCAAAAACCGATTTCGATAGATACGACAAATATTATAAACACATCGTACTTTGGGATGATGACTCACTTGATATTGTAGGCTCTTACAGGCTGGGGCTTTCGAAAGATATCATCGACGAATACGGTGTGGATGGCCTTTACAATGCCTCTCTCTTCAACTTCAGCGATCGTTTCATGCCATATCTCGAACAATCCCTTGAACTCGGCAGAAGCTTCGTGCAGCAGAAGTACTGGCGGAGCAACGCGCTGGACCAGCTCTGGCAAGGGCTCGCGGCGTTCGTGGCGCAGAAACCGCAGATCAAATACCTGTTTGGTGCCGTCAGCATCAGCGATAATTATTCATCTGTGGCCAAGAATATGATCGTCTATTTCTACAATAAATGGTTCGGCGACAAAGAGAACCTGGTGACGGCCAAATACCGCTACGTGTTATCGCGCCAGCAGGAAAAAGAGATGAGCCAGATACTGAACAGCGAAGAATATGAGAATGATTTTATCAACTTGAAGTCCACGTTGAAAAACCTGGGCTTTACCATCCCCATTTTATTCCGCCGCTATTCGGAATTGTGCGAAAAGGACGGTGTCAAATTCCTTGATTTCGATGTGGACAAGGATTTCTCCAACTGTGTGGACGGTCTGGTGATCCTGACGCTCGACAAGCTGAAACCAAGCAAACGAAAGCGGTATTTCGGGGGGTAGATTCCTGTGAATGCTATTTTACCCGTTTTCTGGTATATAGAATCTCATCAAGATGCACTCCACATTAGCCACGGAGACACAGAGCACACGGAGATTATTAGTGAATGTCATTCCGCTTTGCGGGACGGGAATGACACCAACGGATGTCATTGCGGGCTTTTCACCGTTCGGTGAAACGCGTGGCAATCTCCCTGACTCATCATGCTGAACATAGCATTTAAATTTATCAGGATAATATGCTATTGAGATCGCCACGTCACTCATCCGCCATTTGGCGGATGACCTCGCGATGACAGGCGACGGTACCGTTTTCCCTTGCTCCGACTCTTTTCCCCTTTCGCGTCTTTCGTGCTTTTCGTGATTATTTGTTTCTCGATTCCTCCCACTTCTCTGGACGGGGATGACAGTGAGGTATGATTGTGGAGAAACGCATCGTCTGAATGATGATATTGTTTCACAATACCGCAGAAACATTTCCTTCAATTCGACTTATAAGATAGTATAGGATCTAACAAAAGGAGTCAGTCAATGTCGAATCGGTCTGTTTCAATTCTGCTGATCATGCTTTCCTTCATTATCTCATCCTGCGGCGACGGCGAACTGAAAGAAGAGGTGGTAACAATTGTTACAGAGATGGAGCCCAACAATGACATCGAAAACGCAATGTCAATTACACCCGATACGGTTTACCAGGGATATATCAACGAAAAATTGGACCAGGACTGGTACCGGATCACGCTTCCGGAAGATTCCAGTGCTGTTCTCAGAGTCGAATTGGGCGGCATCAATGATATTAATCTCAAAATGGAACTGTTCGAACCGGACAAGAATCTATTGCTCGATGTCAACCGCTATAAAGAGGGAGAGGGTGAAATCATCACCAACTATACACTGCGTCCTGGTGATACGTATTTAAGGGTGCGTGAACTATGGCTGAAAAGCAAAGAGAAGAAATTCAACGATACCCTGAGCTACGACCTGAAAATTCAACTGAGCGCTCTGGAACCCGGCGTCGAACAGGAACCCAACAACAAGGCCGTGGAAGCGACACCAATGACAGCCCATACAGCAATGCAAGGATATATCAGCCCGTATAACGATGTGGACTGGTACCGCTTGCCGCTTGTCCATGACGAAAACAGATACCTCAAACTTACACTGAGCGGCGTCGAAAAAGTCGATACCAAACTCAGTGTATACGATCCCATCGAAGCTGTTATACAAAGCGCCGATGCGTCGGGAAAGGGTGAGGCTGAAGAGATCATCAATCTCGGTATCGATCCGGAACGGGAATTCTATTATGTGGTTGTGCAGGGAGGTAAATGGCAGACGGACGAGACCGTTCCGTACGAACTGAAAGCTGAATTCATCGAAACAGTAAATAGAATGGAATTTGAACCGAACGACCGCATTGAAAAGGCTACGGCGCTTTTCGAAGGCGACAGTATTTGCGCGTTCATAGATAGCGGCAAAGACGTGGACTGGTACAGGATCATGACTGAAGCGAGTGAGAAGCGGGTAGCCAGGATAGAATTGAAAGCCGTACCCGGGGTTGATTTCAAGATCACCCTGACAAACGAATGGGAAGAACCGGTTCTTGTCGCCGATGATAGAGGCGAACAGGGCGATGAGTACATCACCAACATCGGCGTCTCGGAAGGGGATAAATATTTCATTAAAGTTGAATCGATCAAAAACGGTTACAATATCGATCAAAAGTATTGTCTTTTTCTGAAACTGAGATCTTCGTTCAAAAGCGAAGAGTTCGAGTTGAACGATGATTTTGATAGAGCGAACAGCATTGAACTGACAAAGACGATGGAGGGATACATTCATCCATCCAGTGATGTGGACTTTTATCGATTTGATTCCTACGGCAGATCGACATCAAAAATGCAGATCATTCTCAGCGGCATCATGAAAGTGAACACCAACATGACGCTGTATGATAGTTCGATGAATGAGATCGCGACCGCGGCGGCCAAAGGGCCGGAAGGCGTCGAACGCATCTCCTTCGAAGCAGCTCCGGGCACTTATTTCATCAAGGTATTTGACAACGATGGCAGGGAGAGCAACTATCGCGACAAGTACCGGCTGGCGCTATTTGAGGAGAGGTGACAAAGGAGGCAGGAGTCAGGTGACAGGAAAATAGAAAACGAAACCACGAAAAACACGAAAGTCACGAAAACAATTGGAGTAAGGCTGTATCAAAAGTGTCCTAATTCCTCACGGCACCACAACATTTAGATTTATATAGAATTAGTAATCCTATATATTGTGGTATTAATTCATAAAATTGGACTTTTGATACAGCCCCGCTTCTCCACAATCATTCCCCGGTGTCATTCCCGTCCCGCAAAGGGGAAGTAATCCAGAAAAAAACTGTATCTTAAACGCATCAATTTAAACATTTTCTGGATTCCGGACATTCGCCTGACGGCGAATTCCGGAATGACATTCACTAAAAATCTCTGTGCTCTCCGTGCCTCAGTGGCAAAAATAAGACGCATTGGCAACCGCCTGACATGCCTCGACTCCACTCGGCATGACAGGCTGGCTTGATTGAATAGAAGTTTTCCACGGTTAAAAAAAGACAGACCAGCAAACAGTCGGCATGGAAAATTGTTTTCCGATTTCCGCCTTCGCGTGATTTTGCTAAATCGCTAAACCGCTAAACGCCTAAACACCTATTCGTATCCTGTTATCCTGTCTAATTTTTCTTTTCCTACAGATTCT
>JAZBPW010000015.1:0-5964 GCA_036351795.1 Candidatus Zhuqueibacterota bacterium | reverse complement strand
GACTGTACCATTGATGGGGGTATAAATCCTGGCCTTGCTGAGATCGTCTTTGGCCTGATCGAGACTGGCGCTTGCCTGCTCGACATTGCTCTCCGCGAGGAGAAGAGAGGCTTCGGAGCTCTCCTTCTCCGCCATAGAGATCAGATTCTGTTCGAACAGATCCTGAACACGTCTGTATTCACTCTGGGCTTTTTTAAGGCTCGCATGCGCGGATTTCAGAGTGGATCTGGCTCTTTCAAAAGCCGCATTGTATCGCTTGCTGTCCAATTCTACCAAAAGATCACCTTTCTGTACGTCATCACCCTCCTTGACGTGGAGTCCGATGATCTCAGCACTGACATTTGCTGAGATTTTTACTTCGACTTCCGGTTTGATCTTTCCTGATCCAGATACGACCTGCGTGATGTCTCCACGCTCAACCTCTGCCACCTGAACATCGATATGCCCGCCTTTGCCCTTCATGAGGTTGGCGAGGATAAATGCGATCAGGATGACGGCGACTCCCGCAATAATTAAAATCTTCTTCTTTTTTGTCATGTTCTGCTAATCCTTTCAGTCTCTACTTTAGTATACGACACGAAGCTTTCCCACAGCCAGTTCCAGCGCGTTTAGCGTATATTTATAATCATACAGCGCCTGAATTCTGTTGGCCTTTGACCGGGCCAGCGATATTCCTGCTGTAATCTGTTCCAGCAGCGTGCCTGCCCCGATGCTGTACCTCTCTCTTGCAAGCCTATAATCTTCTTCGGACGCAACGAGGTTTTCGTCTGTCACCTTGATGTTCTGTTCCGCCATATTCAAATCCTGAAGGGCGATCGTCACATCCATGATCACCTGACGCTTTGCCTGTTCCAGCTCCGCTTGCGAAGAGACCATCGATGCTTTGGCGCGGTTCAGATTGGATTCTCTGCTGAATCCGTCAAACAGTGAATAGCTCAGATTGAGACTGACGCTGTATGAATCAAATTCATCGAGATCTTTTTTGCTGTCCGGGAATCTGATATCGAACCAGTTATAGTTTGCATTCAGCGACACTCTTGGCATGTAGGAGCTGCGATTGATAATAATATCCGCCCTGGCGCTCTCCACATTGTCTTTGGCTGCCAGGTAGTCCACCCGGTTTTTTAAAGCCCCTTCGACCAGTTCATCAAAATCGTATTCAACTTTTTGAAATTCCAGCGATTCCTGCTCCGGAACGAGTTTGCGTTTCACGTCGATACCCAATGTGAAATTAAGCTCAGTCTTTGCGTTCGCGAGCGCGTTTTGCGCTTCAATGAGCGCCAGTTTATTTTCGCCGACGCGTACCTTCTGCTGAAAAACTTCGGCCCGGGAGACGGATCCAATGCGCTGCATGGTTTCGATACGAGTCAGCTCCTCTTCACTGGCTTTCAGCGTCTCCTCAGCGACTTTGAGGAGTTCCTTAGTCTTGATGACATTGTAGTATTTTGATTTCACCTGCAGGACGACTTCCTGTTCGGTACCGGTGAGATAGTGATCGAACATGCGCGCTTCCGCTTTGCTCTTTTTCAAGGTGCCGATATTGGAGAAACCGGTAAACAGCGGCAAGCTGGCGTTGACATCGTAGTAATACGAATCTTTGGACTGTACAAAATCCTTATATCTGAACATGATCAGTTCTTCGCTTCTCGTTCTCCACTGTCCCGTTGCAGAAATGCTCGGCAGAAAATTTCCCCAGGCGGAGATCAGAGATGATTTGTAGATTTTCGCATTACTTTTCGCCGCTACAATATCCGTGTTGTTCTTGAGTGCGATACGGATACAGTCCTCGAGAGAGACTTTCTCCTCCGATTGGGCTGATGATTTCACTGAACCGGAAAATATAAATACGATGATGACTGCAAACAGAGCAATTTTTCTATTCATTATCCATTTCCTCTGTGATTTAGAAAATACTTTTCACTGCCAATGATATAATGACATAAATGGCATACAGTGAGCCAATGGTGATCATTGACTTTTTTGTTGAAAATTTGTAAAAGACGGAAAATCCGATGGCCAGAACGATTATTTCCCAGATAGCAAAAAAATCGATTTTCTTCAGGAATTCGTAGATGAGCGTTTCAGAAGCATCTGAAGAGAGAAATGAGGCGAAACTGAAACTGACATCCATTGATTTTTTTGCGAGTATGATCGGTGTCAATATGATCGAACCAAGACTCGAAATGAGTGAGCTGTAGCATAGTCCTGAAAACATCTTTTTGAATGAGGTTTGTCCCCCTAATATGACATTGCCAACAAACAACAGCAGTGCTGCAATGATCAAAAGCATTATCAACGTGCCTATGACCCCCATGACTGTCCCGAAGATACCGCTGAATTTTTCAGTCGCTGCCATTGCCCGGTCGATCTCATCCTGACTCATGCCTCTTTCTTCCATCTTAGCCCGCTGTTTGGCCATCTGTTCCGGCATGATGATGGGCATAAGAACCGAGGTGACGATGAAAGTAATTAATAGTACAATTACAAGCGGAATGATCCAGTCCGGTTTCCTGTCCAGACTTTCGAAAGTTTTTCTGGGTGCAAAAAAGATATTGGAGATTTTTTCGAAAACGCTCAGTTCCTTTCCCGCGGCTTCGCTTGTAGCAGACATATGTTCCTCCTTGTATGGGTTTTATTACGGTATGGCAATCTGCTATAAAGACGTATTTACAGAGTAAAAGTTTCGACCAAATTCAGAATGTCCAGACTGATCCCGTTTGAATGCAGACTTATGACCCTGTTGCTAAGAAAAAATCATTTGACATTATGAGCAATGTTTGCTAAATTAGGGCCATGAGTAGAAATTTGTCACGCTTTAAATTGCTGATTATCATCTCCTGGCTGTGGATCAGGCTGAAAATGACTTTGGAAAGATCAAAGCTGATGATCTTCCGGATGCTTCCCAAAGCCGAAAGCCATATTGTCTCATTCGACACCAAGTCAATTCCGTCGACAACATGGACATTCGAGGGCAACAGAGCCTCATGCCTGAACTATAAGGAAGAGGAGAATGGATTCAACATCCTGCTCTTGCATCCTGTTTCTGAAAATTAAATGTACGGTGTTATCAAACGAATAAAAACGAATGGCAGATAATAACGATAAACGCGCGATACTATGTCCGAGTTGCGGAAAGCTGATCAATTCCGATGCTGAAGAATGCATCCATTGCGGATACAAGCGACCGGGACGAGCGAGTCTCAGTTCAATTATATCACCTCTCGTTGGTGGCGATATCGGCTTCATCCAGATAACAACTGTTTTCTGCGTGGCGCTTTATATTCTGAGTATTTTGATCGATCCATCGGCGCTATTAAAACAATCAGGACTCCTCAGTTTTTTGTCGCCATCGATAATCAGTCTGGATAGACTCGGAATGACAGGGACCTTTGCCATATCGCAAGGCCGCTGGTGGACGCTGGTGACCGCCATCTACCTGCACGGCAGTCTGATCCATATATTTTTCAACCTCTGGTGGATCCGGAGCCTGGGACCGACTGTGGAAGAACTGTTTGGCACCTGGCGTTTGATCCTGATCTTCACGATTTCCGGAGTCATCGGATTCACCGCATCAACTGCATTTGGAATTCAGGCAACTATCGGAGCTTCTGGTTCGATTTTCGGTTTTCTCGGCGCGCTCATATTTTACGGCAGAGACCGCGGCGGCACATTCGGTCAGGCGATGTACAGGCAACTCATTACCTGGGCGATTTTCATGTTCGTATTCGGATTGCTATTCCCCCGCGTGGATAACTGGGCGCACGCCGGAGGCTTTATCGGAGGTTACCTCTCTGCGATGCTGCTCGGCTATAGTGAAAAGAAACAGGAGACTATCTTCATGAAAAACGCTGCAGCAGCAGTCATTATCGGTACGGTCGTCTGTTTCCTCCTGGCGTTCTGGAATGGTTTCATCGCATGAATTCATTTGGCACCAAGGAGAACCGCTGTATAGATTCTACAGGCAGTCGGTAAGATTGGAGACTATTCCCATACTATTTTCGCATTCATTTTTTATGAGTATTCTCAGACAGATCACATTATGTGTGCTGGTTATTATAGCTCTGTTTCAGCAGGAGAGTTACGCGGTATCAACCGATGTGCAAAGCCGCACGGATCAGGCGATCCGGCTGTTCCACCAGTGCGAATACGCCGATGCCCTTGATATTTGTGAGGATATCATGCAGTCACATCCGGAATGTCCGGTAGGCTTTCTGGGCGCCGCGACCATCTATTTCGGGATCATGCGGGATCACTGGATCAATACCTATGAAGCGACATTCGACAGTCTGATAGCTCTTGCTATCGATAAGGGGAAAATATCCATCGAAAAGGATAAAGAAAACGCTGAAAACTATTTTTTATACGGGAGTGCGTTGGGTATCAGGGGATTGTATCGCATGAAGCGCGGCAATTGGTTCGGGGCGTTCAAGGATGGTCTGAGAGGGTATCGCAATGTCAGGAAATCCTACAACATGAACAAGCAGATATATGATGCTTACTACGGTTTGGGATTGTACTATTACTGGAAAAGCGTTAAAGCGGACAAGCTCACATGGTTGCCCTTTGTGAAGGATGAACGTGAAAAAGGCTTTGAATTTATAGATACTGCCGTGCGAAAGGGTGAGTTCTCCTCAATGGAGGGGAAATTTACGCTGGTACAGCTTTATTATTTTGAGGGCATGTATCAGAAGGCTTATGATGCGTGCGCGTCTCTGAGTGATCGATCCGGGGAGAATCCGGCATGGCTGTACCTCATGGCGAAGGTATCAGCCAAATCCAGCCTGTGGAGTGATGCGGAAACATGCTATTCGAAACTGCTTGAACTGTTGCATGCATCTCTGTTTTACCACAGCAACGGTTTCCTCGCCGCCTGCCATGAAGGGCTTGCTGCGTGTGCAAAGGCGGAAGGCGATGTATCACGAATGGAGAGGCACATTAATCGTGCGCTCGAATATGTGATGAAGCGAAACGAGACGTTAGAGATTGATGGACCCCTTGAGAGTTTTGAATCGATATGCCGACGGCTGCGCGAAAAAGCGAATGATGCTGGTACGGTGTCGTCTCGGCGATTCGATGAAAAATAAAAAAAATATTGACTATTTACCAAAATTTGACTATTTTATGATTTTGAGATCGAAAATAGCAACTATATATTCAATTTATTTAGCATGGAGGCTTTTTATGAAGGTCAGAATTGACGAAGATCTCTGCACAGCATGTGAGCTATGCGTAGAAACCTGCCCTGAGGTATTCGAGATGGGCGACGATGTTGCAGTCGTAAAAGTTGATGAAGTTCCTGCCGACGCCGAAGACAGCGCACAGGAAGCTGCGGATGATTGTCCGGCAGAAGCAATTATCGTCGAATAGTATTGAACATAACTTAAATTTATTCGTAAAAAAAAGGGTAGAAGATCTTTCTACCCTTTTGTTTTTTCTCTTGTTTTTTCGAATCATTCAGGCTAAATTGTAAGTAATCATAATTTATGACTCTAACTGAACGATTGAATTTTTCAAGTCAAATAAATGGGGCGACGCATCATGATTAAAAAAATCGGTCTATTGCTTTTCATTGCCCAGCTTTTTTATGTCGGTCATGCGAACGCACAGCTGTCAATATTCGGCGATCAGTCGCGACGAAGCTTCTTCGGTTACAGGCCCATCGGACTTATCGACATGCCGACTGCGAATATTCTGACCGAAGGAACCTCGCAATATGAAAATACAAAGAAGTATTTTCAACTCTCCCTTCGTGTTTACGGAGAGGGAGGAATGATCGGCGGGATCAAGGTCGGATTGACGAACCATCTGATGTTTGGCGTTACGTACGGTGGTCAGAATCTCATTGGCAGCGGTAATATCAACTGGAATCCCAATCCGGGTATTCAAATCCGTTACCAGTTGTTCAGCGAGAGCTATCCGTTCCCACCAGCCATCGCTATCGGTTACAATTCTCAAGGATATGGG
>JAZBPW010000014.1:0-17225 GCA_036351795.1 Candidatus Zhuqueibacterota bacterium | reverse complement strand
TATCGCGCCCAGTGGTTTCAAACGGGCAACCTTGTGTGAAATGTGTGCGCCGGAAACGGCATCCACGACCTGGGATACATCTTTATATGCCTCGGGCATCTCTTCCGCCAGCGTGCGCCTGCCGGTCGCCTGCACGTAAATGCCCTTCTCCTGAAGTTCGATATCGATGGAACGGCCCTTTGCTTTCTTGATGGCCTTATTGCGGCTGAGCACGCGCCCGGCGCCATGACAGGAAGATCCGAACGTCTGTTCCATAGCCCCGGATGTTCCGGTGAGTACATAAGAGCAGCGTCCCATATCGCCGGGAATCAACACGGGTTGACCGATATCTCTGTACTCCGCGGGCAGTTCCGGTCGACCGGGACCGAAGGCACGGGTGGCACCTTTCCGGTGTACGCACACCTTTCTTTTCGATCCGTCGATGCTATGTTCTTCGAACTTGGCGATATTATGCGCCACTTCATAGACAGTATTCATGCGGAGATCACCGGGGCTGATGCGAAGGGATTGTTCCAGGGCGTCCTGTGCCCAGTGCGTGATGATCTGCCGGTTGGCAAAGGCGTAGTTTACGGCGCATGCCATGGCTGAAAAGTAATCCTTGCCCTCCGGCGAATTTATTGGCGCACAGCAGAGCTGGCGATCGGGAAGATCTATGCCGTACTTCTCTGACGCGCGGAGCATTTTGCGGATCGAGTCGTCGCACACCTGATAACCCAGGCCCCGGGAACCGGTGTGGATTGTCAGCGTGATCTGATCCGCGTACAAGCCGAGCCTCTGCGCGATCTTCTGATCGTACACATCGGAGACATACTGGAGTTCCACGAAATGATTGCCTGAGCCGAGTGTCCCCAGCTGCGGCTGGCCGCGGGTGATTGCTTTTTCACTGACAGCAGACGGATCCGCGCCCTGCATTTCACCCTGTTCCTCTATTCGCTCCAGATCGCTGGCGCTGCCGTAGCCTCTTTCAATCGCCCAGCGCGCACCCTTGCGCATTACCTGCATCAGTTCCTGTTTCGAGACTCGCAATTCGCTTTTTGACCCAACGCCAGTGGGGATATGGACGAAAAGAGCTCTTATGATTTCCTTGACCTTGCCCTGAACATCCTGTTTCTCGAGCCCTGTCTTGAGCAGTCGCACGCCGCAGTTGATGTCGTAACCCACACCGCCCGGAGAGATGACTCCTTCGTCCATGTCGAACGCGGCAACACCACCGATGGAAAATCCATAACCCCAGTGAATATCCGGCATTGCCATGGAATAGTTGATGATACCGGGCAAATGCGCGACATTTGCCACCTGTTGAGGGGCGTTGTCATTCATAATGGACTGCAGCATGACCTCGGACGCGTAAATCCTGCCGGGTACGCGCATGCCGCCCTCTTTGGGGATCTCCCAAAGAAAATCGTTTATTTTATGTATTTTCATTTTCATTCAAAGGACAAAAAGCTTATATATCAAATATGACCTGGGCTTCCCATCTGTTTTTAAGCTCTTTGACATATAATTCATGATACGTAACAGCCTTGATCTCCGTATTCACCGGATGCCGGCTCGGATCAATGGTAGCCCCGCGTACGGTGGCTGTCAGTTCGAAGTCCTTATAGCGCGTGATAACGAATCGGTTGAATACCTTGTTTTCAGTGACAAAAAGATAATTCAATTCAGAGAGCCAGTTTACAAGCAACTCTTCAACGCCATCGCCGGCGACTTCTATGATTTCTGACGTGTCCTTCTCGATATCGCCAAGGTCTGTTATGATTTCGAACATCCCGAATGCTGCATTAATGAACAGATCGTGCAGTGTCTTGCCAAAAATCTGAATGCCTATGTCTCCAGTATGTTCGATCTGTTTATACCTCAAAGGAGAACTGGTTCCAGACATCGTTACTTCCACCTCTGCATGTTTTGTAATGACGAGAGTTTTCGAATTTGTTACGGCTTAAGCGCAGGCAGCTTCTGAATCCAGGGTACCACACTGCATTCATGTGCCGCTTAAAGCCTTCACCTGAAGGACTTGTGAGTGATAATACTATAAAATATATAAAAAATCAAGATTAAAAATAATAAATAAATAGCTTGCATTTCTAAATCAAAATAAATATATTAATACGATTTATACTTTAAAATGCGGAATCAGATAGCGGTTTCAGGATAATACGAATTGTTCTCATCATAGAGAAGGAGATTTTACTTATTGTACGGCGTTATCATGGCAGGTGGTGTGGGCACCAGATTCTGGCCCAGGAGTCGTGAGAACCACCCCAAACAATTACTGCATATCGCTGGCAAACACACGTTAATCCAGAGCACTGTACAGAGATTGACACCACTCATCCCCGAGGACCACATCGTTGTCGTTTCAACGCGGAATCAGAAGAAATTGATACAAGAGCAACTTCCTTTTTTAAAATCGCATCAACTTATTTTGGAGCCGAAAGGCAGGAATACTGCGCCATGCATCGGGTTGGCGGCACTGTTTATCGAGCAAATTGATCCTGACGCTGTTATGGTCGTTCTGCCCGCAGACCATATCATCAAGGAAAACAATAAGTTTCTAAGGTTATTGCAAGTTGCCTCACAGGTGTCCATGGACAAGGATTGTCTCGTTACCATTGGTATTGATCCGACCTACCCATCGACTGGTTACGGCTATATACAATACAACGATCTCATCGCGGAGGTCGATGGAATTCCGGTTTATAAAATAAAGACTTTCGCCGAAAAACCGGATGAGGAGACGGCGGTTTCATTTCTGGATAGCGGTGATTTCTTTTGGAACAGCGGGATCTTTATCTGGAAAGCACGAACCATACTGAATGAGATCAAATCGTCGCTCCCGGAACTCTATGACGGGCTCAAGGAGATCAAGAAGAGCCTGGGTACGGCAAGGCAGGATGAGGTGATCGAAAAAGTCTATTGCCAGATCAAGGGTATCTCCATTGATTACGGCGTGATGGAAAATGCTGACCATGTATGTGTGTTGAAGGGCGATTTCGGCTGGAGTGATGTCGGTACATGGGATGAGGTATTCAAGCTTTACAAGCCCGACGCGGACGGCAACGTGAGCAGAACGGATCATCTTGCGCTGAATTCCAAAGGGTGTTATATCGACGCTGAAGGCAAATTTGTGGCGACCATAGGTGTCGATGATATCATTGTCGTGGATACCGAGGATGCGCTGCTCGTATGCCACAGAAATTCCGCTCAGGAGGTCAAAGATATAGTAGACAGAATGAAACAAAAAGGATTTAAAAAGCATCTATGACAAAAGAGCTCATTTTACAAAATTTTGAATCCCTGATCGAAAACCTTTCCATCAGTCTCCGCTATGAAAAGGGAGACTTCACAGGGGGATTGTGCAAGATCAGTGATGAGAATGTGCTGATCATAAACAACAAACTGTCTATAGAGAGAAAGATCAGCCTTATTGCCGATGAATTGAGGCGGATGGACTTGAATCAAATATACATCCGGCCAGTATTAAGAGAGATCATAGAAAATAAAAATTAAAAGGACACGTGACAATGGAAAAGCAGGACCTGATCAGATATTTCGATGAGCACTTGTTTCTTCCCGACTTGAAGGCGAAGAATAAAGAAGATCTGCTAAACGAGATCGTCGGGCAATTCGTTGAGCATAGCTACATCAAGAACAAGGAGATTGTGCTGGAGATGCTCAATCAGCGTGAAAAGCTGGGCAGCACTGGTATTGGAAAAGGCATAGCGATACCTCACGGCAGGACAACCTCCGCGGCAGACGTGATGATTGCGTTTGGAAAGTCCACAGAGGGGATCGATTACGAAGCGGTTGATGGTAAACCGGTACATCTGGTGTTCATGATCATTGCACCGCCGCAGGACGAAAAAAACAGGTATTTGCCCATACTTGGACTCATCGTTGAAATTTTGAATAAGGCAAAAAACAGAAAGAAATTGATGGAGATTGATAATTTTATCGATTTCCTGGATTTTCTATCAGAGGAGTGAATCATTGGTTAAAAAGGATCTCGAACTCCTGGTTGCATTGCAGGATCTCGATATGATGATTGACGAGATCGCTGAAGTGAGAAGGCTTGGATTTGATGCAAAGGGAGAGGACAACATTCTCAAAGCGCGGGAAGAGCTGATATCCAAAATCAGCAAACCGCTTCTATACAGCTATAACAATCTGAAGAAAAGATATAAACGAGCGATCGTACCGGTTAAGGACGACAACACATGCCTCGGATGTTTTGTCAGGCTCCCGACGGCGATTTCCGCAAAAGGGCGCGCAGACAGCGAGGTGATCTACTGTGAATCATGCGGAAGGATTCTTTACTGGCTGTAATTTCCGCGACTTTGGCTTCAGCACACGCGTATCCGTTTTATATCGCAACTCCGGGGCTCAAGTCCGGATAGTGACCTGTCCTGGACAGGACCTGACCCAGATCGTCGGGTCAGGCCATCCAGTCTCAAGATACGAGTATGCATTTGTCCACGTGCACATGACCGCAATATCGTGAATGCGGATCAGCATTCATACATCTGTTCGATGATATCGGCGAATTTCTCCGAAATGACCTTGCGTTTGATTTTCAACGATGGTGTGATCTCGTCACCCTCGATGGTGAATTGTTCCGGCAGCAGAGTGAATTTTCTTACCTGTTCAAAACGTGCAAGTTCACCGGTCAGTTTTTGAATTTCCGCGCCAACGATCTGTTGGATTTCATTCTTTTTCAGTAATTCGTCCCGACCGCTGTATTTTATTCCGTTATTGGACGCGTACTTTTCCAGCGCCTCATAGCTTGGTACGATCAACGCCGACAGGAACCTCCTTTTGTCGCCCAGCACCATTACCTGTTCGATGTATGGACTTGTTACAAGGAGATTTTCAATTGTAGCCGGCGTAACGTTTTTGCCGCCGGCAGTGACAATGATATTCTTTTTCCTATCCGTGATATGCAGAAAATTATCACTGTCAAGAAAGCCGATATCGCCCGTATGCAGCCATCCATCCTTGTCGATGGCTTCGTCTGTTGCCGCTTTATTTTTATAGTACCCTTTCATGATATGGGGTCCACGGGTGAGTATCTCGCCATCATCGGCGATCTTTACCTCAACATCAGGTATTGCCGGCCCCACGGATCCGAATTTGAACTTTTCTTCATGGTTCACCGCAATCACGGGTGATGTCTCAGTGAGACCATATCCCTCGAGCACAAGGATCCCGGCCTTAAAGAAAAATTCAGCGATCTCTTTCGACAGAGGGGCGCCTCCGGATACAAAGAATCTCAGGTTGCCGCCTACGCGCTCATGGAGTTTACTGAATACCAGTTTCGTTGCCAGGTTGTATTTGCGCTGCAGAAAAGGGCCGACCTTGCCCTTTGATTTCGCATCAACATATTTACCACCCGTGCCGATCGCCCACCAGAATATTTTCTTCTTGATAGAGGACCCGGCTTCTGCGTTTTCGATCACTCTGGCATATATCTTTTCGAAAAGCCTCGGCACTGCCGTCATGAGTGTCGGTTTCACTTCCCCCAGATTGTCGGCGACCGTATCCACACTCTCTGCATACGCGATAGTCGAGCCTGCGGATATGGCGAGAAATTGTCCTGCCATTCTTTCGAAAGAGTGACACAGCGGCAGGAATGAGAGAAAAGTGTCTGTTTCATCGACCCGGATCACGCTTCGCGCTGCCTTGACATTGGACAGGATGTTGTCCTGAGTCAGCATCACACCCTTCGGCGCCCCTGTCGTGCCTGAGGTGTAGATGATTCCGCACAGATCATCGGGCTTGACTTTATTGACCGTTTTCTCAAAATAATCCGGATTCTTGTTTTCAAAGGCCTTCCCCTCTTCCATCACCGACTGAAAATCAGTCATGTATTTCTCAACCAGTGATGGCTTCTCCATGTAAATGACCTTCTGCAGAGAGGAGACGTTGTCGAAAATCTGGATGATTTTGTCCATGAGCTCAGGTGTCGATACGATAATAATCTTTGAACCTGAATCTTTGAGTATATATTCGATTTGTTGCGGTGTGATCGTGGGATATATGGGGACATTGGTCGCGCCGGAGGATAAAATACCAAGATCCGCAATCGGCCACTCAGGGCGGTTTTCCGATATCAGCGCGACGTGATCTCCATATTTTATGCCCATGGAGGCCAGTCCAAGAGCCAGATACTTTACACGGTCTCCGAACTCTTTATAGGAAAATCCCTGATATGTGCCATCCTTTTTCTCCATTAACGATGTCTTGGCACCGTGCTTTACAACGACGTCCTGAAACATCTCCACCAGTGTTTTCGCGTTCATAGAGCCCTCCTGTTTTAAATACAACCTTCATCAAAGAACGATTCTGTGCATCGCATATTAAAGGTCATTTTTTTAAAAAATCATGACATAATCGTTCGAGGCAGGTTCAATATAAAGAATTAAATGCGAGGAATCAAGAAAAAAGTGTTCTCCTGAAAATGTAGTACAAGGCAATGATCACCACGCTGAAAATGAAAAAGCAGAACCAGACTGTTCGCACATTGTATGATGTGATGATGTTCCAGCTCACAGGACTGACATAAAAATCCTGTGCCCGGTCACCAATCTGTTCTCTGCAGACGTCGGCTTCACCATTGCGCCATCTGTACGCGCTTGCATGCAGGGCGTTCGTGAAGAAGTTCTCCAGTATCAGGTTCTCTTTGTACGCCACCCAATACCGCTTATCATGGTAATAACGGTCGCGTCTGAATAGATGAACGCGCATCTCATGAGTGAAAGGCGCCTTGCCGGAAGAATAGATTCTCAGGAATTCACTGTAATTGGTGCGGATATTGTCGTTCAATATTTTTCCGACGATCTCTCCATTTCTCGCATCATAGCGCAACAAGTCGGATTCACGGTACCGTGAGAAAAAACCACCGATATCAGGGTGAAATACTTTATAGCCGTATTCGCTGATTGGCTCCGGATTATCCAGAAATTTCAGAAAGGTGAATCTCTCTGCCATTCTGCTGTTGAACGCCGGCGTCATTGAGAGGAGAATTGCGAACACCAGTGAGAGCAACAGGAAAAGATTTTTCAGACATCTGAGTGATTTCAGTTCAATTTTATATTTCAGTATTTCAGGGGCGATACCGAACCAGATGGCAAGCTGGATCAAAGCACCGGAAAGCGTATTAAATCCGATGTCGCGGAAATCCCAATGTCTGTTCGGAAGCATCCACTGTATCAGTTCATCGCCGATACCAATCAGAGTTATCAGTCCAGTGGCAATGAAGAAGATGATTTTATCGTTCAAATGATGTCTCAGCGCGCGGTACAGGAGCGCGCTGAGTATCCCATACTCAAGAAAATGAAGCGCCTCGATGGGCGATTCTTTCATGTCATTCAGAAACCAGGCATAAATGATACCGATCAGGAGAAGAGAGAGGTAGTTGAAAACTGTGTGGCTCTTTCGTGTACGAAACATATAGAGAGCCAGAAAGAGTAATGCGATGAAGATCGATACGCCAACGAAATAGAGTATAAAAAAACGCCCCGTATCGATGTCGATGTAATGTACTGCCGGGGTGGTGTCCGTCGCGTATGCAAAATAGTATCTGGAATACAGACCGGTCACTCTGTTCCCGGTATCAAAGGTACGAACCAGCTTCGGACTTTCCGGATCGTTTACATTGATGATGACCACACCCTTATCTCCACCGTTGTATAACAGATATCCCTTACGATATCGCGGGTCGTTCAGTTCGAAGTCAGTGGTCAGTTCACCTGTCCGTTTCGGATGATGTATATCTGAGATATCATAAACAGTCAGGCCTTTCAGACTGCTTCCAACGTAGAGCAAATTTTCGCTGGCATAAATAGAGGAGACTGCTCCAGGGACGGGGAAGCATCCGATGATGCGCGGTTCTGTCGGATCGGCGAGATGAAGCAGACAGATCATCCCATCGTCCATTCCGATGATTGCGCTGTTGCCATGGATCCTGATGCGCCGCGGATTGTCGCCGATCTCCATGCGGCGAATCTCTGCCGGCTCTTCCTTGACCGAGATGTCGATTATCGATAGCCGATTACTGCCAGAGATGAGATAAAGGTAATTTTCATAAATATCAAAGTCATGTACGACAGCGCCTGCGCCGGGTCTGGAAAGCTCCACCGGAGCCGTTGGATTTTTAATATCGAAAATACGAACGCCGGCACTTCCGTCACCAGCATACAGGATCTTTCTTGATTCGATGAAGTCTTGAATGTCGATTTCAGCAGCGATTCTCTGGATCAGTTGAACCGAGTCTACACCAATGATCTCATAAATTCCAATACCGTTGACTCCCTCCGCAGAATAAAATATGCTGTTTTTTTCCTTGATATGAAAAGATCGGTGCTGGAGCAGATATGATTCCAGAATCTGCGGCTGGAAGCTTTTGTAAATCTTTTCCCGGATGAGAGGGCCATAGGGAAGTGTGAGATAAATGATCGCTGTCATGATCAGTACCGCGATCCATGAGAATGTCGTTTCAATGGCTCTTGATTTCATGGGCATCACGCTTCATCCTGGTTGTGAAGAGTCGAACCGTTGCTAATCGCCGAATTCGTTCATTGAATTTCAATACCAACAGAGCAAATATAATATTTTTACCGGTAAAATACAATAAAAAGAATATTCAATTGACTATTATGCAAAATTTTGTTATAATTGAGTTCAAATTAAGCACAGGAGTACATAAAAATGCAACAAAAACAACAACAGATTAATGTCGAGCTCGGTGAAAAAGAGGCTGAAGGTATCTATTCAAATTTAGCAATGATTACACATTCACCGGCTGAATTTGTCATCGATTTCACGCGCATGCTTCCTGGTGTACCCAAAACGAAAGTATATGCACGGATCATCATGACGCCCCAGCACGCTAAATCGCTTTCCAATGCCTTGATCGAAAACATCAAGAAGTATGAAAATCAGTTCGATGAAATAAAAGTGCACGGCAACCAGCAGGGGAAGAGTTTCGGTTTCAAACAGCCGGAAGTTGAGTAGCTTGAAGAAAAGGGATCCATACACGATTCGATGATTATGAAAAACGGATTGATAAAATACGCATTGCTGACTGTTCTTTTTCTCCCGGCATCATTACCAGTCGCGAATGCCCAGAGCGCAGATCCAAATTTTTTCAACCGTCTGAGCATTGGTTTTGAATACGGGACATGGGAACCTATCAAGCTTAGAAATTCCGATGACCCTCTTCGATTGAGCATCAAGGGGGAAAATGCGTATGCTGGAATCTCTGTCATTGCACCGCTGCACGGACAGCTGCATCTCAGGCTTTCGCTGACGCGTTTTCGGCATTCAGAGGAACCGCAGTCGAACAAGACGCTGACACTCTATCCGGCACTCTTCGATTTGAAGTATTCACTGGTGTCGGAGTCCAAACTCTCGCCATATGTCAGCTATGGCGTGATGGTGAGTTTCGGTCGCGACAAAGCAGCATCTGAAGTCTCGATCGACAGGGAGCTGGGATATGGACTGAACCTGGGCACAGGTTTCGATCTGCTTCTGCTGGAGCACCTGGCGCTTGGTGTGGAATTCAGATACCACTATCTGAAATACAACAATACATATGTGTTCACCGATGATTACAGCGGACCGAAAATCAATCTGGGACTGTTGTTCTTGTTATAGGTTATGCCGGCATCCCGCCTTCGTGAGTGCGTGAAACGCATTAATCCTGCGAGATGTTCAAGTGATAAATAGAGGTGGAAAGCAGTCCCGGCACGAAATCGGAACTGCTTTCCATTAAGATTACTGCAGCAATATCATTTTTCTGCTGGATACATGATCCTGCGCCTGGAAGCGGCAGATATAGACACCGCTGCCTGGTGATGCACCGCGATCATCCAGCCCATCCCAGGTAATGTGGTGCACGCCGGCGCGCTGCTCGCTGCTCATCAGTTGACGCACCAGCTGTCCCACGGCATTGTAGATATCGATCCTGACATGGGCATCCTCCGGCAGTTGATATCGGATCTGCGTCTCCGGATTAAATGGATTCGGATAGTTCTGTTCCAGCGCGAATATCTCGGGTATACCATTCTCCGGACCATCTTCAACCGCGGTTCGGTTGATGCTGAATGTGCCGGTGTTCGAATACTCATAAAGACCAGTTACCGTTGTTGCCTTGACGCGCCAGAAGTAGTCGCCATCATAAAGCGGCGGCGAGGGTCTGTATGTGAACGTGGTATCGCTCAGGTTCAGGAAACTGTCGAACACATGATGAAAATCACTGCTCTGGCTCAGAGACAGCTCATAGGTGACCGGATTCCCGTTATCCGGATCGTACGAACCGTGCCACAGGAAGATAATTTGTCCGGGAATCGATGTGAATACGCTGTTGTTCGGGCTGATCACGGAAAAATCAACCGGCGGGTCGGGTACCGGCCGTACGGTGATCAGTACCGGCTGTTCATCGAATCCGCCGGCGCCATCGTAAACTGCCAGGAGTACTGTTTCAGAACCGAACCAGTCGGGTTCACGAGAGAATATTTTCAGTAACCCGCTCGACGCATCGCTCATCCAGTTCAGATTGACATTGTTGTATATTTCGAAGGTGAAATCATCCGGACCGTTATCCGGATCAGAGACCATCGATTTCAACATGGTGAGATTCAGCTTGAGAGTATCGTCCTCCTGCATTGTATAATCCTGCAGCGGTGACAGCAGGGGCGGATCGTTGATCGGTACGACGCGAAAATCGGC
Organism: Candidatus Zhuqueibacterota bacterium; assembly: GCA_036351795.1. Taxonomy (GTDB): domain Bacteria; phylum Zhuqueibacterota; class Zhuqueibacteria; order Thermofontimicrobiales; family Thiofontviventaceae; genus JAZBPW01. The sequence continues at coordinate 6,497 of JAZBPW010000014.1, read as the reverse complement.
CGCAGCCGTATCTGCCAGTCCGCCGGGATCTCTGGCAATAAAGGTGAGCGTCTCAGTGCCGGCCCATTCGGAGTCCGGAACCGCCACTGTCACGGTTCTGTCCTGCCACTGGACAACCAGATCCTGGAAACCGCTGATGAACCACGATATTTCATCATCGGTGTTATTCGGATCCGTGACGAACCCATCGAGATAGATCGATTGAAATGACTGGTTTTCACCAATCGTCTGCGAGGGTATTGTGCTGATCACCGGCGGCAGGTTGATCTCCGAGACGCTGAAGGTCACAGTCGCATCATCGCTGAGCTCTCCGTCACTGACTTCAAATGTAATATTTTCACTACCGACCCAGTTCGGCGCCGGTGTCGAAATTGTTGCGACGCGCGAGGCGCTGATATTGATGATGAGATCGGTATTCCCTGAATAAGTCCAGGTCAGCTGAGCATCCGCGTGATCCACATCCGCCACTTTTTCATCTAACTGAATCGGCGCGAACTGCTGTCCCGCGGCAATGCTCTCCCCGACGAGACCGGAGATGACAGGCGCATCATTGACATTCGTCATGGTGTAAGTCGCGGAAGTCGTGTCCGAAAGTTGATCAGGATCGGTGACGATGAATGTCAGCGTTTCGCTACCGAACCAGTCTGGATCCGGTACCACGATGTTCAACGTATGACCAATCCAGTTCAGTGACAGCTCGACATTGCCTTCGACTTTCCACATGAGCTCGCTCTTGTCATTGTCCGGGTCGTAGACATAGTCATCCAGTTGAATCGCATCGAAGGCTGTCCCTTCATCCTTTGTCTGCGAAGGTATGTTGCTGAGTGATGGTGGATTGATCGCGTCCAGCACTGTGAACCGCGCGCTTGTGCTATCCGCGAGATTGCCCGGATCCCTGGCTGTGAAAGTGATTGTCTCCGTGCCGGTCCAGTCCGGATTGACAATCTGCGGAAAAGCCGTGCGATCGAAGATGTCAAACAGGATATTGACACCTCCCGTGATCTCCCACGAAATTTCATCGTCCGCGTTGTCCGGATCCTGAACAAAGAAATCCAGCTGTATGGGCGCGAAAGTCTCACCTTTGGTAATGGATTGATCGGGAATCGTGATCACCGAAGGAGGTAGATTGGGAATCGAAACATAGGTGGTGTCGATATCCACGCCTCCGTCATCGTCAGCTACCTTGAGCTTAACGATATGATCGCCGCCTGTGTTGTAGCGGGCAACGACGAATTGTCCGATGGCCTCATAGATGTCGTCATTGTCGAGATCCCAGACATAAGACAGGATCGGGACATCCAGCGCGCCGGGATCGGTTGCCGAACCTTCGAGTGTGATGTCCGTGTTCTTTTCACCCGCATAGGGACCATTTGCGTTCGCAACAGGGGGCATGTTGTTGATATCCACATCCGCCAGATCGCTGCTAGTCGCGCCCTCGTTATCCGTGACCTGCACTTTCATGGTTCCGTTATAATCGTCCTGATACGTATGCTGAGTTGTGGGTATGGATGTGGTCAAGTCATAGGTACCGTCGCTCTCCCAGTCCCACTTGTATTCGACGATGGAACCATCATTGTCGAATGAATTCGATGCGTCAAAATTCACCGGAGTCCCCTCGATGCCGAGATACGGGCCTCCCGCGTCCGCTGAAGGCGGCCGATTCGAGGTGAGTGAAAGAATGCGCAGCCATACCTTGTTCGCGGAGGGATAGGCGAGATAGAAATTATCACCATTACCGCGTACGATATGTTTGTTTCGTCCTTCATTGCTCCCTGAGGCTTCCGCCAGTTCTACAGGCGATGCCCAGTTGTCTCCGCCGTCGGTGGACAGGGTCGCCGAGAGCGGTCCCCCGGGCTCGCTGGTATAGGCGATGACGAGGTTCATGCCGTTGTCATTGCAGCCGATGGAGCCCAGTCCCATGCCGATTTTCCAATCCACGAGTTCGCCCTCTAAAGTAGCGCGCACGTCCTTTGTCTTCTCGGTTTCTTCGAGTTTGGCGTAGTGCACGGAGGGTTCTTTACCTATATCCGCGTCTTCTGATGTTCCGTAGCAGATATGTGTGACTCCGTTCGCATCGATCTGCAGATCGGGGCTGCCATTCCTGCCGTCTGCTGTTGATGCTTGAATACCGTCACCGTTGGTAAAGTTGTTCCCGCCATCGGATGAGTAGAAATGATAGATCTCTTTACCGCCAGTGTTCGGAACACCTGAGACGACATGGAGCTTGCCGCCAGGATAGGCTTCGATGTCGATTCTGTCATCCGCGCGATAGACACGATTCCTGTTCAGGCCGAGCGTCTCCTGCTTGTTGATCGTGTTGTTCGCGATCCTGTAGTAATAAATGCGTCCGAGAATGGACCCTGGATCATCGAAAACGAATCCCTGGACGATATGGGCGACGTTATTCTCATCGACATCGATGCGAACCATGTACCCGCGCCTGACGGCTTGCGCCAGCGTTATCCTGTCGCTCCACCCGCTCGCCGTTTTTTTGACATAGAATGCATCGTATAGCGGAGTTCCATCATTATCTGTTCTCCTGTAATCGCGAAAACAGATATGCGGATACCCGTCGCTGTCCACCGCAATCGTTGCACCCCAGTGTCCGAGCCCCTTGTCATCATCAGCTCCCTGCACATCCACCGCTTCCTGGCTGAGCTGATTGCCATTTTGATCGAAGACGGTGACCATGACACCATTATTCATGGTGAGGACGTATACATGACCGGTGAGCGGATCGATATCCATCTCTGGTGTGTCACCACCTGAGACTTCAATGGGCGCTGTCCAATCCTGAGCCATCGCCATGCTGCACGTGAACAACAATGTCAATGCGAAAAAGACCCCCTTCCAGAAGAATTTTGGGAAGTTTTTCATAGATATTCCTTTACAATTAGGGTAATTACTTACTTCAACGTTTAATACAGTAAACAGATTCACTTTGCGTAACTTTATAATATTAAAAAATTATAATATAATGAAGCGCGGTTTTCCACTTGACTTTTAGACTAAAATATATTATTTTAATTCAACGAATTGAAAAGATAGGTGCAATGGCATATATCTATACAATTATTTTTTATTTGATTATACTGTTCTCGATAGGACTATTTCTGGCCAGAAAAGTGAAGAGCCAGGATGATTTTATGGTCGCCGGGCGCAAATTGACTGCGCCCGTTTTGGTTGGTACATTGCTGGCGACCTGGATCGGGTCCGGGGATATTTTCAGCGTCGCGGATCTCAGCTATCATCACGGATACTCCTCGCTGATAGGAAGCGCGGGTGGATGGCTGGGGATCATCGTGATATATTTTATCGCCGGACGCGTTAGAGAATTCGGGCAGTATACCGTGCCGGATATTCTGGAGGTACGGTACAACGAAAAAGCACGGCTGCTGGCGACTATCACCACCATCATCGCTTATGTCACCATCGTCAGTTACCAGTTCAGAGGCGGGGGCTGGGTATTGAATATCGTCTCCGGCGGCCAGATCTCCGTCGAAACGGCGATGATTGTGGTGGCGGTGTTCGTGATTCTCTACACCCTGCTTGCGGGTATGATTTCGGTCGCCTACCTCGATCTGATGAACGGAGTTATCATCATACTTGGGGTGTTCCTTGCAATCCCATTTCTCATCAATCACGTGGGTGGGTTCGAACATATCACTCGAAACATGACGCCCAGAGAAAATGGCTTTCTGGGCAACATGACATGGGTGGAGGCGCTTGGTTATTTCGTTCCCACGCTGCTTCTGGCGCTGGGCAATGGCAATATGTATCAGCGCTTTTTTTCGGCAAAGTCGCCGGAAGAAGCGAAACGCGCAGTGATCGGGTGGATCATCGGCGTGATCATACTTGGAATTGGCATTCAGAGCCTGGCGGTTATCGGCAGCAGTTATTTCAAGGCGCTTTCCGAGACCGAATCGGGTAAGATCATATTACTGGTGGCGCATGATGGCGTGCCGGTTGTGGTAGGCTGTATACTGATCGCATCCATTGTCGCAATTGTTATCTCTACCGCAAACAGTTTTCTGCTGGTGCCGGCCACCAATATCATGCGGGATATCTACCAAAGATTCATAGATCCGAGAATCACGGACAAGCAGATTGTGCTCTATTCCCGCATCACTGTGATCATTCTCGGAATCATGGCCTATTCGCTGATACAGTTCTTTCCCAGGATCCTGGATGCGGCCTATGCCGCGTACACCGTGTATGGCGCTGGTATCACTCCCGCGTTGATGGCGACATTTTTCTGGAAACGCGCGACCGTCAAAGCCGGTGTCTATTCAATTCTCACAGGCATGACCGTCACCATCGCCTGGGAGGTCATCAGAAAGGTGGCAGGTGCTCTGCCACTCGGTCTTCCCGCTGTCTATCCGGCGCTATTGGGTTCCGTGCTTGTGCTGGTCATACTGAGCTACATCGGGAAGGTGCCGGATGAGGAGAAGTGGAAACCATTTTTCAAGAAGACTGTTTCCTGAACGGATAAAATACTGAAGAAAGCTGAGGATATCTATGGCAACAATGATCTCTGTACATCCTGATAATCCGCAGGAGCGATTGATCACTCAGGCGGCTGATGTCTTGAAGAAAGGCGGCATCATCACATATCCGACGGATACTGTATATGGTATCGGATGTGATATATTCGACAAACAATCGATCGAGAAAATATTCCTGCTCAAGGGAAAATCCAAATTCTCTCCGCTCAGCTTCATCTGTCCTGATTTGAAAGATATCAGCAAATATGCGTTCGTGTCCAATCAGGCTTACAAGATCATGAGACAGCTGCTGCCCGGGCCGTATACATTTGTGCTCAAGGGTACGCGACTGGTGCCGAAGCTCATGATCACGAAAAGAAACACGGTTGGAATTCGAGTGCCGGATAACAATATCTGTATTCAACTTCTACGGCAGTTGGGTAATCCGATTGTCAGTACAAGCGCCAGTCTGAAAAATGATATTATTTTTACGGATCCGGAAGAGATTGACAGGCATATGGGACACGCGCTGGACCTGATCATCGACGGCGGCATTCTTGGCGTGAATCCGTCGAGCGTCATCGATCTGTCTGAAGAGCCTTTCCGTGTGTTGCGAAAAGGAAAAGGCGATATAAGCCATTTTCAATAAAATTTGGAGGTTAAGATGATGAGCAAAATTCCGCGTACGATCATCGAAGTGAAAGCAAAACACAAGATGAAGCTACTCAAGATGCAGAATGTCGTCGGCATGGGCTATGGGCTCAAGTACAAATCCGGAAAGCGCACGGACAGGGATTGTATCGTTGTTTTCGTAAGGAAAAAGGTGGACCTGTCTGAATTGAGGAGCCGGGATATCATTCCTGAAGATCTGGATGGCGTGGCAGTGGATGTGAAAGAGATCGGTATCCTGACGGCTCAAAAGAACCGCACCGACAGATGGCGGCCTTCTCCGGGCGGCGTCAGTGTCGGGCATTATGATATCACGGCGGGAACGCTGGGCGCATTCGTCAAGGACAAGACCACTGGCGAGACTCTCATCCTCTCCAACAATCATGTCATGGCGAACAGCAATGTCGCGTCCAGGGGGGATGCTATCCTTCAACCCGGTCCGATCGACGGCGGGCAAAATCCCCAGGATCGCATCGCGAGCCTGGAAAGATGGGTGCGTATCGATTATTCCGGAGGCGGAGACGACAATGGCGACGGCAGCTGCCCCATTGCTAAATCAGCCGCCGGTATTCTGAACAGCGCAGCGAAACTGTTCGGATCGAAGTCCCGATTGACGCCATACAGGGTGTCGGCGGTTGCCAATGAAGTCGATGCCGCGGTGGCGAAACCGGTGGATGGCAGCGTCATCGATGATGAGATCATCGATATCGGAAAGATCGATGGTGTAAAGGATCCTGAATTAGGCATGGCGGTGAGAAAGAGCGGCCGTACGACCGGTACGACGACGGGCACGATCGAATCACTCGACGCGACGGTTCAGGTTGGGTACGGCGGCAACAGGGTCGCCCAGTTCGAACATCAGATCCTGACAACAAACATGTCGCAACCCGGGGACTCCGGCTCCCTGCTCGTTGATGGCTCGGAGAACAAGGCGGTGGCACTTCTGTTCGCCGGCTCCGATCAGGTGACTGTTCATTCTCCGATACAAAAGGTGATGGAGTTACTGGAGATTGAATTTTAATGAATGAGTTCAATGCATTCCCCAATGATCTTTTCGTGTTTCTGAACGATCTTGCCGCGAATAACAACCGCGAATGGTTCAACGCGAATAAGGAGAGATATAAGCAGTCCGTGCTGGAGCCCATGCGCACCTTTATCATCGCGATGGGGGAGCGGCTGCCCAGCATCAGCATGAATTTTACCGCGGATCCGCGCTCGAATGGCGGGTCGATGTTCCGGATTTACAGGGATGTGCGTTTTTCAAAGGATAAACGGCCCTACAAGGAGAATGTCGGTTGCCAGTTCCGGCATATTGCCGGTAAAAGTGCCCACGCACCGGGCTTT
>JAZBPW010000013.1:0-4415 GCA_036351795.1 Candidatus Zhuqueibacterota bacterium | reverse complement strand
GAACAAGAAGACAACTTGTAGTTCGGCGCATTCACGCGCTGCGTTTTTAAAACCGCAAAGGAAAAATTAGCAAAACCACAGAGGGCACGAAGGACACAGAGAAAATATCATTTTGAAATTTACTTTTTTATTTTAAATCTTTTATACTCTCTGTGTTCTCAGTGACTCTGTGGCAAAGAGTAGCTTCAAAGGATCACAAAAAACATATTCTCCTTGTTTTATTCCCTTCCAATTTTGTATATTATACAAATTTAATTATTTGCAACCGGAACACGATTTATGAAAAATGTAAAACTCGCCGCACTCAAGGGACATAAGCGGACGGTCATCGACATCAACGGCATCAGGGTCGGTGCGGACATGGTGATCATTGCCGGACCCTGCAGTATCGAAAGTGAAGAGCAGACCATGATCATCGCGAAGGAAGTGAAGAAGGCCGGAGCGAATATGCTTCGTGGCGGCGCTTTCAAGCCCAGGACATCGCCCTATTCCTTTCAGGGACTGGGATTGCAGGGCTTGAAGATCATGGAAAAGGCGAAAAAAGAGACCGGACTGCCGATCGTCACCGAAGTGATCGATCCCAGAGATGTCAGCTGGGTGTGCGAATACGCGGATGTGCTGCAGATCGGCACGCGCAACATGCAGAATTTCTCGCTGCTCAAAGAGGTCGGCAGAGTGAACAAACCCGTGCTGCTGAAACGCGGTATGTACTCGTCCTTGTCAGAAATGCTGAATTGCGTAGAATATATCCTGAATGAAGGAAATCCCCATGTGATACTGTGCGAGCGAGGCATCCGCACATTCGAAACCTACACGCGGAATACACTGGATCTGAGCGCTGTACCGGCGCTGAAAGAGTTGTCACATCTACCCGTGATCGTGGATCCATCGCACGGCACCGGCAAGCTGAGTCTTATCGAACCCATGAGTCTGGCGGCGGTGGCTTCCGGCGCCGACGGCCTGATCGTGGAAGTCCATCACAATCCCGAAGAGGCGCTCTCGGACAAAGATCAGGCGCTGACTCCGCAGCATTTCAAACGCCTGGCGCAGCGGGTGAGAGATCTGAGCGAATTCATGACGAATGCATCATCGAACAAAGGGAATTGACAATGAATCTGGACGATATCAGAAAGAAGATAGATCAAATCGACAGCCAAATCCTCAAATTACTGGACTCCAGGATGGAGCTCGGACTCAAGGCGAAGAAGATGAAGAAAGAGATCGAGGATTTGAAAAGGGAGGCCGTGGTGCTGGAAAAGGTGCGTTCCAAAGCCCGCGGCATGCTGACGCCCGATTTCACAGAGAAGCTGTACAAGGAGGTCATCAGCGAAAGTAAAAGACTGCAGAAGATGGACCAAAAGTTGATCGGCTTTCAGGGAGAGCACGGCGCCTACAGTGAAGTGGCATCCAGGGTATGGGATGATTCGCTGATCCCCATCCCGTGCAATGAATTCAATGAGGTCTTCAAAGGCGTGAATTCCGGACTGTTCGAGTTCGGCATTGTTCCGGTCGAAAATACGCTTGGCGGTGTGGTGAGTCAGGTCAATCAGCTGATACTCAATTCGGAGCTGGTTGTCGTCGGCGCGGTGCAGCTCAATATTCATCATTGTCTCATGGCGCAGCCGGGAGCCGACCACCGCGAACTGAGAGTCGTCTATTCCCACTCCCAGGCTTTGGAACAGTGCCATCATTTTCTGGCGCGAAACAAACTCGAGCCCGTCCCCTTTTACGATACCGCCGGTGCGGCAAAGATGCTGGCGGAAAAATCTCCCAAGGCAGCGGCTGCAATTGCCAGTGTACTCGCCGCCGAACTTTACGATCTGGAGATCATCAAGGAGAATATCGAGGATTTCGATACGAACAAAACACGTTTCTTCATATTCGCGAAAAGCGATGTCCTCAATAACGGAAACAAGTGCTCCGTTTTATTCTCAACCGAACACAAAGCCGGGACGCTGTTCCGTGTGCTTCAAATATTCGCCAAAGCAAAGATCAATCTGACTCGCATCGAATCCATACCCAACCGCCAGGGGAGCTACGCCTTTTTCCTGGATTTCATCGGTTCCAAAAAGGATGAGAACATCGATATCGCGCTAAAAGAAGCGGAAAAGATAACAGCCAATTTCAGACTCCTTGGATGCTACAGGGAGAAGGAGGGTGGATAGGTGCAAAACCGTGATATTTTCGTGACGATCTTCTTCATCATGTGGACAGCCCTCTCGGGATATATTGCCTATCAGGGTTTCAGCGAGCTGGAAGTTTTCCTCCGCGCGCGCGGCTGGTCAAAGACCAAAGCTCAAATCATCTCATCTGAAGTGGTCGATCTCCGCGAGCCGGTAAGGCAGGATGAAAACAACGGAGCCTTCAAAGCTCTGATAAAATACAGATTCAATGTAAACGGGGTCATGTATCAGGGCGACCGTTTCGCCATTGGCTATTACGGACATGACTCGCAATTCGAAGCACGACAGCTGAGAGGTACCTATGCTTAACAAATATCGCGTAAAGCCGGGTGACAGCATCGATCTGGGCAGATTCGATCCCAACGATCCCGGTGAGTACAAAGACAGGAAAAAGGAGGCAAAGGAGGAGACAACGGAGCTGAATGAAAGGCTCGAAGAGTTGCAGGAACTTTTGTACGCCGAGGGGAAGCACAAGCTTTTGATCGTGCTTCAGGGTATGGATACTGCCGGCAAGGACAGCACGATCCGCCGCGTATTCGACGGCGTCAATCCCCAGGGCGTGAAGGTGGCCAGTTTCAAAGTACCGACCGACGAAGAGCTGAGCCACGACTACCTCTGGCGCGTCCATCAGCATGTCCCGGGCAAGGGAGAGATCACAATCTTCAACCGCAGCCATTATGAAGATGTTCTCGTGGTGCGCGTGCATAGTCTCGTTCCGGAGAAAACATGGAAAAAGAGATACGACCATATCAATCAATTCGAGAGAATGCTCGTGGACGAGGGCACGACGATTCTCAAATTATACCTTCATATCGATCCGGATGAACAGAAAGAACGCCTGCAGTCGCGACTGGACGAAGCGCACAAGCGATGGAAATTCAATCCCAATGATTTGAAGGAGCGAAAACTGTGGGGCGATTACACAAAGGCGTACGAGGATGTGCTCAACAAGACAAGCACGGAGTGGGCGCCCTGGTTCATCATTCCATCCAATCGCAAGTGGGTTCGTGATATGATCATCTCTCACATTCTCATTGAAACGCTGGAAGGATTGAATATGCAGTATCCTCAGCCCGCTGACGGGCTCGATGATATTGTCATTGAATAAAAATCTATCAGGCGGGTATTTTCCTGAAATAGACCAGTCCGTCGGCCAGCGGATACGTCTTCAGAACGAATTCGAACCTGTTGAGTGCCATACAGTGCTCAAAATCCTGTTCCGGTGCCCATGTGATGTCCGGATCGAAAAATTTACGCGCGCTCTTGTATTTCCTGAGATGATCCACGATCTTTTCAAAATAGTTATCACGGTTCTCAATGGCGTTCTTGAGATAGGCGGCACAGAGCATATCCTCATCGCTCTCCTCAAGCCCGCCTTTACCCATGGCCACGAGTGAGACCTGTCCCGGCTGCTTTTGTTGAATATATCGGACGATGGCGCCGGCGTTTACGAAACTGCCGCTGATGATCTCATTCGCACCCGTCGCGTTGACGATCCCCTGCGTTCCGGCGCTCGTGGTATGTATGAGGGTTTTCCCTGTCAGCTCCTCTTTCGCAATGATCGATGGTGAATTGCCATAATCAAAGCCGGGCTGCATTTTGCCACCCCTCTCCCCCATCAAAATATATTCTGGATGCGCCTCTTTCAATTGGTATGCGACATCGATGTCACCCACCGGGATGATCCTGTCTGCACCGCCGGCAAAAGCATAGCATGCTGTCGTGAATGCGCGGAACACATCGATGATCACAGTCAGTCCCTGCGCAGCCTGAGCACCCTCTATCAACTTGAGTATTTTTATGTCCATGAATCGTCCTTATATTTTTTTATTCGTTCCATCCAGATCAGCGCCAACCCCGCGCCGATGAAATAGTACGGGAAATCCCGCCACGTAAATGAGTGACCGATCAATGTCCTGCCGATGAACGATCCTCGTATCCAATCCAAAAAAGGCGGATGCCACAACTGCATGAACTCGAGTGCACAAGTGACCGCCAGAATACCGGCAGCGATGGCCAGCGTATTTTTCTCCGGCATGATCAGATAAACGAGCAGGCACCAGAAGATCACGTAGAACACGCCGCCTAATGAATTATTGGACCATAGCGCACCCGGTCCGCTGTAGAACTTGCTCAGCATTCCAAGCGGCAGAATGACGGCAAGAGAAATCAGCGCTGCCTTCTGATGTGGATTCTTAGGAATCAATTGAATACCAACCGGTTGATTACATT
>JAZBPW010000012.1:0-35271 GCA_036351795.1 Candidatus Zhuqueibacterota bacterium | reverse complement strand
GCACCGTCCGAATACTGATGCAGGATATTCATCAAAGGTTTTCGCAAATCAAGCGGGATCTCATTGATGGGTGATTTTACCGGATGAAAACGCAGCATCATGATCTCCGGATGCGGCTGGACATCATTCCCGGACGCCTGCAGGTTGCCTCGCTGTATTAACATATGCAGCAGATGCTGCGCACCCTCTGCTTCCTGATGTATTCCCTTCTCGGCCAGAGACTTGAGGCTGTTATCAATCTGGTTTGGACGATATCCACATTGCGAGGGATCGACATCCAGTGCGGTCAGCATGCCCACAATCCGGCGGCATTTCTCACATTTGCCGCATGGATAGACACGCTCCCCCTCGATATGAGCGGCATGACACGATACCTGATGACGCTGATGTTCGGGGTACCGTTTCGCGAGTATCTTTTCTATCAGCAACTCTGATAAGGGTCTAAGGATTGAAAACTGGGTCACACCCCATTTTTTCCTGATGAAATAGCGCGACATCGTCCGGTCGAACCACACACTCTGATCAAACAGGCCGTCGTAGTGGGTAATCCCTTTATATGCCAGTCGCACGGATGTATCAAATTCATCACCGATGAGAAGCCTGCCCAGACCTCGTTTTCTCAAAATCGGCAGCGCCCCAAACATGAAAACTGCCACCGTCCACAATCGGATCGGATATTCATCCGAACGCACATTCGCGAAATCGGGACGGATGAACGACATGTGACGCAGCATCCAGGAAAAAATTCTGTCGCTGTTTGTCCATACGCGCGCTGTTTCACTGTAACTCTTCTTGAAATATCGATAGGCATTCAGGGCGGTATACCAGTGTCGACCGGACTCATTGATAAAAACAGGATGTGTTTCGTAGCCCATATCCTTCATCAGACCGTAGCTCAACAGACTATCCTTTCCTCCACTGCTCAGAACAGCGTAGCGATTGAAATTCGGTTGCCAAGCTGTCTCGCCACCCTCGATCGTACCCTCGAAATGAATCTTCGCCTGGACATAGGAATCGCGTTTTTCAGGCCCGATCATTGTCGCGTCACCTGTTAAAAACGGATTGGGTTGCAGTATCTTTTTGACAAATATCTCCCTGGCTGTATTCTCAGCCATCTCCGTTATCAATCTTCGATCCACTTCATCAAACGGCCCGTGAAAGATCATTTCATTGCAGAACATTGCGTAATTCAACGCAACCTGAGCCGTCATCATGGATGCCAAATTTAAGGAAGCGGTTTCATCCGGATCGAACACATCCTCCTCGAATCGATATTCGAGTTCCATCACGTCTGATCTGCCGTCCTGATAAATCACATAGGGTGTTTTTGCTCTCTTTGAATCCAGTCGAACGGGACCGATCTCCAAACGGTCTATGACTTTAAGTATCTCTGTTCCAATTTTATCTTTCATGTTATGTTTTCTTCTATATTTCATGATAACATCAACGCGAGTTTAATTGCAGCAAAAGCGCAATCCAGACTCACATCATTCTTTTTACAATTTTCACAATTTCACCGGCGCCATCCAGCAGAGCATCTGTTGTGTATAAACCCGTTCGATTTTGGATGTCTGCACACTCTGCTCTGACCTCTTCGCGATTCATACCTTCATGATTGACCGTAACCGCAATCACCGGCTTACCCGATATCACTTGCACCGCTTCTATCTGTTTCTCGATGGGATGAACAGGGTATCCCGGGAATCCATCATAATCCACGCGCGCGGGCGCGTGCTGCATGATCACGGCATTGGGCCGGCCGGCCGCCAGAATCTCGAAACCGCCCGGATACGCAGGATTCATCAGGCTGCCCTGGCCCTCTACAATAATGACGTCTGCGTTGTCTTCATGCCACGCGGACCAGACAGCATGCTCAATTTCTCCTGATACAAAATCATTGACCAGCGAATCCAGGATAAGGCAATGCGAAGCACCCTGCATCCATGCGGTTTGCCCGGTTCCGACAAATGCAGCCTTTATACCGTCTTTCGCGAACGCCTCTGACAGGATCCACGCGGTGGTTCTCTTACCAACCGCCGAGTCCGTACCCAGGACAGCGATTTTGAACGCAGAGACCTCTTCAATTTTTCCTGAGAAAAAATGTAGATGCTTTCGCTGCGGGGTTTTTCGTACATCGCGAATTTTCACATGATACTTTTCGGCGAGATTCACGAACTGTTCATCTTCGGATAAAAAATCATGAAGCCCTGAATCGATATTCAGGCCTGAAGCTATTGCATGCAAAACATCCCTTCGCGCTTCCGCAGCAAGGCGGCCGCCATCAGGCGCAAGTCCGATGACAAAATGTGTTGCTGACTCACCCTGTTTGCCAAGCGCTGTTTTAAGATCAGAAAAAACAGGGATGTTTCTATCAACGCCATCTATTATCCGGCCGGCATCCTGACCCGCATATGTCGAGTCAATGACGGATAATATCCTGTACCGCGCCGTTCGCCTGACCAGGCCGTGGGCTGTTTTCCCGTTCGGCGTATTGTATGCTCCCTGGCAATAAACGATCGCATTCCCCTCAGGCATTGCACTCATGATTTTCTCCCGGTCAGTATAACCACATAACGGTCATTGGCTAACGTATCTTTTTTACTCTTTTCAAGGAGCGCAATCAGACCCGCCGTTGATGCGGGCAGTACGCTCAATCCCTCCTGCTCTCTGAAGAAACGCGAATAAATCATCATATTCTTATCGCTTGCATGGCTCGCCCAACCATTGGTATTACGTATCGCGTCAAGGGCATGATTGCCATCGATGGATCGCCAGTTGATTAACGGTTCGTTGATATGTGTCTCCCTTATCCTCTCTGGCCGGAGGTCATCACAATTTTCAAGATTTTTCAAATATGCCTGGATGATCGGATTCTTATGGTAGGATGATCCGGCCACGATTCTGGGCATACGCGATGTCTTGCCCCGTCTGTAAAGACTGAGGAAGCCCTTGTAAATACCTGCCAGCGTCGTTCCGTTCGACACAGGCACGGCAACCACAGCTGGCGCATCCCTGAGTTCATCGTATATTTCATACGCAATCTCACCGTAGGCTTTGAGCTGAAGCATGGTATTGGCGCCGCCCGGATTGGCATCATATATTTCGTCATCCTCAGCCCTTTGTTTGGAGATCTCGACCGCGTTCTCATAGTCCCCGGGAACGCGAATTATCTCAGACTGATAGTGTTCGATCTCTTTTATTCGTTTGGTATGATAAGTCTCCGGAATGTAGACGATGCAGCGTATTCCGGAAAACCATGCCGCCATGGAAATGGCCACTCCGTAATTGCCGCATGTAGCAACGGTGATCGCCTCGAAATTGCGGCGCATTGCATCCATCACCTGCGCAAACGCAATACGGTCCTTTTGTGTTCCTGTCGGGTTTCCACCCTCAAATTTTAGAAATATCTGCCTCAATCCAATCTCTCTCTCGATATTCCGTGCCCTGGAAAGTATGGTGTCGCCGATCTCCGACTCGATAATATCCTCATATGCTTCTAGTCTTTCCTCAAGAGGAAGATCGACATTCGATGCAACTTTCTGTTGTTCATTGAGATCGGACGTCAATGCCGGCTTGTGCGGTCCGGCATCATCGAGGAGATTTTTTGATAATTCGAAATCAGTATCCATTTTTACATTCCGTTTCGTTAAACCAGCGCGCTCTCTTTGCCGGAATCACGCACGAATATACAGGATGATCTCGTCAGCTCAGGGACTTCTCTGATGAAACTGAAGGGAATCTTGTTCTGAGCCAGACCAAATATATGAATATCTCCGCGAGGCGCCTCTTTCAGAACCTCCTTGAATGGTCCGCTCAATACATGAAATTCGGTGAGTGATGGAAGTCTTGCCTGATCGCTCAGGTTTTCGAGAAAACGGTGCAGCCGCCTTTCGTCTTTCTTGTCCTGGGATACGGTTATCAAATTGATCTTTCCCTCCCAGTTGAGCTGCAACTGTAGCGTGATGAGCATGGCCAGATGCCAGTTGGGACTCTTGTCCCTCAACCATAGGTTCACATCCTTCTGCATGCCAAAGGCCACGCGCGGATGCTGTCTCAGAATGATGGTGCCCAATTCATTCTTTGTCGATTCATCGATCAATTCCTGCAGCGTGTTATCTTTCTGACTGTCATCGCCAATGGTGAGAAACAGAATATTGGGGCGAAAAGCGCCGCCGCGTAACGTTTGTATAACAAGTCTCGCGCCATGAAGAAAATCATTATCCTCTAAAACAGCCGAGTTCACCAGAATACCCTGATCCTGGATTGGATTGAGCAGCTCGTTCAATTCCGTCCGGGTTTTATCCACATCTTTATCCTTGATCGTAAATCCGAAAATGCTCCCGGATGGATATGTGATATTTCGAATGAAGAGCAACGGTCCCGCCCACAACTTCGGATCTTCTACCGCCAGCAGCAGATCCGGCTTCCAGGTGATCTGATGATTCGGAAACTTCGCAGATATTCTGGACGCCCTCTCGGCAATTACCAGAAACAGTCCTCCGCGGATATCCCCCCATGTGGAGTCCAGTCCTCTGCGCACCAGCCAGATATACAATCCGATGATAATGATAATGGCGATCATACTGAATACTGGATTGATCAGAAACATGATGAACGCGCACCCCAGAGCTCCAGTGAGAGAAATGAAGCGCGATATCTTGAACGTCGGTCGGAAGCTGATGATCTTCATGTTCTGTTGCAGAAAGACGACGAGGTTCAACATGCCATACGTGATGAGAAAAAACATGGTGATCAGTGATGCCAGAAAATCAAGGTTCCCGGTAAGTATTGCAACCTCGATGATTATCCCGGTGAATATGATGGCATTTCGGGGTTCCAGCGATTTGGTCTTTTGTGACAATACTTCATGAAAAGGCACGGTCTTCTGTTCGGCGAGCGCCTGTAAAATCCTCGGCGCTCCCAGCATGCTGCCCAGAGCAGAGGAGAGCGTCGCACCCATGATGCCCGCAACCACTGCCGGGCCCCAAAAAGCCTTGTCCACCATGATCATCTGGTTGGAACTCAGCTCTTCCGGTGTTGCCACGCGACTCAGCACGTATGCGAGCAGAATATAGATCGCCATGGTGATGACAATCGCGCTCATCGTTCCCATTGGAATCGATTTTCTGGGATTTTTCAGATCTCCCGACATATTCGCACCAGCCATGATGCCGGTTACCGCCGGGAAGAATATGGCAAAAGTATACCAGAAGTTGCCGTCCTGAAATTCTCCGATCAGCTGCGTTGATCCTTCTATAGTCACTGGAGAAAATAAAAAGGATACAATGGAGAGGGTCATGATCGCCATGATGACATACTGCACCCGTATCGCCAGGTGCGCGCTGATGTAGGAGACTGTCAGCAGGCTTATCCACGCGACAGAGGCGACCAGCTGGGGCGAGTGCCCGGGAAATATTCTAAGCCATCCCTCAGTGAAACCGATGATATACAGCGCCGCGGACAACGTCTGTGCGATGTAAAGCGGAATACCGATGCTGCCTCCGGCTTCCAGGCCGAGCGATTTCGATATAATGGAATACGCACCACCCGCTCCGATCCGGATGTTGGTCGTGATCGACGACATGGAGAGTCCGGTGAATATGGTCACCGACTTTGCCAGCACGATGATCAATACCGCGCCCAGAAAACCGGTGTTGCCGACAACCCAGCCCAGTCGCAGATACATGATCACACCGAGGATCGTCAGCACATCAGGGGTGAAAACACCACCAAATGTACCGAATTTCCTGTGCCCGGTGGTCCGCTCCCCATTCCCGCGTAAATGAATCGAGGGGAGTAGCTCCTTAAACCTTATTTTATTCAAAATGTTTTCCGCCTCCTGCGTCCGGCTTTCCCTCTGTGGAATTATTGTAAAATCGCGTTGTGGGGTATGCAAAATCTATGTCATCACACTTTGCGAATTGCCTGAGGACATCCTCCCAAATGGCTTGCTCCGAGCCTCTTCTTTTTCTTGGATCACAAAGATATCTCAGCGTAAGCATCACACCGCAGTCCTTCACCGAGGTCCAGACGATAGGAGTTAATTTCGCATAGAAAATCATATATCTTTTCGCAGCCTTAAGGACTTTTTTTTCAGCCTCTTTCGAAAGATGCTCGGCATGCGAATTTGCGATTTCCGACAAAATCTCCTTGGCTCGCTCCCAATTGCTTTCGAAAGTGATCAGAATCGGGATCTCATTCCATATATAAGTGAATCCCCGGGAATAATTCGCGAGGCTGTTCTTGAAAATAAGCCCGTTCGGAAGATGAATGATCCGGCCTGTTGATTGATCAGCATCAACCCAGTTGCCGATTTCCATCAAAGTAAACATGAACAGACGCTTGTCGATGACGTCTCCGGAATGCCCGGATATTTCGATGCGATCGCCAACATCAAACGGCCTTCTCCACAGGATAAAAGCCCAACCGGCAATATTACTTAACAGATCCTGAAGCGCTATAACAATACCAGCTGCAAATATGCCGAGAAAAGTGGCGGCAGATCGAAAACCGCTGACCCACACGCGTCCTAAAACGAGTATGGCGAGGAATGTAAAAAAATATGTTGTACCCTTTCGCCAATGATACCGCCTCCTCACATCTTTGATATTGCGATACACAAGCATCAGCAACAAATAGCGTAGCAGGAGGACGATTACGATTACGGCGACTGAGCCGATAAATTTATCCAGGATTTGAGATGGAATCAATGATGCATGATCGATCCACTCGCTTAATTTTCCTATCATATCATGTGGTTATTTGAGCCGTATGATGATTACTATTGCTTATTCTGGGGAGATGAGTCAGTACTTTCTGACGATTGTACATCAGCTTCTGGCGCGGGATCATCCACGGCAAGCTCTTTCGAACGCAATTTCTCCAGTTTGTCATCAACATCATTTATCGCTGTTTCCAGCTCTTTCACCCTTAAGATCATTTCGCTGACATCGGCATCGTCCACAATATCTTTCTTCTTACTCTTAATGAGATCATAAGTCCTTTTCCCGATCTTCCCGAATTGATCCGATACTTCACGACTGAGGTTGTATTTCATATGCTTCAATTGCCCTGTGGACACCATATCTTGTGTCTTGTCGCTCACTGTCTCGGCAAGATCCTTGCTCTTTTCAGCGATCGATGAAGCGATTTGGGGCGCTTTTTCACTTACCGTCTTCACCAGACTTTCAGCACTCTCTTTCGCGGACTTCGCGCCCTGTTCGAGCGTCAATTTTACTTTTTCCCATAATTGTGACATATAGCTTCTCCTTGATAATCGAATTTTTATGGCATGCCATCACTTTTAGAACAGTGACAGAGCTACTTCAACGTCATCCTTCTCACCGATCAGTGTCAGTTTGTCACCTTCCTGTACGACCGTTTGACCGTCCGGAATAATTACCTTGTCGTCTCTGACGATGGCACCGATCAATACATTATCCGGAAAATTTATTTCCATCAGCTTTTTCCCGATCATTTTCGAATCTTCCGCGATCACTATCTGATCGATTGCACCATCTCCCAGCTCAAGATCCTTTCTCAACTCTTTGAGCTGATGAGGATTCACACCCTTCTCCGTCAGCTGCCTGATTTCCTCTTCTTTTTCCGCAAGCCGTTCTTCGAAAGCCTCGATCTGTTGAACGAGCCCTTTGGATTCGGCGAGGATCTGATCATCTTTACCTTCCGTATGCAGCTGGTACACCATGTCACCGAGTTCTGTGAGACTCTTCTCGACATCCTTCTTGATGCCGTGATTTTCCCATTTCAGTTTCGCAATGGCAGACCATTCGGTGGTTTTGTCTGAAATCGACTCAACACCCCCGCTGAAAGATCGCTTTATTCTTTCCCACAAGCTCATATTATCCTCCATTTTCAAATATTCAATTTAAACGGTAAATTTCAAAATTCAATATACAATAATTCAAATGAGAAATGCAATAGAGATTTTAAAAATCGCTCAGATACGTGCGACACCGAGGAACAGAGTGTGAATGATGACAATCGCAGATATGTCTAATCTCTGATCATGGTCAGGAACATCTTGAAGCGCTGCTCAGCCACCACGGCATGCGATACGTTCGCCGGCATCACCACCATCTCTCCTGCGCGCGCGATGACGCGTTCTCCCCCGATGATCAGCACCGCACTGCCATCGAGTATCTGGACATAGGCGTCAAAGGGTGCAGAATGCTCGCTCAATTCCTGGCCTTTGTCAAACGCGAACAGCGTCATCGTGCCGGTCTTGCTCTTGTGAATCGTTCTGCTGACAACCGAACCATCGGCGTATTCCACAAGTTTCGCCGGATTCACCGCCTGTGAAGCTGGCACACTTCCTGAATTATTCGTCTGTTCCATTTTCATCTCCCTCAAAATTTATGTTCTCATGAAGCAGGCCATCCAGAGGTCGTTTCTCTTCAGTAATGAGAAAGTCCTGAACCCCTTCCCTTCCGCAGCTTCTTTCAGAGGCGCTGGGACAAATGATGTCGTGAGTTCGAAAATATCATCTTTCTCCAACTTTTTCAATTCGCTCATCACCATGCTCATTGGATTCTCTCCTGCCTCCAATAGCGGCCTCGCGTCCAATCTGACGCGAATTCTGGATTCATCAAACCACTGCGGAACGCTATCCGCATTCTCCGCCTCATCCGCGCTTCCACTCTCATGCTGCTCTTCTCCGGCTGCGGATCGCAATCTGTTGATCAGATCTGACAGTGGGAGTCCGCCCACCTGCGCGGCCTGCCGTACCGTCGTCACCCTGGCCACTGTCTTCCTGAGCACCGGATTCTTCAACTTTTTGAAAACCGGCGCTGCCTCGATCAGCACATCCTCCAATCGGGGATAGTTTTCCAATAGCTCATGTATTTTCAATTCAGGGCGAATGATCTCTTTTTTCATGATTTTATTCTTTATTTATTTTCATAGTTATTATAGGAAAGTATTCTCTGTTCGCCTTCGAGCTGACGTTTCTCCGTCAAATCCTGGCTGACCTCCAACGTGCCCAGATAGGCATTGTTCTCATCCTTCAGCGCGAAATATTCAATATGGATGAACCGGCCCTTCATATCAATCCAGAAAGCCGCGCTATCCTGCTTACCGGATTTGAAGTCATTTAGTATTTTTTCAACCACATGCACGCTCGACGGCGGATGACATTGCTGTACTTTTCGTCCAATTATCGCCCTGTTGCGCGCAAAGATGCGCTCCCTGCCCTGCGTGAAAAAGCGGACTGTATCATCCTTATCCACGAATGTCAGATCAAAAGGAATGGTATTGAGCAATGCGGTCAGTTCACTCACTGAAAATCCACCACTGGGAAGAGAGATCCTTCCATGCTCCACATCATCATTCTTCGTCGTTTCAATACCATCCGGTACCCAGGAATCCGTGGGATCGTAAAGACAGAATCCGATCTCAGGACTCTGCCGGTAAATCTCATACCACTCTTCATCAGAGAGTGTATCCAGACACATGGGAAAAAGGATCTCCTCCTCCTTCTGGATCATGCTTCGAATCGATTCTGATGTTTTTCTCAGTACCATCTCGACGATTGCCTGAAACTCCTCTGTATTCATATCTGTTTCATGCAGCGCCTCAAATGAGGACTTCAGCAAATGCCGGGTCTCATCATGCTTCCCCCACATCACTGATGGCGGTCCTGTAATATCGTGTTTCTCCAGATACGGGAAAAGGAGATTCTCCTTTCGAGTGTAATGCTTTTCGACATCAGCCAGGGCATTAAAATGTAGCCTGGCCTCATTTATGAGATCTTCATGATCACCCGCTGAACTCAGTTCTCCGGTGCGTTCATAAACGTTTTCCAGTGCCCCGATCTCTTTCAGCAACGCACGATTTTCTTCCTGAAAAGTATGTACCGGATGTCCCGAATCCGCACTTTTTGATCCTTTTTGATCGATGGCCCCGTCCAGTGCGGCTGTATGTATATCGCACAATTTCAAGACCTCTTCCTGAGGCAGTCCTTCTGATATCAGTTCCTGTTCAACTTCCACAACCATATTATACGGAACCTGCCCCAGTAACCTGACCAGCTGCTTTCGAACGCTTTCCGGAGCTTCACCCTGATGCAGCTGCAGTATCATATGTTTCAGTAGCTCTTTCCTGTCTTTCGAATTATTGATAAATTCACTCATGGTTATTCCTTTCTTCATTGTTCCAATACAGTGATTCTTTTTATCGATCCGTCAATGGCGATCACATGCTCCTCGATGACGAGATCTTCCCTGCCAGACATCTTCAAGGCATCCTGTACCATCATGGTCAATCCACCGCAGCATGGTACCTCCATCCGGGCGATGATCACCTTAGGGATTTTGTTCTCCTTGAATATCGCGCCGAGCTTGGATACATAGGGAGTCGTATCATCCAGTTTCGGGCAGCCGACCACCACACTTCGACCGCGCAGATAACGCCAGTGCACATCCGCCGATGCCAGCGGTCCACACGTACTCATCACAACCAGTTCTTTGTTCCGGAAATAGGGTGCCGCAGGAGGGACGAGATGTATCTGAACCGGCCATTGTGCCAGGTCTGACGGCAATACCGGCGCATCCGAGGCAGTTGTGGAGACAGCGCCTGGTTTTTCATCTTTTTCAAGGACCATTGCCTTCGACCCCGGACACCCGGAGTGCATATGAACATGCTGATCTTTTTGATCATGGTTTTTTTGTGCCTCTTCCATTCGCCACACTGCCTCTGCGCCCTTTGTCTCCATCAGGTGCGTCTTGACGGCATTTTCATCAAATGCCGCGACATCCCGCTCTACGATGGTAAGAGCGCCGGTCGGGCAGGTGCCAATACAATCACCGAATCCGTCGCAAAAGTTCTCTTTCACCAGCTTCGCTTTACCGTTCACAAGCTGCAATGCACCTTCGGCACAGCCGGTGATGCAGTTGCCACATCCATTGCAAAGCTCCTCATCTATTTCTATTATTTGCCTTAACATGTGCGATCTCCCATTATATTTTTCGCATGACTGATAGTATACGTTTGATTATCATCACATAGACATTATAATGAAATATGGATAGAATCACATTGACTTAAGTCAAGTGAGACACTGGGTATGAAAAAATATTGAAATCGATGCGGTAAGAGAAGGATTCTCAACGCAATATCGGATCAATGCGCGCCTATCGACTTCAGCTTTTTCAGATCGAGGATGACGATTTCATCTTTCGAAACCCGGATCAATTCCTCCCTTCTGAAAAACAGAAGTGTTCTGGAAAGCGTCTCCGGAATTGTCCCGAGAACAGAGGCAAGATCTTTCTTCGTGACACTCAGCTTGCACACAAGAGAGCCATCTATCTTTTCGCTGTTATTCACAAGGTAGGCAGCCAGTCTAGATTTGACGTCATGAAGCGATAGCTCCTCAATTTTATTGATGAGTTGTCTCAGTCTTCGCGAATAGGCTCTCATGATGTTGAGCGTGAGCTGTGATGATTTTCGCAGAATATCCAGAAAGGCGTTTTTAGGAAATCGGATGAGATCCATGTCTTCGATGGCTTCACAATAGGCCGGATATTCATCGAATTCGAAGATAATCGCCTCGGCAATGAGCTCCCCTTCCTGGTGAATGTGAACAATATGTTCACCTCCCTCCGGGGAGAGCTTGAAGATCTTGGCAGAACCGTGAACGATCACATAGAACGCCTGCGCCGGCATCCCCTCTGAAAATAGCAGAGATCCTCGCTGAACATGCTTTTCCTCCGCAATGGAAGTGACCAGTTCCATGTGGGCGTCACTCAAAGATTCAAAGAGGAATATGTGAGAGAGAAATTCTTTCGTTTGCATGATTATAAATGAAAAACCGTGCAAGAGTCGACTCTTTACACGGTTTCGTGATAAGATCAGGTTAATTGAATACAGAACGTCTGATTATCTACTCTATACCGGTGATCGTCTTTATGAACTGCGCCCTTACAAATGATACGGAATGCGGATCGTTGATCTCATTGAGTTTTCCTCTGAAATCATCCAGCGTGGAAAATTCCTTTTCCGTCATCCATTTTGTCAATCCATCGATCATTGTGCCGATGACATCCAGTCCTTTTTTGTACAGGATCGAAGCGAACTGAACCGCTGTGGCACCGGCAAGCAATTGTTTGATCGCATCATCTGCTGTTCTTATGTTGCCGCTGGCAACGATATCGAGATTGAGCCTGTCCGATAACAGCGCGACCCAGCGCAAAGCGTGCGTGAATCCGATAGGATCGTCGAAAAGCGGCTTGACAGAAGACGAAATTGCATGAATATTAACTTCCGGTTGGATGAAACGGTTGAACAGGACAAGACCATCAGCCCCGTGCTTGTCGAGCTTATCGGCAAAATTTCCAAATGAAGTGAAATAGGGCGACAGCTTCATTGACACCGGAATGTCCACACGATCCATGACCGCCTGCAGGATATCGATATATGTGTTTTCCAGATCATAGCTCCCCTTGTCGATATCAAACGGCAGGACGTACACATTCAGCTCGAGCGCATCCGCACCCGCGGCTTCCAGCTGCTGGGCATAATCTGTCCACCATTTCGATGAAAAACAATTCACACTGGCGATGACCGGAATATCGACCTCTTTTTTCGCCTTCTTGATCGTCTCGATGTACTCTCTCGGTCCATACAGCATGTCTATCTCAGCGCGAAGATACTCCATGGCCTCGGTATGTACCATCGATTGATCGCCGATGCTCGAGGACTCTTCTCTGATCTGCTCTTCGAACAGAGACTTCATTACCACAGCCCCCGCGCCGGCGTCTTCGGCTTTCTTGATCTGATCAGCCGTTTTTGTCATTCCGGAACTGGCGACGATAAAAGGATTCCTCAGTGTGAGGCCCATATACGTTGTTGATAAATCCATTGAGTCTATCTCCTCGGTTTCACGTCCGCATTAGTTTTATCTCAAAAATACAATTTACAAAAGAATATATTTGAAGTCAAGTAAATCCTTGCGCTGTATTTTTTATCCAAGCAGATATTGACTTGCAACTAAAGCCACTCCTTATTCATGCTTTTGGGACATTGAATGATTCAGATTGTCTTTGACAAAATTCAGAAACTCCTCTTTTCCCGCTTTCGTTCGAATATCTGTCTCAGACACATTGAAAGTGATCACCTTCACACCGTACTTCTCCCGGCACACCTGGGGGAATCCCACATAGTAACCGCCGAGCCCCTTTAAAAAACTCATTTGAATGGCCTGCTCCTCTTTCCTGCCCCGTTTCTGTATCCGCTTCAGCAGGATATTTTCATTCGACACATGCAGATAGATGATCAGATCCGGCTGGATCAGATTTTTATTCATGCGTTCGAAATATTCGAAATAGAGTTTCAGTTCGTCATCCGTCATATGGCCGAGGCCATGAAGATATTTGGCAAAGACCTCCGGATCTTCATAAAGAGAACGATCCTGGATGCATGACTTTTTCACTGTTCCTATCAGCTTGTGATGTTCAACCCGCCGGATCAGAAATTCCATCTGCAGGGTGAAAGACCAACGTTTCATATCCGAATAGTACTGTTTCAGAAATCTGTTGTCTATAACGGGTTCATAGAACAGCTCAAAGCCGAAATTCTGACTGACCAGTTTTGCGGCTGTTGTTTTGCCACACCCGATATTTCCCGCCATCGTTATGAAAACTTTATCAGACAATGAAGCCTCCCGCTATTTAATGATAGACACCTGCTATAAGAACGGTTCATAGTATTCATCATCATAAAACCTTGACCATCGTTGGCATGAAAGGTTACAAACCAATATATTCCCCACTCTCTTTGCCATGAATGATACAAAATTACATACACAGAGCTTATTTAATATCTCGGCTGAACAGGAATAAAACGTCTCTAAACTTTTCATTTAATTCTTGTAAACGATTAGATTTCATTGTGAGTTTTTCTTTTTTAAAATATTTGTCGTCAAGATATAATTTTCTATTTAATTCTATTTGAATCCACGGTTTGGGATTGTTTCCGAACTTTCTCGTTATATAACCACCTTTGAATGGATTATTTATTGTAACCTCGGATTCAGGAAAACCAAAGACATCTAAAAATCTTTTTCTAAGTAATTTTGTAAAGACAGGACTGCAGGCCATACCTTCGGCATCACCTAGATTCATTAGTGGTCTTTTTTGTCCTTTATCAGGCGAAATTTCAGGAGCATCTTCTGCCATTGAGTGACAATCCAAACCAATCACAATTCTCTTATTTTGAATTTGTTTGTTAAGCTCTTCATGATATGGTTTATAGTATTCTTCAATCAATAAATTTACTAATTTCTTACCAGGTTGCCGACCGGTTTTGTATATTGGTTTATTGTAACAGGTCGCCGATTTAATGAGACCATCGGAAAATTCAGGCGGCTTTTTATCCATGCTTCTGCTCACATCAACAAATGCCCGTGCGATAGGAGTAACGACCTGACAAACAACAATATCTTCAACATTAAAAATTTCTTGGGTGAATGCATCAGAGTCGTCAAACAAGTCTTGCGGTGCTATACAAACGTCATCAAGAATCTCAGGCGGTACTTCCGTGCCGCCATGAGGTATTGAAATTAAAAATGGTAAATTTATCATAAATGAACTACCTCGCAGCAAGCTGACGAGATTTTGTAAGGTCAAATTAATTCTTCCCGAATCGAGCTTCGGCGAATTAACCCAAAGAGATTAAAGTGCTTTCCCGTCTCTTCTAACATCTGCTATACCCTGAAAGCCACTGTTGGATTGTTTTTTCAAAACGGCTTGGATGCTACCGAGATAAAAAGCAAAATCCTCTCGTTTGTCGATTCTGTATCCGTTTTTTTCGAGATACGTGATTAGACTTTCATCAAACCTGCTGGCTTCTAAACTAACCTTACCACCTAAAGAGCAATGTAGTCGAGGCGCTTTCATGGCTTCATCAATAGAATATCCTCTGTCGGTTATTCGTAACAAAAACAACAACAAGGTTGGCACGATTCGTTCACTACCGGGACTGCCCAATGACATCCAAATTTTATCTTCATTGTAAATAAGAGTAGGTGCCACAGTTGCCCAAGGATTACTATTGGGGCGTATATAATAAGGGTGCTCTGGCTTATCGTATTCAAAATCAAATAAATAATTGTTATACAAAAAACCTAATCCTTCGGCAGCAGCCTTGCTTCCATAAACTCTTTCTATGGATTGAGTGAGGCTTACAGCCAATCCGTTTTTATCGATTACAGATAAATGTGTTGTTTCACCGGATGACTCATCCAATGTTGGAATTACAGGCAGAATTTTTTTATCGACATCTGAAATAATATCGCGGATGCTTTCTAATGCAAAGTTTTCATCCAGCATTTTAGAATTATCTGATATCTGTTGAAAAAAATTAGGGTCGTAAGGTCTGTCAGCCCTTTCTAGAAACGCTTTCCTTAGTATGTTAATGACTATATGGTATAGCTTATTATCATCGTCCATTTCATATCCCGGAGGAATATTATCGAGCATCTGCAAGGCATACATAAAAGTGACTCCCGCTCCCGGAGGTGGCATGGTATATACATCCAAGCCTCTGAACCTACCAGAAATAGCCTGCCTTTCGATAGGGTTAGGAATAAATGCCAAATCATCATACCTGAGCAAGCCACCATTCTCACGCATATCGGCATCTATCATCTTGGCAATTTTCCCCCTGTAAAAATCTAATATTCCATTATCCCGAATATTTTTTAATAAACATGCCAAGTCTTTTTGTTTAAATACTTCTCCCTTTCTATAGGGTCTTCCGCTATTATAAAAGTATTTAATTCCTGACTTGGATTCTACTTTTTCAAAATTTGTGGCTTCTCGATTTTGTAAATATTCCTGCAACTCTGAAACAGGGTAGCCCTCTTCGGCAAGTTTAATAATCGGGTCAATGATTTCTTTCCATTTAAGCTTTCCGTAATATTTGTGGGTGTACCACATTGTAGCCAATGTGCTTGGAACAGTGGTGGCCCTGTAGCCAACCGACCGGTCGTCTTTATAAATGGCAGAAGCATGTGCTAAAGATGGTACCCTCGAAGAACCGTCTATGGCAATTATTTTTTTTTTGTTACCAAGTAATATCATCGATTGTCCACCCAAGCCACTCGCTTGCGGCTCACTAACACCTAGCGCCAATGCGGCAGCAACGGCGGCATCTATGGCATTACCGTTTTTCAACAATATTTTTTTTCCGATTTCAGTAGCAAAACCTGATTGAGTAGATAACATACCATCGTTGGCAATACTACACTTTTGGTCATCGCTTGCCTGGAATTTATCCTCGATCTTTTTGAAATTTATATTCATCCTTTAGAATTCCATTGTTTAACCAAATCCACATTTAGCATCAGCAAAATGCGTGAATAATAGCAACATGATGAACAGGTAAAATCAATTATTTCAACTTTTCAATAATAATAGCCAATAGAGCTGTCCGCTCCAATAAACTGTGCTTTAATATATACTCATCGCTGTTTTTTTCTATATCCCCAACAGGTCCCAAACCATCAATTTTGTTTTGGTTGTCACCTACAAAGCAAATATCCGAAGAACTCCAACGATGTTCTTCCCGAAGACTAATATCCATGCTCAAAGCAATTGTTTTTATCTCGTTCCAAAGTTCATCGATAGAATTGTTCCTCTCCATTGCCGGTCGCTTGTGACCTCCGGTTATTTGGATATCGAGTGTCTTTTGTGTTTTAGGTACCAGCCGGGTAATTTGCTCTTTAATCTCCCTAAAATCATTATTCTTATTAAATCTGATACTAATAACCGCTGTCCCAAATGCAAAATGCTGTATAATATTTGATTTTAAACTTAGATCAGAAGGTGCAATCAGTATATCTTTATTTTTATCGGATAGGTTCATGAAACGCCCAATGATATTCAAATATTTATTGGTGAGTACTGAAATGTTTTCTGGCTTTTCATTATTTTTTAAGTTTATTTCAACTTTGTAAACTCCGGCACCTGAGCGGGAAGTTATTATACCACCAGCAGGTGAGGCACCTGTAAGCCCCAGAACATATTTTGCTTCAACTGCTTTATTTTTAATAATTGAAGCGCTAATACGGTTTTGCTGGGAACTGTCTGTTGTAAGCAAAATACCTATTTTTATATTTTTCAGCACGTTGAGAGATTGTAAGGCCTCCAAAGCCGCCAACATGACAGTCAATCCACCTTTGTTACTCCAAACTCCAGTGCCATAATATTTTTTCTCGCTGTTGAGAAAGTATTTGCGATTGTTCGGATTGGTGGAATTATCGATATTACCAAGAAGCAATATATCATATTCATCAGCCGAATTAGTGTAGAAATAAACGTTACCGATCACCGATTGTGGAATGACCTGATGCGAGAAACCTAGGTTGCTTAGTCGTGCACGTACATAGGCAGAAACCTGGTTAACGCCTTCAGGATTATTGACATGGGAATTAATGTTAACCATTTCAGAAAGATATTTTTCATACCTGTGTTGCCTGTTTCGGATGAATGATTTTAGCTTAACATTGAAAAATTTTTCTCCTTTTATTGAGTTTTCATTATTGGCTAAAAAATCGTCTCCAAAATATCGATAAGCAGCAACATTCAGCATTTTGTTTATCAGTTCATTGTAGCCAAGACCTGCTGCTTTGGCTGCAAAAGTGTACGAACCTGTTGTTCCCAATGATGCCATTGAGTTTATTTCAAGTATGTAAAAATTGCCGTGTTCATCCAATCGGATATCGACTCTTGCAAAATCATTCAGTTGTAATGCTTTAAAAGCTTTAATGCTCGCTTCCTGCATTTTTTTTGCCAGTGATTCCGGTACATCGGCCGGACATATTTTTTTTCGGGGTTTTTTCTTCTTGTCATCTACCGTCTGTATGGCATCGGGATCATTGTCTAAATCGATTTCTAATATCGGAAATGTTTCACTTGGAGAATTTCCAATAACACCAATAGCAAATTCCCTTCCCCTAATAAATTGTTCAACAAGTGCTTGTTGTTCAAATTCTCCAATAATAAATTCAACGGCTTCTCTTAAGTCTTTTTCATTATGAACTACTTTTAAACCAAATGAAACAGCTTCCATTTTTGGTTTTACAATTACAGGATATTTAACATCCGACATATCTTCATTGTGATTTGAATAAACCCAAAAATCAGGTGTTGGAATACCTTGCTTTTGCATCAGTATTTTGGCTATTACTTTGTCCAGTCCCAGAGCATGTCCTGATGGATTTGAACCAATATAGGGAATTCCCAGCATTTCAAGCATTGATGGTATGTGAGTATAACGGCTTTCCCCTTGTATTCCATAAGCCATATTAAACACCATCCCCATTCTTTCACCTTCAATTACTTTGGGCATAAAGTTCTGAAGGTTATCAATCACTTCCATGTTGCCGTCAATAACCTGCACATTATGTCCATATGTTTCCAGAGCATGTACAACATTATTAACAGTTCGTTCATTGTAAACTTCTTTGTTTTGCATTCCAAACTGGTTTATCACTTTAGAAAAATCTTTGTTGTAAATTATTGCTACTTTCATAAATGCCCTTTATATATTTTATTGTTTGCACTCAGCTCTGTGTATAACATAAACGATCCTGGATGCAAGACTTTTTCACAGTTCCTATCAGTTTGTGATGTTCAACCCGGCTGGATCAGGAATTCCATCTGCAGGGTGAAAGACCAACGTTTCATATCCGAATAGTACTGTTTCAGAAATCTGTTGTCTATAACGGGTTCATCGAACAGCTCAAAGCCGAAATTCTGGCTGACCAGTTTTGCGGCTGTTGTTTTGCCACACCCGATATTTCCCGCCATCGTTTTGAAAACTTTATCAGACAATGAAGCCTCCCGCTATTTAATGATAGACACCTGCTGGAAGAACGGTTCATGGCATTCATCATCGTCATAAAACCTTGACTATAGTCGGCATGAATGAGTTGTCTTTGATGATAAATTTGTTTAATAGTTTGATGAGTGCAAAAGCGATGATCAAACCGGCAAATGAGGCGAGAATGGAACGGCCCTCGCTATGGGTGACATTGAACCCGACATAGTAGCCCGCGATCATGAATAGTATCGGCACGATGAATACCAGGAACGCGGACAGGATCCGTGACCCGGGCTCAAAACTCAATTCCACATGATCCCCCTCCTCGAGCTGGGTGAATCTGTTTTTCACAGGCACTTCAATCTGCCTGGCAGAGTTATCGCTCAACGACATGCACGCATGCTTCGCACCACACGTCTGGCATTCGCTGCACGTTTCCATTTGAATGATCGCTTTACCCCTACTGATCTTAACGACTTTGCCTCTTTCTCTCTCCATCCTGCATCCTCATTAAATAGTCGTCCGGAACTTCCTCAGTCGCAACGCGTTCGTCACCACCGTCACACTGCTGGCAGCCATGGCCGCGGCAGCGAACATCGGATTCAGCATGATCTGAAAAAACGGATATAACACGCCAGCCGCAACAGGAATGCCCAGAACATTATATATGAATGATCCAAAAAGATTCTGTTTGATATTTTTCACCGTGGCCTTGCTCAACTGGATGGCAGAAACAACCCCGTTGAGATTTCCCTTGATGAGAGTGATATCTCCGCTCTCCATGGCAATATCAGTCCCTGTCCCCATGGCAATCCCAACATCGGCCTGTGCCAGAGCCGGAGCATCATTGATGCCGTCTCCAACCATGGCCACGATTTTGCCTTCAGCTTGAATCGATCTGATCAGTTCGGCCTTCTGTTCCGGAAGCACATTGGAATAGACCCGGTCCACAGCCACTCTCTTCGCGATGGCGGACGCGCTTTCAGCATTATCGCCCGTCAGCATCACCACCTCCAGGCCCATCTTGTGAAGCCGTTCGATGGCAGCGGCGGAATCGGGTTTCACGCTATCCGACACCGCGATCATGCCGGACAGCCTGCCTTTGACCGCGATGTGCAGCGGTGTTTTACCGTCCGATGCTATGGACGCCGATATGTCTCGCGCCGGATCGAGGTCTATGTTGTTCTCGCGCATGAATGCCTGATTACCGACCAGGACCTCTTTACCCCCCACAAATGCACGCGCTCCCTTTCCGGCAACAGCCCTGAAACCTTCAACCCTTTCTATTTTCAGAT
Organism: Candidatus Zhuqueibacterota bacterium; assembly: GCA_036351795.1. Lineage (GTDB taxonomy): Bacteria > Zhuqueibacterota > Zhuqueibacteria > Thermofontimicrobiales > Thiofontviventaceae > JAZBPW01. Next base: position 15,139 of record JAZBPW010000012.1, on the reverse strand, counting down.
TTCTGGCGCCAGCCGCAGACATCACCGCCTCTGAAAGAGGATGCTCGGAACGCTTTTCAACGGCCGCTGCCAGCGAGATGAGTTGATCCACATCATAGCCATCTAAGGGAATAATATCTGTCACCACCGGCTTCCCCTCGGTAATCGTTCCGGTTTTATCCAGCACCACAGTAGCAATCCGGTGTGCTGTTTCAAGAACCTCTCCGCCTTTGATCAGTATCCCCATTTCCGCTCCGCGACCTGTTCCTACCATGATGGAAGTCGGCGTCGCCAGGCCCAGTGCGCACGGGCAGGCGATGATAAGCACTGTCACAAAAGTCACCAGTGCGTAAATGAGAGAAGGCTCCGGTCCTGCGAAATACCAAATCAGAAATGCCAGGATTGCAATACAAATTACCACCGGAACAAAGATGCCGGCAATGGTATCCGCCAGTCGCTGTATCGGCGCCTTTGAGCCCTGTGCATCTCGCACGAGTTGTATGATGCGGGAGAGCATCATCTCCTTACCGACCTTGAGCGCTTTGAATTCGAAACTTCCTGCCGAATTGATAGTCGCACCGATCACACTGTCTCCCGGCTTTTTCTCAACAGGCATGGCCTCGCCGGTGATCATCGATTCGTCAACCGTTGACTGTCCGGAGATCACCTCGCCATCGACCGGGATCCTCTCGCCGGGTCTGACAACCACGATATCACCCACCAACACATCTTCGATTGGTATGTCCAGCTCATCACCGTTGCGTACTACCCGGGCCGTTTTCGGCTGTAGTCCAGCCAATCGCCTTATTGCCTGCGAGGTCCGGCTTTTGGCGCGCGCCTCCAGTAGCCTGCCGAACAGAATGAGTGTGATGATGACCGCCGCGGTATCATAGTAGACGTGCCGCATATTTGCAGGCAACACTTCAGGGGAGAACGTCGAAACAGCTGAGTAGATAAATGCCGCGCCCGTTCCAACCGCGATCAAGGTGTTCATGTCCGCTGCCCGGTTCTTCAATGCTTTCCAGGCATTGAGGTAAAACTGCTTTCCCGGATACAGTATCACAGCGCTTGTCAGCACGAACATCGATATCCACCGGATGTTTTCCGGAATATTATTCACAAACGTGAATATCCTGTTGAACGAAAGCAACAGGATAGGGAGAGTCAATGCCCCGCTGAAATACAATCTGCGTTTCAGACTGTCAGCAGCCTCTCTCCTGGACGCCGCCTCGATATCTTCTGATACATCATCGCTTGTCAATTCGGCGTCGTAACCGGCTGATCTAACGGCAGACACCAGATCCTCCGGATCAACGAGTCCTGACGCATGGTGCACAACAGCGCTCTCCGTGTTCAGATTGACGGATACATCTGTGGTGCCGGCCACCGACTTCAACGCATCCTCGACGCGCTTTGTACAAGACGCGCAGCTCATACCCTGTATGTCTATTTCAGTTCGACTGTTCCTTAATCCATAGCCGGCATCCTTCACCGCCCGCATGATTGCATCGACATTGCCATCCGACGACGCATACCTCAAACGTGCGGTTTCATTCGCAACGTTGACGCTTGCTTCCCGCACTCCGGATGCGTCCGTCAATGCCTTTTCCACACGCGACGCACAACCGGCGCAATGCATACCGGACACGGACAGCGTCACAGTTTTTATTTTATTCTTTTCGTTATCTGACATGATACATCTTCTTTCATATCACAGGCTTTCAATGACCTTTCTCAATTTATCGCGCACCTCCTTGGCCACACATTCCAGCGAACTGTTCTCCACAGCCATCATGGATGCCACCGGGTCAACCACAGCCACCTCTGTCCTGCCATCATCCGCCTCCTGAACGATCACGTTACACGGCAGCATGGCGCCGATCATCCGCTCGCTGCTCAAGGCCTTGTACGCAAATGGCGGATTGCACGCTCCGAGGATCTTGTACTTTCGGAACTCCACATCCAGTTTTTTCTTCAAGGTATCCCGCACATCGATTTCAGTCAGTATGCCGAAGCCCTCTTTCTTCAATTCCTCTGTCACTCTCTCCACTGCATTTTCAAAATTCATATCAACAATATTATTAAAATAGTAGCCCATAATCTATTCTCCATTCATTCTATTTTGTCTTCGGAGGTATATATTTCGCACAAGGTTCTACTTTGTATGCGTATGGACTGTTCCAGCTGTTCATGAAGAAATCATCCACCTGTTTCGCCAGAATGTCGTCTTCGACGATCACACCGACATTCCGGCTGTTGTAAAAGTAGTCCCTGCTCCAGTTACTCGTGCCAATCCAGAATCTCTTGCCATCCACCACCATGAATTTACAGTGGTCGACCCTGGAATATGGGATGAATCCACCCGAATATTCCGGTATCGTGGACAGTTTCACCTGCAAATTCGGCATCACCTCCAGGCTTTTGAGCTGGTTGATCTTCGGATATCTTTTCGCCCAGTCGGAGCACATTATTTTCACTTTCACGCCTCTCACTGAAGCCCGCCTGAGCGCGTTGTCCAGGATCTCATAGTACGTCTTATCATATGTCGATGAGGAGTAATTCAACAGATGAATCTTGATGTCCTGCCTGGCACTGTCGATGAGATTCACGATATGGGTCTCATCCCACAGATTCGAATGCGGGATAAGGTCCCTGGGACTGAAAACAGGTGTCACCCTTACCGACCTGCCGTTCAATTCAATTTCGAGAGGCACCTCGTACGCTTCTTCGCTGAACAGGTGTCCGGCTATCGTATCGCCCTCAGCAAGGGCCCAGTCCGCATTGAACACCCTGGTGAAAAGATCGCCAAGTTTTCTGTTTCGCAAACGCACGCCCAGCTCATGAATATGCTTCAGGGATCGCCAGTCGAAATTCTGACTGCCCAGAAAGATATGTTCTCCATCCACAATGAAATACTTCGCGTGCATCACGCCACCGGCAATCGAATCATAATCGATAAAGCGGACACTGATGTTGTCCACCGTATTCAGCTCTGTCAACGGTTCGGGATATGTCTTGCGAAATTTCTTTTCAGATATGATGCGGACTTTTACGCCTCGCGCGGCTGCCTTTCTGATCGCCTGCAAGACATCCTCAAGCGGTTCGCCTGCCTGATTGGATAGATAGAAGATCTCGATATCAAGCGATCTTTCAGCAGCCGATATCATCTCAAGCCACACACCATGCGTATTCACGATCTCTTCCATATCCAGCACGGTCTCCACAGGCACACTCTCCACCAACTCGATTGCATCCTGCGCCATCAGCATCAGGGGTGCGCACAATCCTAAAAGTAAAATCAAAATCTTTTTCATTCCAGACTCCATCTTAATCTTCAAAAAATATATTCGGCAAAATTGACAACAGAGGTGATGTGTATGTATTATGCCTTTTTTTTCCTGGTATAAATTACATTTTTCGCCAGTTTCCGGTACAATGGCTTCGGCAGAAGTTTTACAATTCTGTACAACAGGCTCATACGAAATGGAAAAATATAGAAAGTTTTGCCTTTCGTGACAGCGCGGATCATCATCTTCGCCGCTCTGTCAGGCTGGACAATCCATACTGTGTTCTTACGCTTGTTCACCATCGGCGTATCCACGAATCCCGGGTGGATCATCGTGAACTGAATATCCGGTAACTCGATAGCCAGACTTTCAATCATATATTCCAGTCCGATTTTTGTCATGCTATAGACGCCACGCGTGGGAATTGCGCGCATGGCTGTCGCGGATCCGATGCCGATGACCACACCGGACTTCTGATCTACCATGAACTCGAGGCAGGCAATGATGGTGTATATCGCGCCCACCAGATTGGTGTCGATAATATCGTGGATGCGGTCCCACTGCCACTCGCTGAATGCGGAGCTCCCGCCAATCCCGCTGTTCACCCACACGGCATCGATCCGGCCGGTTTGCCGGTGAAAATCCCGGATAGCACTGTAGACCTGTGCCTTTTTACGGACATCACATGTTTTGATCCAGAATGTACTTCCGCTGTCCTTGAGCCTCAGAGCCAGCTCCAGCATGTCAGATTCTCTGCGACTCAGCAGACAAAAGCGGATCTGGAATGGCGCGAGAGCCTCAACGACAGCCCTGCCAAGGCCTGAAGAAGCCCCGGTGACGACAACACATTTATCTTTCCAGAAGGATAATATTTTTTTATTCATATGCTCACATTATTCGACTCTTCTCATCCGCATAGCACTGCTCCGCCGTTCACATTCAGCACTTCGCCGGTGATGTGCCTGGCAAGTTCGGAACACAGGAAGATCACGGGTCCCGCAATATCATCCGCCGTGGCAACCCTTCCCAAAGGGATGGTATTCTCGATTTGATTTCTGGTTGCGCCTGTCAGCGCTGACGCCGACATCTCTGTATCCACCCAACCGGGCGCCACACAGTTCACGGTGATGTCTCTGCTGCCGAACTCCACACACAATCCTTTGACCAGCGAAATAAGCGCTCCTTTGCTCGCCGCGTAATCCGCATGATATGCCTCGCCGCGCTGACCGGCAGTGGATCCGATGAGTATAATGCGACCGCCATCCCGCATACGCCGACCCGCCTCTTTCGTGGTATGAAAAACAGAATTGAGATTGACCTCGATGGTGCGCCGCCGTTGCGCGTCCGTCATCTCTGTGATCGCCACCTGCTCCGGCGGCCAGACACCGGCATTGGCCACAAAGATATCCAGTCCATTCTTAAAAAAATGATCCACAGTTTGGAAAAGCGCTACTATACTCCCGGGATCAGCCAGATCGCATCGCTCGATCCACCCCTCTGCACCGGCACCCTTGATTCGTGACAGCGTATCCCGCGCCGCCGCCTCATTCGAATGATACGTGACACCCACATCCGCGCCCGCCTGTGCCAGCTTCACAGCAATGGAACGCCCGATCCCGCGCGAGCCTCCGGTCACCAGGGCGCACTTGCCGCTCATGTCCATCCAATTCATGGCTTACCTTTCCTCCAATCCGATCAGTTTCAGATACAGCTCGAAGTTGCCATCAATCACGCAACTGTGGCACACATCCGTTTGATAAATCACATATGTGGACTGACAAAATGTAAGAACAGGCGATAAGACAAAGAGTGATATCAACAGAATTGCGGAAAATCGCGTCTTCATAGCTGTAAATCCTGAAATTGGTAATAAATAAGGTATGAAAAAACAAAGAAAAAAGCAAGGTTTTTGCGTCAGATGAATGAGAACCGGGGGCTTCAAATATTGAAATTATATTTTCTGGAGCTCCTGGCCGGGAAGCAGCTCTTCGACGGCTTTTTTAAGGAAATCACGCTGAAACACTTCATCGTCCACGATCTTTTTATTCCATACGAGAATATCGAGGTCTATGGTTCGTGGCCCGTAGCTGTTCTTCGTCCTGATACGTCCGAGATTGCTCTCAACCGATTTCAGCCATTTTCTCAACTCGCGCATGGAATGATTTGTCGAGATGAGCATCGCGCCGTTCAGGTAATCGGGCTGATCCTTGTACCCGACCGGCTTCGTCTTTCTGATCCGCGAAATGGCGACGCACTCATGGCTGCCTGATATGATATTGATCGCTTTCCTCACATTCGCGGCGGGTCTGATATTGGAGCCGATTCCTATCACAGCCGTATTCATTCATCCCTCCCGGCGCTTGTGCTCACGGATACAGAATCCGTGAATCGCAACGCGCCCGGCTTGTCGATTTCAACAGTAGCGCTGAGGACATTCTTATCTTCCAGAATCACGTGCAGCACCCGGTCGCACAGCTTCTCCAGCAGGAAATAGTCCGACTCCTCGACCAGAGTGATGATCTTCTTGGTGATTCGCTTGTAATTGACAGTGTCTGCAATATCATCACTCTCTGCCGCCTTCTCTCCATCGAAATCTATCACTGCATTGATGATCAGATCCTGTTTGTTTGTCCGCTCCCACTCTTCGATCCCGATGATCGTCCTCAGACGCAGATTCTTGATTCTGATGACCATGAACAGATATCTCCTCTATTTCAGATGTTCTCCGCCGTCCACGAAAATACACTCCCCTGTGATGTAATCATTGTCCAACAGAAAGCGGATTGCGGAGACCACATTCTCGACACCTCCGCTCTTTTTCAGGGGGATTTTCCGGCTCAGCTTGTCAAGATAGCTCGCATCCTCTCCCGGAGGAGGCAGAATCAGTCCCGGACCAACGCCGTTCACCCGGATTTCAGGACCCAGTTCCATGGCTGCCATCTTTGTGAAATCGTATAGCGATTTCTTCGTCATTGTATAGGCGAAATATTCGATGAGATTTCTCGCCACTTTTGTGTCGAGAATATTGATGATGTGCCCTGTTCCGAATGTTCGGGCGAAATCTCTGCTCAGGAAAAACGGTGCCTTCAGATTCGTATTGAAATGCCGGTCGTACAAATCAGCATCTGTATCCCTGAATCTCGCGCGCTCAAAGATCGATGCATTATTGACCAGGATGGATGTGTTCGGAAAGGTTTGATGAATATCGGGGATCAGCTGTTCCACCTGATCGAAATCATTAAAATCACATTGGAAAAGCGCGCATTCGACACCCATTCCCTCTATCTCGGCAGCCAGCTCACGCGCGCGTGATTCCGATAAATGATAATGAAGTGCGATGTGATAGCCTGTGTCGGCGAGCATCAATGCGATCTCACGGCCGATACGCATCGCACCGCCGGTAATGATTGCTGTGCTTTTCACCGAATATACCTGATTATTAATGGACCCTTGTTAAAACTATCACTTTCGGCGTGAAAAATCAAGTATTTTTACTCAAGGAGTATCATTTTTTTTGAATACAGGATTTGATCCGTCCGCATCTGATAGATATAGAGTCCCGAACTCAACGGATTGCCGGCATCATCCTTTCCATCCCAGGATATCCTGTAATGCCCCGCCTCCTGATCTTCAACCAGATAATTCTTCACCATCTGTCCGACAAGATTGTATATCGATATGCGTACCGTCGTCTTTTCAGGCAGCTGATAGGCAATGATCGTGTTGCTGTTAAACGGATTGGGGTAGTTCTGCTTCAATGCGTACGTGGCCGGGATGTCTGTATCCGTATTCCCCTGAACAGTCGTCACCGTGTCTATTGCCATGAAGTTCTGAGAAGTCATGTGTCGCGAGAGTGAATCATAGGCGCGCTCCAAGGGTTCGAAGCGATACCCTTCCTTGAGCGCTGTCAAAACATAATCTCCGCTGAAAAGCGCCGGAAATTCAAATTCACCATTCTCCATAGAGGTCACTGTATCAGCCTCGGCGCCGGACAAAGACATCACGACATCTGCCAGCGCAACATCGTCGAAAAGAACGGTACCGGAAATACTGAACGCCTTTTCATATCGTGCAACCACGCTTACAGGTCCGCTCATCACCACGTCAACCGGATTTCCGGCTACCGGCTCTCCATTGTTGGTGAACGTTCTGAATCGATAAGTATTTGTGTCGCGCTCAACAATGTCCGGGACACCCGGCACGGAAACTGTATCCCCTGCATCATGCCAGTCGAAGTCGAAACCTGTCAGCAAACCGGTCGGTTCGGTCTTAAAACTCAATTGATACTGCACATCCAGCAACGCTGTGAATGTACTGTCTCTCTCCACGCGAATCCTCTGGTATCGATCATCGCCGATATTCCAGCCCTCGAACTGATATCGCATGGTATCGCTCTCTCCCTGAAATGCCTCGATATCGATGCTGTGCTCCGATCCTGTGAGCCAGTGAGTTGTATAAGGCGCGCTATACATTACGCTGTCGACGATCACCGATGTGCCAGCGCCTATTGTCGTAGTGACTGTCACCTTTGCTGTGGCACCGTAGCGTGCCGTGATGACGAGCGGACTGTCCACGCGCGCGGCCACAGGATTCCCGGGCACATCAGTGCCATTAACCATCCAGCCTAAGAAAAAATAGGTGAGCGTATCCATAACCACCGTATCGGGCGCCGCAATGCTGGAATACAGATCTCCTTTTACAAACCACAATGAATCCGCCAAACCCAATACATTTTCCGGCGTAGAACGTGTGACCACGAGGTAGGAGGTGTCCCAGACTGCCGTCTCCACGACAGGAGAATTCATCACCAGCGACACCTCCGCTTCCGTTCCATTGTAACTCGCCTCACCGGATCCGATCCATGACTGAAATATGTATTTTGTATCACCCATATCTACGTAAACTGAATCTATGCCGAATGTCGCCGTATCTCCCTCGGTGTACCAGCCTTCGCCGTAGGGACCACCATGATCGGACACAACCTCGAGGTAGTGCTGCATGTCCCACATCGCCTCCTCGGTGATCGGATTCGTCATCACCACACTGGTATCCCTCGCCGGGCCGGAATAACTGTTCTCACCGGTGCCTTCCCAGGAAAGAAACCGAAGGCGACTGTCACCGCTGTCAATAATCGCGGGTTCGACCGTGAATGCTGCCACTGCCGCCGAATCATACCATCCGCCCCCTTCCGTAACGCCGAATTCGGAATCGAGCGTCAGGTTGAACTCAGTTTTGTAGTCAGCGATAAAGGTCGTGTCCACAAGCGATGAGACCGAATGCGACTGCGCGCCATCATCGCTCCACCTCTCGAACAGATGCCGGATATCTCCCTGAATCTGCGGAGATGGGGCTGATATCGTATGCTCGCTGCCCTTGATCCACTCTATCTGAAATGGTGACACCCTCAATGTATCATCCACCATCACCTGCGCGTTGCTGAATGGTGTTGTCGCTATGCGCACGTTGATCATGTTCGAATTGATATATATCATTCCGTTATTCTTAATTATTCCGCTCGTATCGCCGGAAAACTCAGTAAATTCAAATGATATCGCTGTGCTGTCTTCGGGCTGACCCGACATCCTGAGTTGAATATTCACCAAAGTCCCGCTTCCGCTGAGCGGTTGAATGCCAAAGGCGGCAATTGTCATCAATCCCGGTGTGTTGAAGTTATAATACAGATCATTCCAGCCGGACGCGATGGTGTTATCCAGATGTGCATCCAGAGGCGTCACAACATCCGCATCATAGACCATGTCAAACTGAAATGATATGATATTTTTATCAGTGAGATCGGATACCCCGATGGGAAGCCAGATCGTACTGTCGCTGTCAGCCGATGTATCCGGAGCAGTGATTTGTATCTGCGCGGATCCGGAAGATATCATTGTAAAGAGTGCGAACGCTGTCAGGGTGAGTCTCAATCTCATGTGCATGTGCTCCGTGGTTATCGCTCAATCTGTAAATATTCAACTCAAATAAGTTCAAACTATCTCAGGATAGTCATTCTCTCGACAAACTGACTCGTACTGGTTACAAAAACACAAAAATAGACGCCATTGGGCAGGGGATATCCATTGCGGTCCATTCCATTCCAATTGAATGTATGCATTTGTGGATTTTGTATCCCGTCAACCAGCGTCGCAACCTGCCTGCCCAGGATATCAAAAACTCTGACAGAGACGTGCTGAATCCTGTCCAGCCGGTATGATATCGTCGTATTGGAAACAAATGGATCGGGGTAATTTGGCATCAACACGACCTCCTGCGGCAGGGCATTGAGATCAACACCTCGTACTGAAGTCGTCTGTTTCACTTTGAACATGCCCCCTCTCTTGTACACACTCGGAAAACCGTTGTTCAAATAGCCGCTCTCAAAACCGATCAACGAGGAATCGCCATCCGACCCGGTCACTTTACAAACGAGATTGAGGAGATTTCCTTCGCCCCGAACTGTGTCCCCAATCGAGAACGCGCCAATAATGATGGTGCCGGGGAAGTTTGTGTTCAATACAGGTGATGACCAGTTTTCAGATAACGTTCCGTCTGTCGTTACGCTTTCTATGACCACCACCGCGGGATCAAATGTGATTTCAAAATAATAAGATATAATGCCGTAGTTACGCAAGTCAATCTTTATCGGAATGTGGACTGTCGAATCGGGCATCGCTGTCGTATCAGGGATCGTCGCAATCACCTGCGCACCTGCGTGTATCGGGATGAGAACGATCAGAATCAGTATAACAATCAAACAACGTCTGGACAAGAAATGAGGCCCTCCATATTGAATTTTAAATGTGATAATGCAATTCTATTTCAATTTCAGCATTTTTCGTTTCAGTGAGTAAAGGTCAGTCTTCAAAAATGCGATATACAATCCGCTTCCCACTCGGTTCCCGGCATCATCCATCCCCCTCCAGACCGTGCGATGTTCTCCGGCTTCCGCGACACGGCGCTCAAGTGTGCGCACCCTGTGTCCCAGCGAATTCAGGATCACCAGTTCGATCCGCGACCTTTCCTTGAGATTGTAATGAATGACCGTTTCCGGATTGAACGGATTCGGATAATTGTGCAGTGTGAACGTTTTCGACACGTGATCGCTTGTCTCTTTCCCGTTGTGTCGCACGAAAATATCACCCGTCTCCGAAACCCGATCATTGATCTGATACTTATCTATCCTGATCATTGTTTCCATGGTTCCGCTTTCAGCAGATTTAAAATCAAGATAACAGATCGATCCCTGCTTCGCGACTTCTTTCATCCCGTACAATCCGAGCTTCAATTCGCCCTTCAACTGGTCATTAACGAGTATCCTGAAATCCTCAGTCAGAGCTGTTCGTCGCACACCGACAAATTCTAGCGCAGTCGCATTATAGGAAAGGTGTATTTCTGCTGACAACATTCCATTCATATCTCCGGTATCGAAGGGGAGAGAGATGCTCCCGTCCTCCTTCCACACAATGCTTTTTTCCGGGAGCGATCGTTTCAGCAATCCGGAGTTACCCGGACGCCAATTGCCGCTCACATCTCCCGTGAGAATGCATTCATAATTCTCGTTTAGCAACGGCAGGTCCTGGCTCTGGTAGCTTCTCTGCTCCGGATCGAAGCGCCATACACCAACACCGCTCTCTTCACCACCCCACAATCCCACGGCATAGTGAGCAATGAGGGAGGCGTCATACAATGTGATATCTCCATCTTCATCGACATCGGCTGCCATCTGCGCGCTGTTTCCCAGGGTGTCCAGCAATACAGCATGCCGCGCCGCCAGGGCGGCATCGTAAATCGACAGCACGCCAGGTGCAATGTCATCCTCCGCCCCCCTGAATGGTGTGACGATGAAATTCGATCCATGTGAAATCTCGAACAGATAGCTACCATTCGCATCCGAGGCAATATTTGTTTCCACGTCTCCGCTCAGAGACAGCTGAACATCGGGCACAGGGACATCACCGGAAAAGTAATGCGTTTTTCCACCTATGGTCCTCAGCGGATAATCGGCGAGGAAGAGGTAGACTTCACCAACCGTCCTGCCCGCATCTCGTCCGTCGTCATGCCATGGCGCTGCCACGATGAAATCCATGCGCATATCCCCGTTCACGTCACCCGCGGAACTGACTCCCCAACCGCTGCACGCGACAGAATCTTCACCCAGATAATAGGTCTGGATATCTTTCAATGCGACATTACGGCTCCATCCATTCCTTTTCCCCTTGATGAGATATGTTTTTCCCCGGTGATAATCCCTTGTACCCGGATCATTATGCTTGTAATATCTCGCGCCTACCAAAAAGTCGTCGATGCCGTCGCCATCGTAGTCATGTATACCGTTGATCGAAACACCCGCGTGATGATAGGTTCCCTCTCCATAGTAAGAGGCATCCGCCTGGGAGAGCGGTATCTGGGACGGCCAGTTTTCTCTTCCGAAAATGACGTATACCTTTCCGGCCTCCCATTTGATCTGCAGACCCGAGATGAGAAAATCCGGGTAACCGTCCTGATTGAGATCGCCGGCCTTTTTCACCTGCCAGCCCGCGTCATCTCCTTTGCTCTCGGGCGTGAAGATGCAGTCCGCGTTCTCCAGGTCAAAATTATAGCCCCAATCAGCCTGAGGCCGTCCGAGAATGAGGAACGATGTACCGATACCGGCAGCGCCGATGAGAAAATCAGGCTGGCCGTCCTGGTTGACATCCCCCACACCATCCACTGCCGATCCCACGACGCCATGATACTCCGGATAGATGAAGGAGGCTGCCGCCACGTTGCTCACATTGACGACACGATTCGGGAACGATCTTCTTCCCATAATGAGGTAGACCACACCCTCCCATTCCCGCGTCTGCGTCCTGAATGAAGCCGCGCACAGGATATCATCGCAGCCGTCTCCATCCAGATCTCCGATAAATGCGTTGGCGTATCCCAGCTGATCCAGAAGATTCTCACCGACGATCTCGAAATCCGCCTGATCGGGGAGGATACAGTCGTCGCCCCAATCCGCCTCTTCTTTACCGAATATGATGTAGGCGCTGCCCGGAACTGTTGGATATTTCTCCCAGTTCCCCGGACCTCCGATGATCAGATCGTCGATACCATCTCCGTTGAAATCGCCTTCGCCGGCCATGTTGTAACCAACCATTTCATACTTCGTCTTTCCCCTGAAAACGGCATCAGCCACATCAAGCGATGTATTCAATTGCCAGTCGATCGTACTTTTCCCCAGTATCAGGAAAACAGCTCCGGAGTTCCAACCGTACAGAGAGGTGTGGTACGATCCGATCATGAAATCGCCGAAACCATCATTGTTGACATCGCCGGCCGACGACAGATAATAGCCGATCCTGCCCGCATTCTGCTCGCCTCTGAAGGAACAATCCGGTATCAGCAGTTCATCTCCGAACGCCATCTGGCTGAACAGCAGTGTGAGAATTAAAACCGTATAACGCATCCAGCTATACTCCGTTCATTGAATTTTATCGCATGAGAATCATTTTTTTCGTCTGGTTGAAAGTCCCTGTTTTCAGGCAATAGAAATATATGCCTGACGGTACCTGATTGCCCATTGTATCATCGGCACGCCATAATATGGTATGCTGCCCACGGTTTAACATGCCATTGACCAGTGTGTGCACGTGCTCCCCTTTCATGTTATAGACTGTCAGACTCACGAATTCGGATTCCGCGATCTGGAAACGGATCATCGTCTCAGGATTGAACGGATTGGGATAGTTCTGTTCCAGAACGTAGCCGTTCGCCAGCGGAGCATCTCTGTCTTCGACACTGGTCTTGACTTCGAAATGCGCGACAAAGGTTTTGTCTCTATCCATGGTCACAGTCTTTGTGTACAACGAATCGTTCAAATCATCGTTCCAGTGGCTGAACTGGTAACCTGAATTGGCCTTGCCAGTGAGAATTACAACTTCACCGTAATCGTAGTCGCTCTTGTATGGATCGATAAGCACTTCGCCCGCATTTCCTGGATCCGATGCTACCAGAATGTGGCAGCTCGATATGAAGATCGTACTGCTCTCCGACCAGTCCGAAACAGCCGTGCTATCCACGCTGCTCCTCGCCCTCGCTCTGTAGGTGAAATTGCCCAGCGTAGACCAGGCGTAGGTTTGGGTCGGATCTCCCCAGTCGGACAATGTGCCGTCTCCCCTGTCGAATTGGTACTCCACATCATGACCCAGACTGCTCACTGCATTTGACGTGGATAGCGTGATGGGCTCACCGCGATAGCCGCGCACCGGTCCCGTGGGCTTGCTGGGTAGTGTCACCGTATCACTCACAGCCACAAACAGCACATTGACGACTTTATCCCCGTCCATTGTCAACTGCTCCGGATTGATGGATCCGGACAGATCGCCGCTCCAGGAGTCGAACAGATAGCCGTTGGCGGGTTCTGCCGTGAGGGTGACCAGCTCGTTCATTTCATATCCCCGCTTGTCCGGTACCTTGATCACTGTTCCACCATCAGGCGGATTGATATTGATCATCAGGACGAAACTGGCATCGGACACGAACTGCGCTGTGACATTCTTGTTGCCATTCATCACGATATCCACAGGATTAGACATGCCTGCCGCATCTCCGTCCCAGCCGGAAAATGTGTATCCAGCCGAGGGTACCGCGGTCAGAGTCACTGTTTCTTCGGCATCGTACTCCATCTTGTCAGGTGCCTTATTCACAGTACCCCCGCCAACGGGATCAATCGTCACCGTGAGTGTATATTTTGGGATCTGTGCGAAGTTCGCCGTCACCGTCTTGTTTCCATCCATGACGATCTCCGCCGGATTCAATGATCCGCTGAGGTCACCGCTCCAGCCCGTGAAACTGAAGCCATCGGCCGGCGTTGCCGTGACCGTCACCGTATCGCCGGGATCATATGCCGGCAGATCCGGATTTTTTGCAACAGTGCCGCCGCCGATTGGATCAACCATCAGGGTCAATGTGTATTTTGGATCCTGCGAAAAGGTCGCCGTCACCGTCTTGTTTCCATCCATGATGATCTGCGCCGGATTCAATGATCCACTGAGGTCACCGCTCCAGCCTGTGAAACTGAATCCATCGGCCGGTGCAGCCGTGACCATCACCGTGTCGCCAGCATCGTATTCCACCTTATCCGGAAATTTTGCGACAGTTCCACTTCCTGCCGGATCGATGTTTATCGTCAATGTGTATGTCGGCGCCTGGATGAAGTGTGCCGTGACATTCTTGTCTGAATCCATGGTAAGAGACAACGGGTTTTCCGCACCAACCGCATCACCGCTCCAGCTATCGAACAGATAACCTGCCATGGCTGTTGCTGTCAATTGGACAACCTCGTCCTGAGCATAAAGCGCCTTTGCCGGATCCGCATCCACCTGGCCTGTCCCCGGAGGATCGATTGTCACGACGAGTGCGTATCCGTCGATTGTCACATCATGCGCCTGCGACCAGTCGGAAACGATGCTCGTGGTCACCGCGCTTCGCGCCCTGGCTCTGACAGATTTCACTCCGGTTGATAAATAGCTATGCACGCCGTTCTCTCCATTCCAGTCGGACAGACTCCCGTCGCCCCAGTCGAACTGATACTGCACATCATTCCCGAAGTTACTCACCGAACCGCCGGTGCTGAATGTGAGCGGCACGCCCATGATCCCGGTATCGGGACCGGTGGGGACATCCGGAACGGTTACTGTCTCGCTGTTCTCGGCAAAATGCGCCGTCAGATTGGTCACCGCCGTATCCACCACCAGTATCATCACGTTGTCCGTCCCGGTGGTATCTCCGCTCCAGTTCGTAAACGAATAGCCGGAATTCGATATCGCCGTCAACTGCACCGTATCCTTATACGCGTAGCGGTCGCGATCCGGCACCCGTTCCACACGGCCAGT
>JAZBPW010000011.1:0-2296 GCA_036351795.1 Candidatus Zhuqueibacterota bacterium | reverse complement strand
TTACGAGCGGCGGGGACGAAAGCGAGTGGACCCTGATGCTGGAAATTCCCGGCACGGCCACCGGACAGTTCGATGAGGACGCTGGCGCGACCTGTTCCTTCATCAAGCCCCCTTTCAGCAACTACGACTCCGAAACCGTTACCATCGCCGTGTCCGCTTATGGGAAGGTCGGAGGTGTTGTGAAAGGAACGTTCTCTGGGATGCTGATTAATCAGTTGGATTCGACCCGCAAGCCAATCACAGAGGGGATCTTTACGGCCCAACGGCATATGAACGTCGATTGATTGAGTTCTTGTGCAGCATGCCACAAATTCCTGTCGTGCTCGGTGTTGGCACAGGAGCTCATGGAAACGGAGTAGATTCGCCAGGAATTGCCGAATCAACGGCTCCACGGTACCCAGGGGGGCGCGCGGCTGCGCCCCCCTGGTCCCGTGAGCCGAGTCGTTATGCCTCTTTAAATTGGAAGATATATCACATGAATTTTGGAATAAATTAATATATTGGGAATAGCTGTTGTTCTAATTTTAAATTGTAATATTAAGGAGATTACAGAATGCGCATAATAACACTATTCATAATTATGAGCTTGATCTCTTCATGCAGCAAGACTGATCAAACAGCACAAAAAGAAGATTCCATCAAACAGGAATACCTCCAAAAGGGTGCGGAGATCGCGAAAATAACCCAGATCGAGCTATTGAAAAATGTCTCTCTCGCCATGAAAAAAGGGGGGCCGGGGTATGCTGTCGAATTCTGCAATTTGCGTGCCCTCTCATTGAAGGACAGCCTGTCCCGCCTGCATGACTGCCAGATCAGGCGCATCGCCTTAAAGTACCGTAATCCGGCGGATATGCCCCGAACGGAATCAGAGAAAGAACAATTGCATCAATATCAGGATGCATATCAAAAAGGCGACACCCTGAAGCCGGCGGTCCACCTTTTTGACGACCGGATCGACTATTATAAACCAATCATGATCTCTAAAGAGGCCTGTCTCAAATGTCATGGTGATCCCGGCACAGACATTGCGGAACAGACCCTGGTAACGATAAAGGAAAAATACCCGGAAGATCTGGCGACAGGTTTCGCGATGAACGACTTCCGCGGCGCCTGGCATATAACGTTCAATCGATAAGGAGTGACATTGAAGTTTAGGATACCGATCATTGTTATCCTGTTACTCACAGGCAGCTGTACAAACACACAGCAACAAAGTGACCCGTATGACGTCGGAGAACTTCTCTATTCGGATTCGTTTGATAGCGGCCTGTCGCACTGGTCCGCCGAGATGGAGACGCCATCCAGCAGTTCGGTTCAGATCAAAGATGGGCAATTGCACATCTCCTCCTTCGGCGGAGGGACAACGCTCTGGTTTCTCCAAAAGCTCGATGGATCTGTGATGATCGAGTACAACGCAACGGCGATGCTCATTGACGGCGTCCCAGACTCTGTGTCCGATGTCAACGCATTCTGGATGCTGACCGATCTGAAGCATCCTGAGGATATTCTTGCGGATAGTTCGTCACGCGGCGGCAGTTTCAAAAGCTATCACAGATTGCCCGGCTATTATGCCGGTAAAGGTGCCGGACGCAATACGAGAACGACTTTCAAGAAGCATGATATGAGCGGCAATGGTACCAGAATCGATTGGGGTATTCTCACAGATCAAGAATATCTGCTCAGGCCGTCTTTCCCGCACAAAATACAGCTGATCTATTGCGACGGTCCGGACAGCGCGCTCGTGCAATACATCTGCGATGATTCGCTCTACTTTGAAAAATGGGATCCGGAACCGTGCAGGAGCGGATGGTTCGCGTTCAGAGTCTATAACGCCAACGTGATGTATGATAATTTTAAAGTATATCGACTTATTCCATAAAATCGAATACAGCAGAAGACTCAAACCGGAAATACCTTTATTCGGAATCGACAGTATCCCTATCCGGGATGAGATTGAACTCGAGCACTTATTACGATTCCAATTCACCCATCCAGTCCGGTAAGCGAAACGGAACTGGTGTATTTGTGAGCGCAGATACATGCCAGAAGGTTTTCAAAATCGATTGAAAAAAGAGAGTCCCTTAATAAAAATCGTATTTTTCGCGGATTCGCACCTGGGTTTTGATTATCCCATCCATCCCCGCCTGGATCGTCGCCGCCGCGGGCATGATTTCTTCCATAATTACAGAAAAATCATCGACCACGCCAAATCGATAGATTCCGACATGGTCATTCACGGCGGTGACCTTTTCTTCAGAAGCCGGGTGCATCGCAAAGTCGTTCACATGGCATACGA
>JAZBPW010000010.1:0-4415 GCA_036351795.1 Candidatus Zhuqueibacterota bacterium | reverse complement strand
CCATATCATGCCGGCTTTGTCCTCGTAAACGACCCTGACGATGTCGTGACTTAGACTTCCGGGGTTCTGCGGATCGTGACGATAATGCCGCCATTCATTTCTGCTTCTGTCGAACCGATTCAAACCACCGCCATGCGTCCCGATCCATAGAATGTCCTGCTTGTCCTCATGAATGGACCAGACGATGGGATTATTCAGGCTGTTGCTGTTTCGCGGATCGTATCTGTATAGCCGGAATTGCCGTCTGCTTTTATCAACTTTGTCGACGCCACCACCGTAAGTGCCGATCCAGAGCAGGCCGGACCGGTCCTCATAGATCGCACGAATTTCGTTGTAGCTGATGCTGGAGGGATCGAACGGATCATTTATGTAAGTAAGGAATTGTTCTTTGTCTCTGTCAAAAAGGCAGAGTCCGCCGCCATTGGTGCCCAACAAGAGCAATCCGGAGCTGTCCTCGAAGATCACGTAAACGGCATCGTGACTCAGACTCTGTGGATCATCCGGATCGTGTCGAAAGCGGATGAACCGATTACGCTGCCGGTCGAAGCGGTTGAGTCCACCGTTGTTGGTGCCGATCCATAATGTGCCCGACCGGTCTTCCAGAATTGAATAGACTTCGTCATGACTCAGGCTGTATGGATCTTTCGGATCGTGGCTGAAATGTGTGAAAGTCAGAGCTGATTCAGAATTTTCATTATCCATAGATCCCGGATCGAGACCATTCAGACCGGCATCTGTGCCGATCCAGAGCACATCAGAACTGTCTTCATAAAGCGATCTGACGATGTCATGACTCAAACTGTTGGGATTCGTGGGGTCGTGCTGGAATCGAATGAAAACAAGAGAAGAGTCATTGATGTTCGTGCCGATTGTGGCGAGTTCAGCGGCTGTCAGCAGATTCAATCCGCCATCCGTACCCAACCACAGATTCCCCTGTCTGTCCTGCAGAATCGCATTGACATTGTCATTGCTTATACTGTGTGGATTGTCAGGATCGTGCCGGTACCGGTGGAAGCGTTTCGTGAGCGGGTTGTATCTGTTCAAACCCCCGTAGAACGTGCTTATCCAGAGGATTCCTGCACTGTCTTCAAAAATCGCGCTGATGTTGTTGTAGCTCAGGCTGTTGGGATCGTCGGGGTCGTTGCGGATGATCGTAAATTTGTATCCATCGTATTTATTCAGTCCGTCCTCTGTGCCGAACCACATGAATCCGCTGCGATCCTGACATATACACTGGACGATGCTTTGTGATAATCCCTGTTCCAGAAAAAGCTGTTCGAATACGATGTCCGGTGTTTGGGCATGGAGAATGATGGCGGAATAAAGATTAATGAAGCCCACCAATATGAAGACTCTTGTTCCCCTGGCTATTGGGATTACGTAATTTCTGATATAGGAATAGATAAGCCGACTCGACTTTTTATGAGAGTAATATCGAACTTGTCTCACGTAAATTGAACGATACAAAAAGAGAAAATGTTCGAACGCATTAATATAGACATTCTTCATGTTAAATGCAATGCTGAATTATGCCGTTTCAACAATTTTGTCACAAGGACACAAAGACACCAGGGAATATCCTCTTAAATTTAGGTTTGGTTTAAAAGCTCATTATGAGATATCTTGTTTTGATTTGTTGTAAGCATTGAACTCGAGGCGAGTTGTCCCGCAAAAAAATTCTTGACTTTTTGGTTTATTTTATTATCTTTTATTCATTGTATGACGGAATAACTGCCGCACCTCAAACTGACGCAAGATTTCGTCCCGAATATCAA
This sequence comes from Candidatus Zhuqueibacterota bacterium, assembly GCA_036351795.1. GTDB lineage: Bacteria > Zhuqueibacterota > Zhuqueibacteria > Thermofontimicrobiales > Thiofontviventaceae > JAZBPW01. Next base: position 2,640 of record JAZBPW010000010.1, on the reverse strand, counting down.
TCCCTTTCGTTGTTCCGTCTGATTCAGATATCTTTTCTCGTGTGACAAAATTCATCCTTTCGTACAATGTTGTTGTCGTTTTGGTCGAACTATTTTGACAACCAGCGATTGCTGCTAACCTGAAAATTGGTAAATTTGTGGTTCATGAATAATTCAGGCTAAATAAATGCGTTGGGGCAACTATGCAGAGCACAACCGTTTTTTTAAAAGCTTCATTGCTCAATCTGCTCATAATCGTACAGTATTGTTCATACTGCGCTGCAGGGACTTACTACGTTGATCAGAATCATACTTCCGCAAGTGACGCAAATCCAGGAACGCTGAACTCTCCCTGGCTGACGCTGCGGCATGCGGCGAAAACGCTTACAGCCGGTGATACGGTTTTTGTCAGAGATGGAATTTACCATGAGCATGTCTGTCCAGAGCGAAGCGGGAATGCCAACTCACCTGTAGTATATTCAAATTACCCGGGTGAAAATCCTGTTATCGATGGGACCGGTGTCATCCAATCACAAAACGCTATCCTTATTGACAAATCATATATCACGATGATTGGCCTCGACGTTCGGAACTGGAATGATAACGGTATCTGGATCGAAAATGCCGCTCACATATCGATCTCAGATTGCGAAGTCCACGATGTCTTTTACGGGATTGGTATCGCCGATGGCACTCATGACTTTGTATTCAACAGAGTGGATGTACACCATTTCGATCTGTATGGATTCGATGTTTCTCCATCCGGTGGCGCGGATTGCTACAACGGGATCTTCAATGACTGCGTGTCTCACAGCGCCCGGGATCCACAGCAGAATGTGGACGGTTTTGCCCTTGGCCACGGTACCCAGCATGACTTTGAGTGCAACCGCTGTTCGACACATGATGTGTACGACGGATTCGATATCAGCGCGTATGAATATCAGGGGACCATCGATGTTTTCGGACAGGGCAGCATAGATAACGTCGCCAAATCGTTTATGCTTTATCAGAACTTTCCAAATCCATTCAACATGGGTACGGACATTTATTACACGCTGTTTGAATCGGAATATGTAATGATAGACATTTACAATACTCTTGGCCAGAAAATACGTACCCTGAACTATGGAAATCATGAAGCCGGCAGGCATGCCATTCGCTGGAATGGTAAAGACGATTCCGGGTATCTTGCGAACTCGGGTCAATATTTTGTCACGCTGAAAAGTCCGGCTCTTCGACAGACCAGAAAAATGTTGCTTATTCAGTGAAAGTTCGGGATGTGAAATAGTAGCAGACCGAGTGCGCAGAGTGTGGATAGATGTTCTTATATCCAAAAAAAAGGAATGGAGGCCTCACATGAAACGATTCAGTAAGATGAACCTGCCTGGCATTTTATTGTCCCTTTGCATCATGCTTAATCTATTGTCCTGTGACAAAAAGAAGTCGACGACCGAACCGGAGACAGGTAGTCAAACGGGGACGGTCACAGACATCGACGGCAATGATTACCAAACGATAAAAATAGGGGCTCAGTGGTGGATGGCTGAGAATCTGAAAGTCACCCATTACCGTGATGGTACCTCCATTCCCAACGTGATGGACAACGACACCTGGGCAAATCTCACCACAGGTGCATACTGTAACTATGATAACGATGAAAACAACGTCGAGACTTACGGCAGGCTGTATAACTGGTATGTGACAGGCTCATTGATCGCTCCCGAGGGCTGGCATGTACCCGATGATGGCGACTGGGAAGAGCTGGAGAACGCCCTTGGCGGTCCGGAAGCCGCCGGTGGCAAGTTGAAGGAGGCTGGTACTGAGCATTGGGACAATCCAAATACAAATGCGAGTAACGAGAGCGGTTACACATCGCTGCCCGGTGGGTTCCGTTCGGAAGATGGATTTACGCACTTGGGATATTGGGCAATGTATTGGTCATCCACACAATACAATGCCGAATTAGCCGGCTGCCGGGGACAGCATGCGGACAGCAAATACTGCACGCGCTGCACCAATAACGGAGATAAAAATAAAGGCCATTAGATTCGATGTGTTAAAAATTGATTGGGCTTCTTCCAACCGGAATTTTGCGCCATACTACAGGATCCGAGAGATGTATCAAAAAGGGATAGCGATCATTCTTATATCCTGCCTGTTGTTGCAGATGGATTGTGCGGGTTCAATGAAAAAAGTCCCTGTCGAACAAGGCGATTACAGTTCCCTGGAAAATGAACTCACGATATTCGTCACCCTAAAAGATAATCAGACGTTTAGAGTCAGGGACTTTACCATTACAGAAACGCAAATAAGGGGGACAGTGATCACATATCCACGCTTCAAATGGAATTGGGGAGATAATATATTGAACAGGTTCCTATTGAAACCAGACACAGCAAAAAAAAATGGCATTATGAGCGGAGGCAACAATGAGAAAAGGTATTCTTCTATTCGCAGTAATCTCTATCTTGTTGCTGGATTGCACATCGATTCACAACGTTTCAGATGAGCCTGACTCGTTCATAGAAAAATTTAATAAAACAGCCAACGGTCGCAAAGGCACCATATTGCTTGTAAACGAGCAATCCATCATCGGCTATGACATATCAATGTCTGCAGACTCGACCTATTGGGGCGAAAGATCAACAAAGGCTAAACATT
>JAZBPW010000009.1:0-5356 GCA_036351795.1 Candidatus Zhuqueibacterota bacterium | reverse complement strand
TGGAAAAAGTCGACGATATCACAGATTATATTCCCGAAGAAACAATCACCTGGTTCGACAAGGGATTCCGCTATAATGATCGCGGTTGGATCTTTGTGCACATTGAGGGGGAGCCTTATCAGCGAGGTTATCAATACGGTTACCTGATTGCCGAAGAGATGGTTGAGTATGTGAACAAACTGGCGATCGAAGGTAATGAAGGAAATCCGGAAAATGGCTGGAGAGATATGCGTTTTGTCGCTGACGCGTTCATGCTGAGAAAATATGAGAAAGAGTATCTCCTCGAAATGAGAGGAATCGCCGATGGCGCGAATAATGCGGGGATGAAGTTGTTTGACCGTGAGCTCGATTTAATCGATGTCGTAACCATGAATTCGGCAATCGACATCGAATGGGCGCGCTATGCCATGCCGACGACGCCCAATCCCTTATCAGGAGAAACGTTCTTCAAAACCGAGGATGAGCTGGACATTCCTGAACATCTTCACAAGTGCTCAGCCTTTCTGGCGAACAGATCTTCGACCCGGGATGGCAGGATCGTTTTCGGTCAGATCTTCATGTGGGGCGGGTACACCGGGCCTCACTGGAATGTGATTTGTGATATCGTGCCTTCGGAAGGACATCGGCTTGTCTATGAGACTTTTCCGGGAGGCATACACTCGGGCGCGGATTTTTATATCAATGCATCCGGCATCATGATCGGCGAAACAACCGTTAGCCAGACGCCATTCAATCCCGACGGCTCACCCCAATCCAATCGAATCAGGAAAGCGGCGCAATATGCAAGCAGCATAGATGATGTTGTGGACATATTGGTCGAAAACAACAACGGCATGTATGCCAATGACTGGTTGATTGGTGATACCAAAACGGACGAAATCGCAGTCCTGTTACTGGGGACGAACAAGCATAAACTGTGGCGAAGTTCGAAAGAAGAGTTCTACGGTAACACAGTGGATTTTTACTGGTGTAACAATAATAACAAGGATGCCGAGGTACGCAAGGAATATGTGCCAAACAAGGATAATGCACCGCACGATTTGATATTCAGACCCTGGAACAGGGATATCGCATTCAACGAATTCTATCAAGAGCAGAAAGGAAAAATGGACGCCATCGCCGGAGTGAATGCCTGGGCGACATCGCCGATCAACCGACCGCATGCCTGCGACGGCAAGGTCACCACATCTGAGATGGCTGAAAAACTCGTTTTTCTCGCTCATTCGGGTAAGGTGACCCTGCGATCGAAGTTCGTCGGAGAGAATAAAAGAATTCCTGACCTGCCGGGCGCCACGCCGCGCTTGTCTCTTGGATATTCAGTCATCAGCCCGGTATTCATAACCGACAAAATCAAAGAATTAAGAGCACAATCAGATGTCACAAAAAGTGACAGCATCAGGGATAATAATTTCAGTGATGTCATTGACGCGTATTCGTTTAATGAAAGAGATCTATGGTTCAATACAGTCTACCCTGCCTCTGATGCTGAGAACTGGTTCATCAGCGGTACCGCGGCGTACTGGCGGATTCTGAAAAATATGCCGGAGGATGATGAGGAGATTCTTTCGCATTTCAGCGATGAATTCGCGGCGTTGAACTGCCGTTATCTCTATACAACGAACAGAGAAGGAACATTGACTCCTGTAAACGCAAGAAGGATGTATGACAGATACAATCATTATCAGGTTCCCCGGATCAAGGGGACGTATCTGTTACATCAACTGCGCCTGCTTCTGGGTAACGATACTTTCTCCGGCGTCATGAATGAAGTGCATGATAAATACAGAGAAAAAGAGATGCGTACCAGCGATTTCATGAAAATTGTGGAAAGGATCAGTGGAGAAGATCGGCGCGATTTTATCTCTCAATGGTTGAAGAGGGAGGATGTGCCGGGTCTACAGTTCGATGCTGAACGAACGAAAATCAACGACAAATGGCAGATCTCTCTGCGTATTTCACAACCGGAGAATTCTTATCATTTTTTCAGCACGGTCAAAATCGAAACCGGGAAAGAGATCGTGTATAAAATGATCGAGGTTTCGGATAAGACCTATCAAAGTCAATTCGAATTTGAGGACGAGCCCTTAAAACTGACTTTCAATGCACTCCATGATGTCCCGTTGAACTTTGATAATTATTTTACCTGGTCGAATTTTTACGATGATTTTGATAATATAATCATCGTTTATGGCACAAAGAGGCAGATTGATGCCAACCACACGCTGGCATCGAGATTTTCGACTATGCTCGCCGACAGATACACCGAAACACTGTTGCCCATTCGAAAAGAGAGTGAAATCACAGAAGATGAATTAAAAAACAATGATTTGATCGTCATCGGCAACAGTGAGGACAACAGTTTAATGCAGGACGTGATATCCAAATTGAATATTCAGATCAGCAAGAATATGTTTACCTGGAACGGTCAGGAATACGCCGGATCTGATGAAGGACTGTACGCCTGCTTTCCCAATCCGTACAATCCCGCAAAAGCGGTTCACTTGTTTTCCTCAAACAGCGCGTTGCAATTGTACCGGATGACCAAAGACCGCTACCGCATGCCGTCATGGGCCATATTCAAGGGTGATGTAATTGTAGAAAAAGGATATCATGTGCCGGATGAATTTGTGATAGATTTTTGAATATATGATTGTGTGAATGATTTCGGTTGGAGTTTTCTGGAGGTTGGACGCCTGGATGAAGCGAGCCAGCTGTTGAGCAGAGCGGTGGAGAGTGTGTGAAATATTCAAATAACCATTCAGAAAGGGAATGATTATGACATCAAAACAAACAACAAATGAAAATGTCTTTCAGATAAAAGTGACGCTTCGGGATAGCAAGCCGCCAATTTGGAGACGCTTGTTGATCTCCGGCAGCAACTCGCTTTTCGATCTACATAAAATTATTCAGCTGTCAATGGGGTGGACCAATAGTCATTTACATCAATTTATTATTAAGGGAGACATATACAGCATACCGTTTGAAGAAGATTTGGAACCGGTAATGGACGTGCGAGACTGTCGCATAGAAAAGATAGCGCTTTCGGAACGCAGTAAGTTCGTCTATGAATATGATTTTGGTGATAGTTGGATACATGATATCGTTGTCGAGAAAATCCTGCCAGTCGATCCAGATATAGAATACCCGTTATGTTTAGCTGGCCAGCGAGCCTGTCCTCCGGAGGATGTGGGTGGAATATGGGGCTTTGAAGAATTTCTTGAAGCGATGAAGGATCCTGAACACGAAGAGCACGAATCATACGTTGAATGGTGGGGTGGGATATTTGATCCGGAAGCTATAAATCTGGATGAAATCAATCAATCTTTTCAAGATATTGATCAGTTAGAATGGTGGTGACTGGATCTCTGATTCAAACCAGATCCAATAATTTATAAAGTACAAGATGTTAGCATATATTATTCATATCATATCCTCCAATTTAAAGAAATACAATACCAGGCCCGAAAATACGAGCATGATGAAAAATACATGGAAAGGTACGATATAAAAGCGGGAGGGGATCTCTATGCGTGTAAACAGGGCTAATCCAGGGACAGATAAAATCAATGTTATCAGTGATGATTTCAGAATATCCTTCAGCTGCTTTTCATCATACCAGTCATGAATAAAGCAAAAATCAATTTATAATCGATAGATCAAATATTGTTCAAAAACAGTATGCGAAGTCAAGGTTTAATCCTGGTGCCATTCAGGCAATTGCCTCGTGATTTTTTTTCTTGACATAATCGAAATGAATCGTTAGATTTATAGTGAAATGATAATTGTGTGGAATGAATCAATTAACGAGGAGAAAATGAGAATTACCGCATGCATGCTGCTGGCTATCTTTGTCGCTTTTATGTGCTGTTCCGAAAAATCGAATCCTGTGGATACAGGAGCCGATTTCATCAGGGTGTCGGCAGCCGAAATGGTCGCCAGGAACGGCGCGCATCCGGATTGGTCGCCGGATCAGGGGTGTATCGCGTATTCATTTTTCATGGGCTCGGGAACAAATATCTTCACGATTTCCTGCGTTGATTCTGTAATCCGGCAAATCACCAATGAAGAAACCTATAACAACCATCCATTCTGGTCACCTGACGGAAATCAAATCGGCTTCAGTTCTGACAGGGGAGGGAATCAGCGATACAATATTTTCGCGGCCGATATTCAGAGTGGAGAGATCACCAGATTGACACCGGATTCGATCGGTGTTCAGTCAGGGGATTGGTCCAGTGACGGTGAATCCGTTGTATTCGATGGTACCAGCAGATCTCTCAATCATGCCGCGATATCGATCAAGAAGCTGACGACAAACGTACTGATATCACTGCATCCTGATCTGGATTACGCCGGATGGCCGAAGTTTTCGCCTGTCGATGACAGGATTGTCTTTGAGGCGCTTGCGAACAATTCAGTCGATTATAACATCTGGACAATAATTTCCGATGGGACAGGATTGAAACAGATCACGACGACAGGCGGAGAATATCCATGCTGGTCACCGGATGGTCTGTGGATTGCGTACTCGAATAAGCTCGAAGGGAATTATGACCTTTTCATGATTAAAAGCGATGGCAGTGGCAGTCCGGTACAGGTGACAAATACTCAAAGCGCGAACGAGGTGCGGGCATCTTGGGCTCCGGGAGGCGACGCCATAGCATACGATACGATGATGGGCACCGATACTGTTGATCCTCAAAACGCCGGCGTCTATGTACTCACAATTGAATTTCTATAACATTTTTTTTTAACAAAGGAAAAGAATATATGAAGAAAACAGGCATTTCATTGACATTAATCGCTACCTTATTGATCATTTGTGTTCCGCACGCCTTATCGCAAGTGGAATTCGATGTCGAGACAGGCGCGGTATTCAGCGGGTACAACGATGTGCGCATTCCGGGGGATGGGGGAACGCTTTTCTCTCTTTCGGAAGAACTGGACGCGGATACCGAGTTCTTCTACCGCATTCGACTTTTTTACGATTTCAATGAGCGGCATCATCTGGGCGCCCTGTTCGCGCCGCTGTCCATCAATTCTTCGGGCGAACTGGATCGCGATCTTATCTTCGAAGGCGAGACCTTCCCGGCGAATACACCGCTGGAAACGACGTATAAGTTTAATTCTTACCGCCTCATCTACAGGTACGATTTTCTGAGAAAAGAGAAGATCGATCTGGGCATCGGATTCACCGCCAAGATCCGCGACGCGAAGATCGAGGTCAAAGGAGACGGCATGTCTTCGAAAAAGACCAATGTGGGATTCGTGCCGATTCTGCATTTCCGGCTCCTGTGGAAGTTCAGTCCGAATTATGCTTTCCTGTTAGACGGCGATGCTCTGGCCGCTCCTCAGG
>JAZBPW010000008.1:0-3319 GCA_036351795.1 Candidatus Zhuqueibacterota bacterium | reverse complement strand
TTCTGCAGGATCAGTTTCCTGGTCACTGTTGAATTACCCGCCTGCAATCTACAAAGATAGATCCCGCTGGCGAGTCCTTTTGAATACCACCTGGTAGTATGCACACCCGCTGTCTGAAATCCATCAGCCAGCGTTTCGATTTCACGTCCTGAAACACCATATATTTTCAGTGCAACTGTATTTGACTTTTCTAAATAATATATTATCGTTGTTTCAGGATTGAATGGATTGGGATAATTCTGGTACAGTCCAAATCCCGATGGATTGCTTGCGTAATGAACGTCTATGTCCGTGGTCTGATTCCAACCCGCCAGACTGGCCCACAACCACCAGGCAGCATAGGCCTTCCGATTGGCGTTCAGCGGCTGACTGTGCGCTGAGGAGCAGTTGTACCAGTCCACACCCTCCGTATGCGCGTTTTGCCATTCGAGCGCCCAATTGCCGCCGTCGTAGGAGCAGTCATCATTCACATACCTGTCGCCGAAATAGTTACCGTCCGGATCATAGCACTCGATGTCGTAAAAATCGTACAACACTTTGTCGTTTTGGATGCAATAGCTTCTGATCTGTCGATTACGCAGGTGCAGATTCCCTGATTCTCCCGAGCCGTCGGCATGTCCGGTCATATAAACAAAGACAACATCGGGATAATCGGACTCCAGTTGAGCCATGGGAGCCAGGTATGTGTCGATCATCGAAGCTTCCGTGCGACCGGCTGTCTGTCCGCACCAGGACCAGATAATCACATTCACGTCTGAATGGGAAGGGTCATCAAGATACGCCCTTGTCTCATTGACCCATTCGGGATAGTATCCGCAATCGTGATCCAGCCAGCCGCTGCCATAACCATCGCCCTCTTCCAGATCCAGCGCGCCTCCTGAGCCTCCGTTGTTCCACTCGAATGCATTCTGCGCATGGGACAGACCGAGTCCACCGTTGTTGGCAAAAGTGATCAGGCCAGTCATGCCGGACGTGAGTTGACTGCCGTGTGACGTATGGCCGTAACCGATATGCAGCGTCGATCTGGCACGGTCTATCGCGGATTCGGGAATCTGAGTAATGTCGGTGCAGGTATGGTCAATTATGACGCCCTGTGCGAAACTGATTGAGTAAAGTAACGGCAGCATCAGAAACAGAGCAGCATTGAGAAATGTGACTGTTTGCTTTTGTACGCTCATTTTATCGGGATGCCCTTCTTTAGTTGTTATCGATCGTGTTCTCCTGAATCTGAAGAACCTCGGGTTCATCGTATCTCGGACAGACAATCGCCTTTTTCCGATGTCTCCGGCTGATGAACTAATATTCGGTAGTACTGAAATCTAACCAAAAATCATGAGGATGTCAAGAAGAAATTAGACAGGATAGCAAGATATGCGTCGTCCTAAAAAAGTTGGCAAATCAGGTGTGGTCGTTTTCTTTCTCCTTATTGTCTTCGTGATCATTCGTGCAATTCGTGGACGACTCTTTTTCTCTTGGTGATCTTTGCGGATGTTGTGGAGATAAAGCGATTTATATACAGGATTATCAGGTGCAGGCCACCTTCAAGGTGGACTACACCTGACGATAACGAAAGAAATAGTGTGTCGACAAAAACACCGGGATGTTTATGCCAGTCTATCGATGATGAATGCGGCGATGAACGCTTCCAGCAGGCTGAGTGGCACGGCGAACCAGAGCAGTCCACAGGGCAGTACACCCATATTGCCAACCACCACCCACATCAGCACGAATCCGACGAACCAGGAGAGCAGTGTCGTCTGTATGAGGGTGAATTTCTTCAGGATGATATAGATCGCAATGGCGAACAACAGCGACCACAGTCCCCAGACGGCGCCATTGACCGGTTCCGACGGGAAGACCATGCCAAGTTTTTCGTAGTGATTCGTCCAGTACGATTTAACGAAGATCTCGTTCCTGACAAATTCCGACAGGCTGATCCAGATCGTCGCCAGCAGCACCGGAACGACTGTTTTCTTCAATGTGTTCATATCATTTTCCTTTCGCTTTCAACGACAACAAGAATTTTACCATTTGTACCATAATAACTGCTGATGGTTTCAAAATTGTCTGCGTTATTTGTTAGAATTTGTTGCACTAGTATGACTAGTCGTGCGATGAAAGACGCAAATCGATGATGCTTTGTACTCCATCGAGAAGATGTGTGCCACCTGGTAGGTGGACTACATCTGTCTACTCATCCTGTTTTATCCTGTCTATATTTTTTTGATGTCAATTCGCAAAGAGCGAGCATTCAAAACTGCTAAATCGCTAAACACCTAAACACCTAAACGCCTAAATCCCTAAACCCCTGAATTTCTCCCTCGCCCGCATCATGGCGACCACGTTTTCCGGCGGTGTGCCCGGCAGGATGGTGTTGCTGCACCCGTGGAAATACCGCCTGCCTTCGCTCGCAGCCAGCAGTTCCATGCAATGCCTGTACACCTTTTCGTCGGTAGCACGGCGCAACAGATCTCCGCTCACATTGGACCAGACAATCAGGTCAGGATATCGCTCTCTGACTCTGTCGATCGTCATGGACGCATCGTAATCCGCCTCCCCGAATCCCTGCATGCCCGCTTCTGCGAAAAGCATGTCTGACACCTCCCAGAGATTACCATCGCTGCGCCAGACATAGTGCAGGCCGAGTTCTCGGCTGCGCTCCGCGATGCGCTTCCAGCCCGGCAGCATGAAACGCCGGAACAGCTCGGGTGAATAGATGGTGCCGTTCTTGTCCGCCATATCCCCGCCGCCGAGTACTACCTTGATCCCTCGCGCGGCTATGGCATCGAGCTCTGCCAGCGCCACCTCGAGATCGCAATCCAGGATGACTTCAACGGCAGCCGGCTCCAGAAGGGGTGCCATTAATTCTTCCGCATTCAGACCCAGGGATAACATGCCACCGGTGGCAGCCACCAGCATCTCATCACCCAGGCGCTGCTGGAGAACGGCTTCCGGTGCGCCGGCGTTCATTTCGGCACAGGCAATCCTTCCCTCCAGCTCTTTTTCCGCCTTCCTGGCCCGCTCCCGCCAATGATCGACGGTTTGTGATTCAGCTCCACTGACGCGAATGAAGTTCAAGGTCACGTCATCCCAGCGCCAGATTTCCTCTCCGCCATCATCCAGCGAGCGCTCAAAGATGCATTCATCGATTTGCCGCGCCGGTTTGATATTGTTCCGCCATGGAAACCGGATCACATCCAGTTCCAGCGCCCGGTGCAGATCGATGATGTCTATGGTGATCTGCGCGTCGAATTCCTTCCAGGATGAAGGTCCGTTACTCCACGCCACGGCCTCGGCATACCATAGACCGGGTCCGCCG
>JAZBPW010000007.1:0-3945 GCA_036351795.1 Candidatus Zhuqueibacterota bacterium | reverse complement strand
TGATGGTGTTGTTACTTTGACCGGGACAGTCGACAACTGGAGCGAATATAATTCCGCTGAGAAAAACGCATTCGAAGGCGGCGCAAAGGATGTCGAGAACAGATTGATCGTTGAATACCGCTATTACGGACCATATTATCCTTACGAGCATTGGAGCTATCCGGCTTACCCTTTTAAAATGTAGAAAAGAGAGGCATAAGTTTTTTAGGCGCTGGAAAAATCGTAGCGAAATAAATGAAAACAAATGGAAGATCAATGAAATTTAAAATGCCAACACGAATCAGGAATGTGAGTCAGGATATCCGCAAGGTCGGCTATGAACTTGAATTTTCAGGTATTGATATTGACGATGCTGCTCAAATCATATTGGACCTTTTCGGCGGCAAAAAAGTCATTGTGGGAAAATACGAACAGAAGATCGCCGGCACAAGATATGGAGATTTTAAAATCGAACTGGATGCGCCGTTGTTGACGAATGAAATGTACCTGGAATACCTGGGAAAAGTGGGTATTGACATTAATGACCATCCAATTCAATCATCACTTGAGGACTTTTTGGGAAAGTTGACTTCAATCGTTATCCCGTATGAAATAGCCGCACCGCCGCTGCCGGTTACGGATATGGGACCGATGGAAGAATTGCGCAGTCGTCTGCAAAAACACGGCGCGGCAGGGACGAAAGATTCGATCATCAACGCTTTTGGCTTGCATATCAATGTTGAAGTGCCTTCTGTGGAGGTCGGCGTCATATTGAATTATCTCAAAGCATATTTCCTGTTGTACGACTGGATTTTCGAAGAGTCAAAAATAGATTTTGTGAGGCGTATTCCCCCCTTTATCAATGAATTTCCGGATGATTACGTGAATCTCGTTTTATCAAAGGATTATCAGCCGGACATGGGGCAATTTGCAGCGGATTATCTGGATCATAATGCGACGCGAAACCGGACGCTGGACATGCTTCCGGTGCTCGCTCATATCGATGAGAAAATAATACAGCGACTGGAAGGCGTTCATATCAATCCCCGGCCGGCTTTGCATTATCGTTTGCCCAACAGTCTCGTCGATGATCCGGAATGGAGCATAGCGGGGGAGTGGAATCGCTGGGTGTTTGTTGAGGAACTGGCACATCAGCCGGAAATGATCGATCGATCGATTTATGATTACCGGCAAGGAGATAGAGGCGCAGATAGGAGTAATGTGGAAAAATGGATGAGAGGAATAAAAGACTGGTTTCGCGGAAAAGATACTCAAAGCCACTGATTGGCGTTACGGGACCTCAGAAGGGAGGATTTCCTTCATGGCTGTTTACCATGTTGCTCATACGGTCAATGGGGGGTAAGCCCGTACGCATCAAGCCATCCAGACCGAAGTTTAAAATGGAACTGGATGGATTGATCATCAGCGGCGGTGCCGATGTTGATCCGTCGCTTTACGGTGAGGACAAAGAAGAATTGATACCCGATTTTAGCGAAAGAGAGAGAACTTTGAAAGGACTGATGATCTATGTGATATCATTCCTGTTTTTCCCGATGATTTATCTGTTGCGCCGTATATTCAGCATCAGAAAATTAACGGGCAGCGACAGAGAACGTGATGAATTGGAAGTTGCCTGGTTGCGTAACGCAGTGAAAAACGGGTTGCCGGTACTCGGCATCTGTCGGGGGGCACAACTCATCAATGTCTTTTTCGGGGGAACATTACATCAACATCTGAAGGGATACTATGTGGAGACGCCTCAGATCAGGACGATATTGCCAAGAAAGACAATTCAGTTAAACAGCGGGAGTCTGCTGGCGAAGATATTGCGCTCAAAAATGTGCAACGTGAATGCGCTTCATAACCAGGCGGTTAATGAGCTTGGGACAGGTTTGGTTCCGGTCGCACATGATACGTCGAATATCATTCAGGCGATTGAACATAATGGCGATGTCTTTGTCATCGGTGTCCAGTGGCATCCGGAATTTTTGCCACAGATATGGCGCCAGCGACTTATATTCAAAGCGCTCGTTGAGAGAGCGCGAAATCTACAGAAAAAGACAGAGTATGCATAACGCGGAGAATTCGAGATGGCAATTTTTACTTTGACAATGAACCCGACCATCGACATCAATGCGCGGGTTAAACAGGTCGTGCCGGAAAAAAAACTGCGATGCAGCGATGCGCGATATGAACCCGGGGGTGGCGGCATTAATGTCTCCAGGGCGGTCAGCAAGCTGGGTGGCACTTCCATGTCGCTTTTCTTGTCCGGAGGCTCCAACGGCGAATTCCTTCGTGAGCTTCTGGAGAAGGAGTCCGTCGAAAATAATCCAATTCCCATTGAAGGGAGTACGCGGGAAAATTTCATTGTGCTGGAGGAGTCAAGCGACCAGCAGTTTCGTTTTGGCATGCCGGGGCCGAAAGTCGAAGAGAATGAATGGCAAAACTGTCTGGTAGAGGTTGAAAAAGTGTTGACCAAATCTGATTATCTTGTCGCCAGCGGGAGCCTTCCCGCCGGTGTCCCGGCGGATTTTTATGGACGGGTGGCGGATATTGGCAAGAAATCAGGTGCGCGAGTGATCGTCGATTCGACCGGCAATGCGCTCTGTGCGGCTGTCGAGAGAGGTGTGTTTATGATTAAACCGAACATGCGTGAGCTTCGAGAAATATCCGGCCGATCCATTGAGAAAGAATCGCACATCGAGAATGTTGCCAGACAAATTATTGAGAACGAACAGTGTGAGGTCCTTATCGTTTCTCTTGGAGCAGGAGGCGCATTTTTTGTCTCGGATGAACTGCACGAACATCTGAGATCTCCAACGGTACCGATTAAAAGCAAGGTGGGAGCGGGGGATAGCATGGTCGCAGGGATCGTTTACAGCCTTTCGGAGGGTAAATCTTTAATAAAATCCGCCCAGTTTGGAGTGGCCGCCGGTGCGGCGGCGGTGATGACGCCAGGGACTGAACTATGTAGAAAAGAGGATACTGAAAAGCTGTTTAAGAGAATGCTAAAATCGAATCAATTGTCACTATGAGGTGAATGAAAATGGAAAAACTCAAAAAAATATTGCACGTCGAAGATTACGAGCCCTACATCGGCGCCGAAACTGTTGAGCGTATTTTAAAAAAGGCAGAACCGTTGAGAGACATTCACGCGGTTCATGTGAACTCAACATATTATGGCGGCGGTGTCGCGGAGATATTGTCATCTTTGATCCTTTTGTTTAACAGTCTCGGTATAAAGACCGGATGGAGGATTATACAGGGATCACCTGATTTTTTCAGTATCACGAAGAAAGTACACAACGCTTTGCAAGGCGGGGAAATTAACTTAAGCGATTTGAAAAAGAAAATCTATGAATCGGTTGTTTATGAAAACGCCATAAGAAATCATCTGGATCACGACATAGTGGTTATCCATGATCCGCAACCGCTGCCCATGATAAACCATTTCAGGAAGAGGGGTCCCTGGATTTGGCGATGTCATATTGATCTCACCAACCCGGACAAAGAATTGTGGAATTATCTGGTCAATTATGTTGAGAAATACGACGGTGTTATTTTTTCTCTGAAAGAATACGAACGGAAGCTGAAAACACCTCAATTGTTTTTTCAACCGGCCATCGATATTTTCACGATAAAAAACAAGGAGCTGAGCGACGAAGAGATCGATGAAAGACTGGATCATTATAATATTCCGACGGATCTCCCGATCGTTGCGCAAATATCCCGATTCGATCCATGGAAGGATCCGAGGGGAGTTATCGAGGCATTCAAAATAGCCAGGAAAGAAGTGGATTGCACTCTGGTGCTGATCGGAAATGTTGCCACGGATGATCCTGAGGGTGAAAAAGTGTATAACTCACTGCTGGAATGCAAAGAGGATCGCATCATCATTCTCAGTTTCCAGGATTCCGCGCTGGTAAACGCGCTCCAGCGCACGGCAGCCGTCGTATTGCAAAAATC
>JAZBPW010000006.1:0-2755 GCA_036351795.1 Candidatus Zhuqueibacterota bacterium | reverse complement strand
CGAGAAAAAAGAGACATCCGGAATCGGCAAGAAATTCAGGTCAGGTACCAGAAAGCAGTCAGGGCTTAATCCGAACATCAGCGTCGGCGGTGATTTCTTCTTCGGGATGAGCTCATCGAAGAAAAACGTCATATCGGAACCGAGTGATATTTCATACGGAAATAATCGATTCGAACTCAGAGAGATGGAGCTGGCTTTCGTCGCCCCACTGGATCCGTTCACACGCGGCAAGTCGTTCATTTCCGTACAGCCGGACGCCATCGCCATCGAAGAAGCGTACATGGAATGGCTTAACCTGCCACTGAATCTGAATTTGAAGGCCGGTATCTTCTACTCGGATTTCGGAATCCTGAACAGGTATCATGATCACGCGCTGCCGCAATTTGACCGGCCAAAGGTATTGGTCAACGCGTTCGGGAACGGCGGGCTCGGCGGATGTGGATTCTCCGGTAATTTTCTGCTGCCACGCCTGTTCTTCTCCGATGCCAGCAGCATCGATTTATCACTGATCAGGGGTGGAAATGATTTCAGTTTTACGAACGCCGGCACGTATAACCTGATTGCCGTCGGCCATTTTAAAAACTATTACGACATCAATCGGGACACATATATCGAGTGGTCCCTGAGCGGAGCAACGGGACGAAATGATGCTGAAGAAAAACAGATGAGTTATCTGGGAGATCTGGCGCTCACTCTGAAGTGGGCGCCCGTAGGACGGGCTAAATACCGCACCATGGAATGGCATACTGAGATAATCAGCAGCAGACGGGAGACACCGGCTGGTACGCTGTCGAGTCTTGGATTTTACTCATCGCTTCAGAACAAGATCAACGCGAGATACTGGCTGACGGCGCGTGTCGGCTATTCCGAACTGCCCTCTGACAACGATCAGTACGAATGGGATATCACCACGTGCATCGATTTCTGGCAGAGTGAATTTGTCTTTCTTCGACTGCAATACCAGTACTCTGACCGCCATATTGATTCATATATGGGATATACCGGCCCTTTTCCCAGCGATCATTCTCTGATATGTCAGATCAACTGGGCAATGGGACCACATAAACATGAAAAATATTAACAAATTTGAAATAATTCCGGGAGTACACCATGCTACGTCATGCAATCATCAAAACCATTCACATTTTATTGTTAGTTCTCGTTGTTGCGGCTTCACAGTCGTGGGCACAGCATCACCATCGCCACCGCCATCACCGCGGTCAGGCTGACCAAAACATGTTAAAAATCGTATGTTCATTTTCCGATTACGCCGGCATCGCGGAGTTCATCGCATCCGGATACGCGGATGTTGAATACATCGCCGCCGGTGAACAGGATCCGCATTTTGTTCCTCCGAAGCCGAGCTACGCAATGATTCTTCGGGACGCGGACATGTGGATCACCACGGGCATGGATCTCGAGGGATGGGCGCCCACATTATTGGACAAGGCCCGAAACGCGAAGATCATGGATGGTGAAGTCGGATTTGTCGCCGTTTCTGACGGCATCACTGTGCTGGAAAAGGTGGAGAAAGCAGATCGGACGGAAGGAGACATTCATCTCATGGGAAACCCGCATTTCAATACCGGTCCGCTGAACTGGAAACATATTGCGACAAACATCACCATCGGCCTGCAGAAAGTGGATCCGGAAAACAGCGATTATTACCTGTCGCGAAAGGCGGAATTCATCGACAAAGTGGACCGCGCCATGTTCGGTGACGTCCTCGTCGATCTTTTCGGGGGAGAGACGCTTTCCGCGCTTCTCGAGAACAAGACGCTCTTTCAATTCCTGGAAAAGGATTACGAAGACGGCCAGCTGATCGATCAACTCGGCGGATGGTTGAAAAAGGCGCTGCCTTTCAGGGACAGGAAGGTAATCGCTTATCATAAAAACTGGGCATATTTTGCCGATACTTTTGGACTGGATATCATCGGATTCATCGAGCCCAAACCGGGCATACCACCGTCAGCCAAACATGTTCAGAAGATGATCAAACTCATCAAGGATCAAAATATCGGTCTGATGCTGGTGGCGAGCTATTTTGAAAAAAAATCACCGCAGATGATTGAGAGCAGAACGGGAATCAAGGCGCTTTACCTTCCCCTTTACGTCCATGGTGTTCCCGAGGCAACGGATAACTTCGCGCTGGTCGATTACTGGCTCGACCAGGTACTGGAACACATGAAATAGAAACTTGCACCGGAGGTGAGATGTTCGACACGATTCTTTTCCTGGCGGCTCCAATCACGGCATGCGCGATACTGGCCGCCATGCTGAGTTACTTTGGAAATCATATACTGACGCGCGGTATCATTTTCATCGATATCGCGTTGGCTCAAATCGCGGCATTGGGTACGATGATCGGATTGTTGTTGGGATATCGCGAAGGGTCCATGTCGGTGGAGCTTATATCGCTGATATTCACATTGATCATCATATCTGTTTTCGCACTCACTAAATTTGAAAAACAACGCATTCCCCAGGAAGCCATCATCGGGATTATCTACGGCCTGGGTCTCGGGATCTCCATGCTTCTCGCCGAGAAAATACCAGGCGGTTCGAATTATATCTCCAAAACGATCACCGGCAATATTCTATGGGTGACATGGGGACAGATCATCTCCTGTGCGGTGGTTTTTCTGGCGATTGCCGTCATTCACGTTGTGCTCCGGGATAAATTCATGCGCATCTCAGAATCCAGGGAATCGCTTCCCTTTTCATTGCGCACACTCCGGCTGTACGAATTGATCTT
>JAZBPW010000005.1:0-28641 GCA_036351795.1 Candidatus Zhuqueibacterota bacterium | reverse complement strand
TCATTAAGTTCAACAATAATAATATTCATCTCGTTATCAAACAACTGATGCATTTTGCCCCTGCCACCTTTTGCGTCAAATGGAGTGTAATCCGAAGCGCACGCTTCCGCTTCGGCAGGCTCAGCGTCCGCACGAACCAGACAGCTCCCTGAGCCTGTCGAAGGGAGTGCAATCCACATCATCCGCTTCGACAAGCTCAGCGTCCGCTCGTTCCGCATTTTGAGTATCTGTCATTGTGATCTCGATATGTTTATTAAATCCATTCAGAGATATTACTAATGTATAGTACTCACATCCAACTGGAAATGCAATAACTATGTGCAGATAATTCGCTGAAACTCAATAAATTACTAAATTGATAAGTAAAACTCAAGAATAATAATTATTGAAAAAAACAAATTAGCATAATACCAATATATCAATACTTTTTTCGCCTCTGAATAACAATATCTTATAATAAATAAATGCATTGTAATACAATCAAAAGTGTCTTATAATTTATTCTTCTGTATCTATCTCTATCTATTTCTCTTAAAAAGTATTCAAGTAAATAGAATAGTTGAAAACTCCCGTCTGGAATCATTCTTGCATGCTGCAATTTCAATCAATTTTTCATCAGCTTTAAGTCACTGCTTTCTATCTTCACGATCCAGACAGCATCATGTATGGATACTCCACCAAATATGACTGCTATAAAATGAATAGAAGGAATTTTCAATCAAAACAATTTCTGCAAAAATCTATTGATTTTAATGAAATTTATATTAAATTAGCACCATGACCCGATTGGAGAAGGCTGCGCGCAAAGCCATTGTAACCTGCTTGAAGCTCAGGGAGAACGAGCTGGCCGTCATCATTGTGGATGCCCGGACCAGGGAACTCGGGCATCTGTTGCTGCGTGCCGCTCACAGAGTGTGTCCGGACACTGTCCTTATTGAAAAAAGAGTCGCCTGCAAAGAGTCGGAAGAACTTCCCCCTGTATTCAATATTTTTCCGGATTATGTCAATGCCGTCATCATGGCGACATCCCATTCCATATCACACACAAAAGCGATAAAATCCGCCATCCGTCAGGGAGCACGCGTCATTTGCCTCTCGCAGCTCTCCATGGATACCATCGAAAGATGCGTGAACACGGATTTCAATTACATTCAGGAAAAGAGCACGAAACTGGCGGATCTTTTTACAATCGGCAAGCAGGCGATACTCACGACGCCGGCCGGCACATATATCGAAATACCGATTGCCCGCCGCAAAGGCGTGGCCCACACCGGAATCGCCGCCAGGCCCGGCGTTTTATCCAGACTGCCAGCCGGCTCGGCATCGGTGCGAACGGATAAGACAAAACTGCAAGGCGTGGTTGTGGTTGACGGTTCGCTGGGATCGCATGGATTGGTCAAACATCCGCTTCGATTCGATATCGATGCCGCGTACATCAAAAAGATAAGCGGCAGGGCTGAGGCGGATATGCTGCGCAAGATCATGAAACCGTTCGGAAAACAGGCGCGACATGTGACCGAATTTGGCATCGGCACCAATCCCGACGCACAGATCACAGGGAAATCCATCGAGGACAAAAACGCGCTCGGGTCGGTTAATTTTACGCTCGGACTTCCCGTAGACGGAAAAAGCAGAAAAAAAGAGTGCTCTGTCGATGTGATCCTCAAATGTCCCACCCTGGTGATCGATGGGCATGAGATATTGAAAAACGGGAAGATTCTCGTCTAGTACGGTTCGTTCGTCATTGACCTTTCAGCTTGTCAATCTGTCGTCGTTCCTTCTTCGTTGGACGTCCCTTGTATTTCGGCTTCATTTTCTTGATCGACTTGAAAAAGGCCTTTCTGAGTTCCAGCTCCTCAGCTTCAGCCTCGCTCAACGCATGTTCATGATACAGCAGACGCGCCTTTTCCGCGGAAATGCTTTTTTGCGCGATATCCAGGACATCAAATGTACGTTTTACGGTCTTGACCCTGACCACAATGCGGTCGCCGATCCTGATCATTTTCGAGGGCTTGGACACCTGATCATTGACCGTCACTCTGCCCTGTTCGCATCCATCACTCGCCTTTGAACGGGTCTTGTATATTCTGGCAATTTTCAGCCACTTGTCCAGGCGTATTCGTTTTTCATTTTCATCAGACATAAAGCCTCTCCACGTATGTCGATTCGATCAAGTATTCGAAGCCGATTCCTGCAATCCTCAATATAATGAGTTTCAGGATTCAAATCAATGCATTTTTACATGATTCAAGTTGCATTTGGTTCAAATAAATGATAAATTATACTTTTTATCATTCACGAAGGATCGATATACAATGAGAGTTGTTCTCACATTCCTCTTTTCCCTGTGCCTCAGCATTCAATCGCTGTACGCTAACGAAATCGTCCGACCACTCTTCTCGCCTGTATCGGAAGATTTGATTTTCTCCGGACCGAAATACAACGGGCTGTATCTCTATCTCGCGAACGACAATCGCCTGCTGCGCATCTGTGATACTCCCGGCGCAGGCTACGATGCCGGCTGGTCTCCGGATGGCAGTAAAATCGCTTTTAAATATATCGTAAACAATGAAGGCGGCTCATATCAGATACCCGCGATCTACGATATGGCCACAGGATCCCTGCATTATCTGACAGACGCCCTGCCTCACACCGGCGTGCCCGCTGTTACTGCGGACAATGACATCGCCTATACCATTGGCGACAAACTTCATATCAGCTCGGAATCGGGACGCGTGAAGCGTACGATCCAGCTGCCGCACTATGTGAACCAGGCACCGATATCCGCGGATGGCAAACAGGTTGTCTACAACGATCCGTCGGATCAGCTATGGATCGTGACCCTGGAAAGTGGTAATCATCGGCCGGTCTCCTCGGATAGCATCGGCCTTTTTGCGCCGCAATGGTCGCCGGATGGCACGAAAATTCTGGCCAGGACGCTCGCCTCGCGGATCATGGTCTTTGATCTGAACACAGGTAATGCATACGATATAGACGAAGGCTCCGCCCCGTCCTGGATTCCGGATTCAGAGCACATCGTTTACTGCCGGGAAAGACGGGATGAAGCTTATGAGATCGTATCATCCGAAATCTACAAATCACGATACGATGGCAACTATCAGGTCCGGCTCATCGACAATGACTTCATGAACGGGCAGCCCCATGTATCACACGGGAAACTGATCTATACCGCCATGGATAGCGATAGACTGTTCCTGGCGGACATCGATACTGAATCCTTCGGAACATCTGTCCCTGAAATGCTGCACATAGATACGGACAAAGCGATCCAGGTGAAGTATCAAACGCCTGAACCCGGGTTGAGCAGATCCGAACAGACCTTCACTGTACTGGATGCGCCCTATATCCATCAGGTATATGATACGCCGGACTGGTTTTTAGCCGGCCATTCGGCATGCGGCGCGACAGCGGCCATGATGGGCATAGCTTATTACAAGGTGCTCCCCGAATGGCCCTGCACCTGTTCATATCCCTACAGTCACAAGAGCGATTACGGCAGATACATCAGCGATACCTACTCTTTCAACGGATACACATACAACATCCGCGGATATAACAGTCGCGGAAATTACGGCTACGGGGGATTCGGTTTCATCGTGCAAAACAACTGGGCGAACACAAAGGAATATATGGCGCTCTATCTTCGCCAGCACAAGATCGGTTCATCCGTGGACTGGAATCCCACGCTGACGAAGATTGATAACGAGCTCTCTTCAGACCGTCCATTCGTTGTTCTCACAAGCATCACTACGTCGGGACACTACCAGCTGGTGGTCGGGCACGATCCGGGATCACACAGTATTGTCGTGAATGACCCCTATGGAAATGACAATCAGGGGTATATGAATTACAACGGCAAGAAAGTGACTTACGACTGGCCCGGATACAATAACGGGCACGCGAACCTGAACACCGTCTGGTGCTATATCTACATGAAATATCATATACCGGATTTAACACTTGATGCTTTCAGTCTGCCCGACACGGTATCTGCGGGAGAGACCGTCTCCGTCGATCTGTCGCTGAGTAACACCGGATCCTCTGCAGCGGAAAACATCAATGTGGGGTTTTATCTCTCGACAAACGCATTTTTCGATCACAGGGATCCGCTGATCCACTCCACAGTGATAGACCGTATCGATGTGGATGAATATCTTTCCGAGACAATCGACGTGGTGATACCGGACACCATGCTGAGCCGTCGATACGGACTGGGTGTGCGCATCGATGATGGCGATCAGATAGACGAGCTCGCCGAAACGAATAATCTTGAATATGACACCTTCATCATCAAGGGATGTCCCGAGATTTACAGCGCTAAACCGGAACATATGAGCACTCAGGAAACCGGCACACCGACAATATCGGCAAAGTACCGCGACAATGTGCTGGGCATCGCCTTGTCGACGATCACGCTCATGGTCAATGACCAGGACGTGACAGCCCTATCCGAGGTCAGCAATAATGGGATCACATATATATCGGATGCCGCCCTGCGATCGGGCAAATACACCGCAATACTTCTGGTTGGGAATGCGGATGGACATGTCAACAGAAAGGAATGGTCGTTCTACATTCAGACGACACGTGTTGCGGAGAATAATCCAGATTTTCAGACACCAACGAATACGCTGTTTCAGAACTATCCCAATCCATTCAATGCGGAGACGCGTATCACATATCAGCTAAAAGAGAGCGCCCATGTATCGCTGACAATTTACGCATTGGATGGGAAACGCGTACGGCGCCTGTACAATGGAGCAGCACGCGCCGGTTCACATCATCATGTGTGGGACAGCAGAGACGATGCCGGAAGGCCGGTATCGAGCGGGATATACTATTACCAATTAAGCACAAATAATTTTAAAGAGACAAAAAGACTTGTATTGATCAAATAGGAGAATACTTCATGCACAAGGGTCGTGGGAAACCGGTCAACGGACAGATCGAAAAGTTATTCATAGAAGATTCCTGGCGCGTCTTTCGTATCATATCCGAATTTGTGGAAGGTTTTGAAGAGCTTTCGCAAATCGGACAATGTGTGACACTGTTCGGATCCGCCCGTTCCAAACCGGGCGACGATGACTACGAGCTGGCACGGGAGATCGCGTACCAGTTCGCCAAGGCGGGGTACGGCACAATCACCGGAGGAGGTCCGGGCATCATGGAAGCCGGTAATCGCGGGGCAAAGGAGGGAGACGGCACATCGGTCGGGTTGAATATTGAAATTCCTTTTGAGCAGTTCGCCAACGAATATGCCAGCCTTCAGATAGAGTTCAGGTACTTTTTCATTCGAAAAGTGATGTTTGTTAAATACGCAAAAGCATTCATCATTTTGCCCGGCGGATTCGGGACCATGGATGAACTCTTCGAATCCCTGACGCTGATCCAGACGCTGAAGATCAATCGATTCCCCGTGATTATGGTGGTTAAAGAGTCCTGGGCAGGTTTGATCGATTGGATGAAAAAGACAATGCTCGCCGAAGGGAAAATTTCTCCGGAAGACATGTCTTTGTTCACGATTGTCGACAAGCCTGAGCTGGTCGTACAGAATGTGATCAATTTTTATAAATAACGAACTCGATGCGATTGTGTCCAGTACAGGTAATTATGAAATTTGCTTGTTTTTTTGTGATTTTTTCCATAAATTAAGGAAACATTTCAATTTTATGAACAAGGAGGAGAAAATGAAAAAGATTTTCAGTTTGATGTTAGTATCCATTTTGATCATCGGGATCATCGGATGCGGTTCCTGGACGCAGAAAGAGAAAGGCGCTGCTGTTGGAACGACTGCCGGTGGCGTCCTCGGTGGTATCATCGGCAAGCAGGCCGGCAATACGGCAGCCGGCGTGATATTAGGCGCTGTCATCGGCGGAGCTGCCGGTGCATGGATTGGAAGCTATATGGACAAGCAAGCCGCTGAAATCGAGAAAGACATCGCCGGTGCCAAAGTCGAAAGAATCGGCGAAGGTATCAAAATCACCTTTGACTCAGGCATTCTGTTCGCAGTGAACAAATCCGATCTGACCCCTGTAAGCAAGGAGAATCTGGCTGAGCTCGCGAGAATTCTCAATAAGTACGACGACACCAACATTCTGCTCGAGGGTCACACAGATGCCACGGGAACAGATGAGTACAATCTCGAGCTGTCAAAGAAACGTGCCAGCGCTGTTGCCTCCTATCTGAGCAGTCTCCAGGTCAACATCGGCAGAGTCACCACAGAGGGATACGGCGAAATGCAGCCTGTGGCTGACAATGAAACAGAAACAGGGCGTGCGGAAAACCGTCGCGTCGAGGTCGCCATCTACGCAAATGATGAATTGAAGAAGGCAGCGAAAGACAAGACACAGGGATAGAATTGCCGTCTCGAATGCACGTGACGACAATCTGATCGTATGATAAAACGCTAACTCCCGAATGCATGTGTTCGAGCCTTGCATTTGGGAGTTTTATTTTCACCTGAGTCGGTCGGGAGACAGACCAACCCAGATGACATAGACATCATAATCATCACACAATAAGAAGCGAGTCATTCCATGTCCGGAAAAATGATCAGCATCATCGGAAGCTACAATGTCGGTCTGTTCCTGAAAGGCCGGCGCCTGCCTGAATTCGGAGAGACCGTTATCGCGGATACATTTCATGAGGGTGGCGGAGGCAAGGGATCGAATCAGGCCATCGCGTGCGCCATGTTCGAGGCCAATACGCGATTCATCGGCACGCTCGGCGCCGACAAATACGGCCTCGATGCCCTGGAGATGTACAGGAAGCACGACATCGACACCGACAAGATTCAAATCGATACGACTATTCACTCAGGGATTAGCATTATCCTCATCGACGATCATGGCAACAACATCATCTCCGTCGCACCCGGTGCAAATTTGAATTACTCTCCCGATGATCTGGATGATGCCGAGGACATTTTAAAAGCATCTCACATCGTGGGATTCCAGTTGGAAAACGATCATTCAATGGTCTTTTACGGAATAAAGAAGGTGAAGGAGCTCGGCGTCATGACATTTCTCGATCCGGCTCCGGCCGTGGAGCTCCCCATAGAACTCTATCCGAATATCGATATCATAAAACCGAATGAGACGGAAGCGACCATTCTCACGGGGATCACGGTGAACGATGTAGACAGCGCCGAAGATGCCGGACGGGATCTGATTGCCAAAGGGGTGAACATGGCCATCGTCACTCTCGGTAAGGAGGGTGCAGTTTACGTGAGTGAGAGCGGAGTGAGATATTTTCCGGCGAAGCATGTCGATGCAATCGACAGCACCGGCGCCGGAGATATCTTCAGCGGAGGTTTGCTCGCCTCTCTCTCCAGAGGCTACACCATGGAAGAGGCCATCAGATTCGCCACTGCCGCCGCGACACTTTCCACCACCAGGCTCGGAGTGATTGAATCCATTCCAAAACGAAAAGACGTCGAAAAATTCATGCAGCGCTGATGACGATCAAAGAGAGAATATTATCGGTTTACCGGAATCAGACACCGGACCAGCTTCCCTTCGCGATCTATAACCGCTATCATCGCTATGGAGAGTCCGAACGATCGGCGCGAAACAGCGGGATGGGCATCCTGGATTTCATTCCTGCCGTCTCACTTCTTGCGCCACCATGGCATGTGAAACCTGGTTACGTGTCGGAGGTAAAAAACGCCGGTTTCAATGTTAAAGTGGTCTGGGATAAGGGTGAAGAGATCGAGGTCCGGTCATTCGAAACTCCGGTCGGCACCATCACTCAGGAGACGGTGAAAGATCCGACGTACGGTTCCGACTGGATTCGAAAGCACTATCTGAATAGTCCCGAAGATTACAAGATCATGCAGTACATCGTGGAGAACACTCTGTTCAGGTCTCAGGACGACGTAATCGATTTGAGGATGAAAGACCTGGGCGACGATGGCGTCGTCCTGGGACGGATCGACCGTTCGCCGTACCAGAAGTTGCTGATCGAACTGATGGATCCGCAAAAATTCCTCATCGATCTGCTCACGGAGCCCGCGCCTCTGGTTGAACTCATGGAGCAGATGGATGACAAGCTCGATGAACAGATTGAGATGGCGCTCAACACCAATGTCGAGGTCATCTGGTCGCCGGACAATGTCACCGCGGACATGACGCCACCCGATGCCTTTGAGAGATACTGCCTGCCATTTTATCAGAAGCACGGAGCGCAATGCAGAGATGCCGGAAAGGTCTACGCGGTGCACATGGACGGCAGGATCAACGGGATCAAGCATCTCGTGGCGCGATGCCCTATCGACGTCATCGAGTCTTTTTCACTCGCTGACATGTCCGGAGATGTCTCCATCGCTGACGCGAAAATGGTGTGGCCGGACAAGGTACTCTGTCCGAATTTCCCTGCCTCCTGGTGTGATAAAACGCCTGAATTCATTCAGGAGCGACTGACATCACTGAAACAGGAATTTTTCTCCTCCCCGTTCATGATCCAGATCAGCGAAGACATTCCGCTGCACAGCTACTCACATGTGATCACGGTTCTTTCGGAGTTTTTTTCGTAATGACGTCCAGAGACCGGGTGATTGCAGCATTCAACAGCCAGGTCCCGGACCGGGTACCCATCAACTACCTGGCGAATCCGGGCATTGACGCGCGGTTGAAACAGCATTTTGGGCTCTCATCCAGCGATGACGAAGGACTGCTTCAAGCGCTGAGTGTTGATTTTAGATTGCTCGAGGTGCCTTACAAAGGGCCGCGGCTGCATGCAGATATTCCCGAACGCGGCATTTCAGTGGATGACTGGGGGATTCACCGGAGATGGATTGAACACGGGACCGGTGGTTACTGGGACTTTTGCGAGTTTCCTCTGCGTGAAGCCGGCGAGGAGGAGATCGCCGGCTGGCCGATGCCTGATCCTGACGATTTTGATTACAGCACTGTAAAAGAGCAATGCAGCAAATACAGGCACTACGCCATATGCGGCTCCGGCGGATACGGCGATATCATCAACGGGAACGGCATGCTGCGCGGCATGGAACAGACACTTGTGGACCTCGTGACCGATGACCCGGCCGGCCTGCTGCTTGCGGATCGCAGGATGAAGGTACAGATCGAAATCACCCGTCGAATTCTGGAGGCCGCGAACGGTGAGGTCGATTTTGTCTGGTTGGGCGAAGATCTCGGTACGCAGACAGGGCCCATCATCAGCATGGACATATTCAAAAAACATATCCGGCCGTGCTATGAGCCTTACTGCGAACTCGCAATAGAGCATGGCGCATACATCATGATGCACTGCTGCGGATCGAGCAGCTGGGCGTTCGAAGACTTCATCGAAATGGGCGTCGATGCCGTGGACACGCTTCAACCGGAGGCGCAGGATATGGATCCCGCCTGTCTGAAAAAGCGTTTCGGCGGCAGGATCGCCTTCCATGGCTGCATCAGCACCGCAGGTCCTGTTTCGAACGGGACGGCTGCCGAGACGATCAGCTATTGTGAAAATATGCTCGATATCATGATGCCGGATGGCGGATACTGCTTTGCGCCGACACATTGTCTGCAGGACAATTCGCCGACCGAGAATGTGCTCGCAATGTACGAAACAGCGCTGCGATACGGACGCTACTAATACTTCAATGCAATCAGGAGGAACACGTGAAAAAGGCCACACTTATACTTACGATCTGTTTTACAGTCCTGCTCATCGCCAATGTCGTCCATTTTCTCAACAGAGAGTGGGAAGCATCATTCTATCCGGCGAGTTACGCGACGCTCTACTATCCGACTGATGTTCCCACGATTACGCGTTGGGAAAAGCTGGATCAAACCCGTCTGAAATTGCTGTTGAACTGGAACGGTGACGCGGATGGATGGCGTATTACAGACGGTGCCGGAAATACGCAACACTCCGAGGGAAGAGACCCAGTGATCAGCATACGTAAAATCGACCAGGAGCTTCAGTCTTTCACACTGATCCCCGTTCCCGACCACGATTCGGCTAAGTTCGATTTTACTATCAACTTCTATTCGCATGAATTTTACCAGAAGGGCGGTATGGACCGTCCTGACGTGTACATCATCAAGGCAGGTGTTCCTTGTGGAGAATTCACTCAGTACGCTGTGTCCGACTGGGTCGATGATTACGCCTACGTCGGTGAAGAAGGCCTGGCGGAAGTCGACCGCATACTTCGTGAGGAGGTGAAGATAGAGCCGGATGAGCCGACCTTCAGCCGTATGGAAAAGCTCACCAGCTATCTAAGGAAGAAGCTCATCAACGCGCGCGGCATACCCAAGAACGATCTCAGGTGGATGAATCCATGGCTCATCTACAACGAAATGCTGAAGGGCACTGCCAAGGGCTGGTGCACGCAGCACGGACAAATCTGGGTCTTCTTTGCCAACCGCGCCGGTATCCCGACCCGGTTGATGCAGGGCGCGCGAACACAGGACAACACATTTGTCTACACCGGACATACTTGGGCTGAATCCTGGATCGCAGAACAGAACAGATGGGCTTTCGTCGATCTGTCGCACAGCCTCATTTATATCACAGATAAGAACGAAAACGTGCTCAATTCCGCGGATCTGTTTCATCTCAATCAGCACAATGCTTTCGATTCCGTGACTGCACGCATATACAAGGACTGGGAGTGGGAAACACTTCAGGTGCCGGCGGATGATGACAGCGTGATCAGCGTTGCTTTCGCGCAATGCAACAACGTCGTCAGAAAAGAGTTCACGACGCATTCCATACTGAAGATACGGCGTCCTCCGAATGTGGAAGATGTACGGTCCATATATACCGGTTTTCGAAAGGATTTCACATTTCTATGGGCGAATCTGGAGAGATATCTTTTCAAGCCACCGTTAGCCTACTCATATTATCCGACTGAGGGAAAAAGGACGTACTATATTCGCTGGGGATTGTTTTACGGGATGATTGTCTGTCTCGTGCTTGCGGTCGTCGCATCTGTCTTGAGGCGATGACGAGACATTCTTGACTGGAAAGCCGGGAACCGGGCAGGGTCGTTCACGCTTAAGACTTGATCTTGTCCGGTTCGCACAGCAAATCTTTATCTCTGCACACGCGGGCGCATTTGGTGCACATATATTTCGGTTTACTGACCTGTTTCAGCAGTTCGTCTTGCAGCTTCCTGATATCATCTTTTTTCAGCTTGCATAAATTTTTCTTGATCTTACTCATACCGTCTTCCTTACTTCTGATCTATTTGATATGGAACCGGTTCGCACAGCGCTAGCAGGTTCTCATTTGGCGTGCCGACTGGTATTTCGCATCCGGCGTTTACCATGAACGGATTCCCCACATCACGATAAGAGTCAATCAGGTATTGTCTGATGGCGTCAGGGGCTCCGTTGCGAATCCCTTCGACAGGGTCGATGTTCCCGGCGATCACGACATCAGGTCCGACCTTCTTACGCACCTCTTTCAGATCCACCATATGATCGACATCGAGTATGTCCACATCCAGCTCCGCAATCATCTCAAGTAAATGAGATATGTCACCGCAGATATGAAGCCGTGAATACGCACCTGCATCGCGAATAGCATCGACAAGCCTTTTTTCACGCGGCCAGATCATCTGCCTGTATGTATCCGCGGAGACCTGACTGGCGATGGCATCACCGATGCCGATGGTGTCCGCGCCGCGCGATATCTGCGCCCTGGCGAATTCGATGGACAGTACCGTACAGACATCCATCAATTCAGCGGTATAGTCCGGATCGAGGGCGATATCCAGTAGAAAATTGTTGACGGTGCGAAGCGTTGCGGCTTCGGCCGCGGGACCTTCCACCCATCCAAGGATCGAGAATCGATCACCATATTTTTCTTTGAACACTCCGACTGCTTTCAGTCGATCCACCATTCTCCCGGATTTTTCAGGATCCGGTGCTTGAAGCAGTGCCAACTCCTTCGAATGTGCCAGCGGAGGATCGATACATCTGGGAACGCCATCCCTGACAAATTCGATCTTAGCCCCAAATCCATGCGTCTCCCGATATGGATCCGATATGGCGCTGACCTGTTCGAATCCGAATGCGTCCGCGCACGCGCCGCTCGCCGCGACCAGCGTTTTGTGATCAGATGCAAAATGCGCGTAATCGGAACCGATATACTCGGCCGCGAACTGCATCACAATCGGGATCCGCGGTAAATGATCCACGGATTTTCCCTGAATGCATCTGCTGTATCGTTCAAATTCTGTCATTGCAGAACGTTTCCAGTATCACATTGACACTCGCGTAAATTCTATGCACCCACCCCGGGAATTCAGACATTGAAGCGAATTTCGATCACGTCATTCGGTTCGACCACGTAATCCCGGTCCACGATTTTCGCCAATCCTTTGGATTTACAATCATTGAAGTTATGGCACGTCATATAATCGTTGAAGCTGACAACATCACCCTTGATGAATCCTCTTTCCAGATCCGAATGTATCTTTCCGGCGCAGGTCGTAATCGGCGATCCCTTTCTCACAAGCCAGGCGTGCGACTCCGAAGGACCGGATGTATAGAAGAACATATTGTTGGCGCGTTCCAGCGACAGTTCTATGATGGAATTCGGATCCTCATCGCCGGCTATTCTGACCACAGGCTTGAGGCTGAAAAGTCCGGCTGCTCTGAGCGTTTTCATTTCCTCGTCATTGAAATCGACGTCGCATAAAGGGATCTCTCTTTCCAGGTGATCCAGACATTTGAGGTAAAGCGCCCGTTCATCCGCGTCTTCCGTCCGAGCCAGTAACGTCTCGATTTTTTCCAGATCATATATCAGAAGGTCGAGAATATTCGATTCAGGCACGACGATCGCGTCCGCATTCGTAAAACCATCTCTTACAAATTCGGCGAAATAGGGCGTCACCTTTTTCGGATTATCCTTCGACTGCAGCGCCTGCAAATGTTTATCAAAGAATTTTATTTTGCCTTCCTGAAGATCTACCGAAGTGAAACCAATTTTCATTAAATCTCTCCTTAAGAAGCATATATCAGTAAATAACCGATTTACACGATGGAGAGACTGTGATTGTTCCTTATAAATCGCTCTGTCAGAACTTTTTTTTAAACCACTTCATGGAAGTTTTTCAATCGCAGCATCGAGCTATCTGAAAACCACGGCAACGCCCGCAGCCGTCTTCTCCACGCTGCTCCTGGGCCGGGATCTCACGACATGGCGACGCCAGGGACCTCTGCCGACAACTGTGTGATGCCGTTCCATATACACATCTCTGTCGATGTCGTATTCCACCAGCATAATACCATCGGCGCCGACCTCACGGGCTTTCTCCATCATGAGTTTGTTGAGATCCACCTTTCTGGCATCCCTCCCCAGATTCGCCTCGATGATGCCGATCACTTCGTGTGGTCGCTGGATGCGTCCCTGTTTGAACACGATCTTCGCGTTGCCGGTTTTCTCTACCGCAACATAGGACTCATCCTTTGGAATGAACTTGACGTTTGATGAACACCCCAGGATCAACAGAACGATGAGGATCAATGCAGTATGCGTTCGCATGGAAGACTCCTTTCCTGTTATTTTTAAAAGGCCGATTTTTAAAATAATTGTATGACTCAAGGGATTAAAAGCATGCCTATGTACCAGATTTTATCAGCTCTTTAAGCTGTTTCCTGTAAAACAGATAGTTTTCAAGACGGATGTCCTTGCGCACGCGCCCGTCGACGAGCGGGATGTACCCCCCATCAGAGACAAGCGCCGATACTTTATCGATCTCCGCGGCAATCGCCTCCTGGCCCCTTCTCAGCGCGTCCAGATCGATGCCGCCGATGAGCCTCAGATCACGACCAAATTCGCGCCTTAAATCCGGATAATCCATGGCAGCAGCATTCGTCTCGCACGCCCACAGACAATTGAACCCATGTCTCAATGCCGCGGGAATCAATACACGCGAATTCGCGTATGTTCTGAAAATAATGGATGCGACTCCGCTCCCCTTCAGTACATCAATGATAGGATCATAGCTCTTCAACACGTACGATTCATACATTTTGGGTGACATCAGAGGACCATCATTCCCGCCGATGGGTTCAATGAATATCGCGGCCTCAATATCTACCTTTGCCAGCAAGTTTCTAAGAAATCCGGCGATCGCTTCTCCCCGCCCCATCATATGACGGCACACGCTCTGAGGATCTTCCGAAAGCGCGGTGATCACTTCGCTGAATCTCGTCCAGTCGTACACTCCCATATTGAGAAAAAATCCGCGATGCACACGAAGGAATCTCACACCGTTACAACGCTTCAGGGTAGCAGCGACTCTTCTCCGCTGTATATGCTGCAACACAGCGTTTACAGGATTATAACGGCTTATGCTCAATCCTGTCGACAAACGTGACCTGCCAATCACTGATGTCATATCGAGATCAAGCTCGATCTCGTTGAGTTCATCTGACTGGAAAAGCCCGGATTTCTCAATATCTTCCGTCAGTCCCTGCCCACGCCAGGCTCTGTAGACATCCGCTCGAATACCCTCTTCAAAATAGGGCACTCTGTCCGGTGTGCCATAGTTCATTGTCTCGATAAAACGTTGGCGGCTGTTCATATTCTTCTCATCAGATAATCATTATGCCGATGCTCGCCCTGGCCAGGTCAAGAACTGTGTTTAGTAGTAGATATTCAGAAAATCCACCCAACCGCTTTCGGGGTAATTCTCGATAAACCATACCGGCAGAGGCGGACTGCTGATTTCTCCGCCCGTCGTCAGCTTCAGATCGCGCAAAGCGTCGAATCTCTTGTGCTCCACGATTTCATTTGCATAGAGGGTAAATACATTGTATTTAAAATCGATAATGCGATTGACGGAACGGGTATCGAAGATCTCCGCCGACAGATTGATCCTGTCGTAGACATTCAGTTCGAAATAATTACGCCTAACGTCGATCAGCTCATTGGCGATGCGAAGTTCACCCAGTCCGATCTGATTCACTATGAACCCTTTGAGCGCATACTCGCCATCAGGGATATTGGGTATCACGAAATAACCGTATTCATCCGTCCTCGTCCACTGTCCGAATCTCTTCTCAACACCGTTTTCAAAATAGCGGCCAACGATTGCGACTTCAATCCCGTCCTCAATCGTCAGGAAAGTATCCTGATAGCCATCGATATTCAAGATGACGGCACCGAGTATCAGATTACCCGCATCCACGGGTTCCGGGATCATCCGAGCTGTTCCACTGCATGAGACCACGCATAACAGAACAGGTATGATGTATTTCCATTTCATATCAACTCCCTTTTTTCCCTTCTCCAACGACGTGCAATTTCATGAGATTCGTTGTCCCGTGTACGAAAATGGGCGCTCCCATGAGAACGACAACGATATCCCCTTCCCGGACGATATTATTGGACAACAGTATTTCTTCGGTTCGCATAACGATGTCTTCGGTATTGTCCAGAAATTCCATTGTCAGCGGATTGACACCCCAACACAGATTCAACTGCCTTTGCACGACTTCTGAAGGCGTAAAAGCGATGAGAGAGGTGTCCGGCCGGTATTTAGAGACCATGCGTGCCGTAAATCCGGACTTGGAAAACGCGACAATCGCTTTTGCATTCAGCTGCTCAGCGGCCTCACACGCTGACTTGCTGATGGCATCGGATATGGAATCCGCCTCATCGGGATTGGGATCCCATTCTGCTGCAGACGTGCTGAATTCTTTTTCCGCTTCGCTGATGATATTACGCATCATGGTCACGGTTTCGATGGGATAATTGCCGACGGCAGTCTCCGCGGAAAGCATCACGGCATCCGTGCCGTCAAAAATCGCATTTGCCACATCAGATACTTCGGCGCGCGTGGGACGCGCATGATCGCGCATGGATTCCAGCATCTGGGTGGCTGTAATCACCGGGACTCCCCGGCACATCGCTTTGCGTATGATTTGCTTCTGCAATGACGGCACTTTCTCCAGCGGAACCTCGACGCCCAGATCACCACGCGCTACCATCACGCCATCTGTTTCATCGATGATGTTGTCCAGATCCTCTATTGCCTCAGGCTTTTCGAGCTTGGCAATTACCATCGCGTCGCTCTCTTTCGATTTCAGTATCTCTTTGAGGTCTCTCACATCCGCGGCACTTCGCACAAAGGACAGTGCCACGAAATCCACCGCATGCTCTATGCCGAACTCGAGATCTTTTCTGTCCTTACTCGTCAGCGAAGGCTGACTGATATCGACATTGGGAAGATTGATGCCTTTGTGATCCGATAGCATCCCCCCTTCCTCAATCCGGCAATGAACGATATTATCTTCCACATCGATGGTTTGCAACTGAATGAGGCCATCATCCAGCAGTATAACATCGCCGGGGCGCACATCCTTGGCAAGATATTTATACGATGTGGATATCAGTTCTTTCGTCCCGGGAACATCCTCAATCGTGATCGATATTCGATCCCCCTTCTTCAATTCCACACATCCATCCCTGATCAATCCGGTCCTCAATTTCGGACCTTGCAGATCGAGCAAGATTGCAACCGTTCTGTTCATCTCTTTGGCAACGTCCCGGATTGACCGGATCGTGGTCAAATGTTGTTCATGAGTGCCATGAGAAAAATTCAATCGCGCGATATCCATTCCCGCATCGATGAGTCTGTAGAGCGTCTCCCTCGATTTCGTTGCCGGTCCCATGGTGCATACAATCTTCGTTCTTCGCATATCAGTCGCCGCCTTTTATAGTGTGTATTTGTCCAATCGCATTCCCGCGGGGATCCGCACTTTTTCGTGATAGATATCCCAAAAATATTTTCTCGCCTCTCCCAGTTTATTGTAGAGCGGATGGTCCTCATCGGCATGATGTGTGGCAACCACATTATCATCCTTATCTACCAGGAAGAGTTTCTGGCACCGGTTCAATATGCCTGCAGTGCCGATGCTGCACACCGCCACGATCTCGCTATTATCTACATGTTTCAACAATTCACCATACGAGATATCCTGTTCCATGACTGGAATATCCATTTCACCGAGAATCGCCACAATCCCCTGAATGGTCACGGAAGGCAGTATGAGTGAGCTCTCCGGGATCTTTATCACAGTGCCATCCCGCATGGCAAAAAGGCAGCATGAAGAATCCCATTCCGTGATTTTCCGGCTTTCCAGTGGCTTGTCCGGCCTGTCGTCGAGGAACAGGGCGGACGCCGCCTCCGGACATATGCTCTTTGCGGCATCGATAGCCTTGACGCTCATCAAATAATTCACTCCCAACTTGAGGCACCCCGTGCCGTTAACGCCCACTGTTCTGACCATGTTGGGCATTACAACGCCGCAGAAGGGCTCGCCCAGGTATCTGTCGTAGCGGCAGACCACTGCCCTGATAGCCGGTTTTCTGGGGAACGTGACACCAATCGACTGCTCTTCATCCACTGTGAACGGTCGCAAATACCCCTGGGCATTCAATTCCGCCATCTCCTCCAGAAATCCTCTCATGGATTCATCGGAAAAGTATCTGGATACAAAAATATCCCGCAATTCATCGATATCCGGCACCAGGCTCTGTTGATCTTTGGAGAGATTGAAAGCGATACCCCGTTGAAATCGCTCCAGGTTCAAATCCCAGTTCAGGAATATGAGTTCCAGCTCTCCTTCGTCATTTTTTGTACAATAAAACCGAATGCCCTCAAACGCGAGAAAGAGTCCGTAGTGCAGAGACCGGGAGACGGCATATACTTTGGCATCAGCCTCAAGCAGATCAAACCGTTTCCCATCCAGCATGTATTGCATCTGTACGCTCGCCCATTTGACTCCTTCAAATCCTGCCATATATAGTCTCCTTATTTATATCTTTATGATGCGAAATTGATATTGAACTGTTACATACAGCTTTTCATTGAGCTGATCTATCCCGCTGTTCCCTGCAGAAATCCTCCAGTCCGAGGAAGACTGCCTTTGCCAGGCTGTCCAGGAAGCGGTCTTCCATGAGAAGCATCTCATCCAATGGATGTGACAAGAACAGACCCTCAACGAGAACGATGAGCATATCCGTCTGCCTGGTCACGTAGTATGTGGATTGCACATAGCCGAATGGATCGAGGCCAAGTTCGAGAAGCCGATCATAGACTTTCCTTGATAGCTGTTTGTTCTGGGGCACAGTAAAGTATGTACTTGTGCCGCGCACCGCCGTTGGATTGGATCCACTCCCAATCGAGTTATTGTGGAGCCAGCAGAAAATGTGGGCATTCGCATCCCGTGCAATGTCCACGCGCTCCTTTAAGGTCATTGTCGAATCGACCGTTCGGGTGAGAACCACATTGGCGCCTGCATTCTCGAGAAGTTTCGCCAGTTTTTCGGTATATTGCAGATTCACATCCTTTTCCATGAGACCTGTCGCCCCGACCGCACCTTTCTCTTCTCCGCCATGGCCGGCATCCAGTGCAAATGTCAATCCCCTGACCGGGCTGTATGACGGGCCCGCAAATGCCGGTGTTCGCCTTATTTGAAGGACCATTTTTCTGTCCGTCACCTTCACGCGGTGTCCCCACTGCTGTTCCTGGTTCAAATGCACTTTCAGTTTGAATACATCCGCACTGGGTTGCGACCATGAGATCCGTTCGATCTCCGTGTCCGACGATGGATATGTGATCCATTGTGAAGTCAGATGAGCGCCGAAGAGAGTCAATTCAACCCAAGCCGGATCCATGCTCTGTTCAATGAGAAACGGAACCGGTGTAGAGATGGGCATGGAAAGATTCAACCAGTCTCTGGTGCATCGAATGACGGGCAGGCTGGTCGTGGTTGACGGTATCGGCGTCCCGGCCGGCATGAGCCGCACATCCTTTACCGCAACGTACCCGTAGGATGCCGCTGACAGACGAACCTTGTAGACATCGCCGATTTTGCCGCTTAACTGGAGTCGTGTGCCGGCTGGCAGCGTATTGACCACACTCCATCTTTGCATACCATTCCTCAGATAGGCGTCTTCGACAAGCTCGCCTACCAGTGGAATGATGCCGGTACGCACCTCCACACGGACATCGGTTTTGAATTTCTCCTTGTCGCCATCAATTCCGCGAAGTTCGATCTCGACTTGCTGTCCGCTGACAAATTTATCCGTTGTCAAACGCACCATGCCGCTGTATATACCGCGAAAGCCATAGGCATCATCGACTTCCAGCTCAGTCATCGGGACATTCTTGCACAACTTGTTGATGCTGAAAACAGCGCGCCCGCCCGGACTTCCCTTGAAACGGACATTCAGCAAATCGCCTGAAAACAGCACCATATCCACATTCGGATACACTGTTTCGGCCTCTATCCGCGTCGGCTTCTCAGGAGTCTCCTGCATCGCCGGCATGCGATACACCATCAGTTCCTTCTCGCTGCTGCTGTTTCCGTAACTGGCCTCGATGCGTATGCGATTCCACTCCTCTTCCAACTCCAGTCTGTCGACAAACGCACCGGAACCATAGACCTTGACCCTTTCGCCGTTAATACGCACGACAGCGCCAGGCGTTGTATTTCCCGCAATCCGCACGCGGGCGCCACTCACTGTATCTATTTCAGAGGGAAAGATGACGTTGATCGGCAATTCATTCTGGCCGTATAAAACCGTTGACGCCAGCGCCATGATGACAACAAGGAGATTTCTCAACACAATTTCTACCTTTCTCGTTTCAGGATGCTTAGTTTTTCGCTTTGGGTTCACCGAGAATTGCGCGAGACAGCACTTTGACACCAGCGACTTTGTCATACCAGCCTGTGGCGATGAGGACCAGCGAAATGATCAAATAGAATAAGAATCCGGCGCCGAGTCCGATGCCGTACGGACCGATCCATCCATCCACTTTCCCGAGCAATCCGATCACAGCGGCACCGCCTACAGCGCCGATGGCAATACTCAACAAATCGATGGAAAACTCTTTGGTATGACGCACGGCGTAATAGAGTAAATAGCCGAAAACAAATCCGATCGCGAAAATACCCCAAAAAACGGATGCAGTCATGATATCCTCCTTTGAACGTGTACGTGTATGTGAATGCAGGATCATTATCGTTGATTGTGAAATATGCACTCAGCAATCGAGGCTCAACGATAGATGAGACAGTGTGACTGAACTCAGACACTATCTAATTTAACATTTTTTTGCATGAAATCAAGCAATTTTCTGCCGGACAATGGGTGACGCGCCCTGAAATGCGGCATCCACGCGTGACAGATTCTGATCACCTGAATTCGGGGGATTTGAACCATAATGAGCAATTGGCGAGTCTTTTTTTTATTGATTTAAACGACCATATTTTGTATATTCAAGGATTTGATCGCTATTTGTACTGTTTCGTAAAAAACATCACCGGATGGCGGAACTGGCATTTTTTCATTGCGTATTATTTACATAAATCACACCATGTATCAATCATAATAAGAGGGTCTGTTATGATCGAATTAAAAAACTTAACAAAGCATTACGGAGAAACGAAAGCCCTCGATGATGTCACCTGTTCAATCAAAAAGGGTGAGATCATCGGATTTGTCGGCCCGAACGGAGCGGGAAAGACGACAGCGATGAAGATCATCACAACATATGTTGCGCCGACATCGGGCAGCGCGACCGTCGGCGGTTACGATGTGTTGAAACAACCGAACGAGGTCCGCAAAATGATCGGTTATCTTCCCGAAACCGTTCCGCTGTATTATGATATGCTCGTATCAGAGTATCTGGAGTTCATCGGCGAGGCGCGGCATCTCAATGGAAATCTTAAAGAGAGAATGGACTGGGTGGTCGATGCCTGCGGACTCGAACCCGTCTTCAAACGCAAGATCAGCGTGCTTTCCAAGGGTTTCAAACAGCGAACATGCCTTGCCCAGGCGCTGATCCATGATCCCGAGATCCT
Source organism: Candidatus Zhuqueibacterota bacterium (assembly GCA_036351795.1). Classification (GTDB taxonomy): domain Bacteria; phylum Zhuqueibacterota; class Zhuqueibacteria; order Thermofontimicrobiales; family Thiofontviventaceae; genus JAZBPW01. The sequence goes on along the minus strand of JAZBPW010000005.1, from coordinate 7,780 downwards.
TATCCTGGACGAACCCACATCGGGACTCGATCCGTTGCAGATCGTGGGTATTCGCAAACTCATCAGAGATCTGGCACACGAGAAGACCATCATCCTGAGCACCCACATTCTGCCGGAGGTCGCTACCATTTCGGATAAGATAATGGTGATCAACGGCGGACGCCTTGTCGCGGACGGCACGTTCGAAGAGTTGCGCGCCCAGGTAACGGAAAAGAGCTCCGTATTCCTCAGCGTCAAGACCTCGAAGAAGGACTTTGAAAACACGTTGGAAAAGGTCTCCTCCATCGATGAGGTCGCATTCATCGACACTGAAAAACGGGGTGTGGTGCAAGCGCATCTTTTCTTCAAACCCGGAAAAGATATCACAAGCGATTTGAACGCGACAATCCGCGAGTCCGGCTGGGACATCGTGGAGTTTCATCAGGAAAAGTTGTCGCTGGAAGACTCTTTCATCCTGCTGACCAAAGGCAATGACGCGGAAAGAACGCAACAGGCTAATGATGAAGGAGGTGCGGAATGAAAGATATCGGAATCATTTTCAAAAGAGAGTTCAACGCGTATTTCTACTCACCGATCGCCTATGTCTTCAGCATCATCTTCATTCTGCTGAACTGCGGTCTTTACATGTTCCACTTTTTCTTTTTCGGCAATGCCGATATGCGTGAATTTTTCTCGACACTGCCGATCACCCTGGCCTTGATTTTTATTCCGGCCATATCCATGCGGCTATGGTCTGAAGAGAAAAAGCTGGGTACGATCGAGCTGCTGTTGACGCTACCCATGAAGGTGGAGCATGTTGTACTTGGTAAATATATGGCCGGACTGGCATTCTATCTCATCGCTCTGGCCGGTACACTCACCATCCCTGTCCTGTTGCTCTTTCTCGGCAGGCCTGATTTCGGACCGATCATCGGCGGTTATTTCGGCGCGATCCTGCTCGGCGCCTTCTTTCTGGCTGTCGGTATTTTCATTTCAGCCTTTTTCGATGATCAAATCGTATCGCTGATCATTACGAGTCTGAGCTGTGGATTTCTCGCGCTCATCGGCTGGCGATATGTACCGATGGTCATCGACGGCTGGATCTCGGGACTCGGGGAGTTCCTGTACAGCTACGTCGGCGTGACGCGTCATTTCAACGACATCGAGCGCGGCGTTATCGATATAAAGAGTATTGTCTATTTCCTTTCCTTTTCAGCTCTATTTTTGACTTTGAATATTAAATATTTAGACGGGAGGAAATTCTAGCAATGAAAGACTTGAAGAGACATTTTTTAAAGACATTTATCATCGGTGCCGTTCTGCTAACCGGCATCGTCATATTGCTCAACATGGTATTTGACAATATCAATCCGGGGCGATTCGACCTGACCGCGGGTAATGTTTACAAACTATCGCCCTCGGTGAAAAAGATCCTGTCGGATCTGGATGCTCCGATTGAGGTTACCTATTACGTATCATCCTCGGAAAAAATGCCGACGAAATGGAAGAATCTCGAGCGCGATGTCATCGACAAGCTCGAGGAGATCAAACTGGCATCCAATGGCAGACTTAACTACACTGTGTTCGATCCGTCGGCCGAGGAGGAGAGAGAGGCATACGAGGAACAGAAGGAAGCAGACGAAGATTCTGATGATTCAAGCATGCTGGGAGAAACACCGAGAAAGACCATCAGCCGGAAGAAGATTGCGGAAAGGCTTTTCGAAAAAGGTGTGATCCCCTTCGGCGTTCAGAGCACGGAACGGGATGAATTCGCCGTGAAACGCATCTACTCGTCGCTGGTGCTCAGCTATCTCGACAGGAAAGAGGATGTGATCCCGGAGGTACGGCCGGAACTCTTCGGCAGCCTCGAATACGAGATCATGTCGCGTATCTACAAGCTGATATCCAACAAGCGGCCCAAGATCGCGATCTATCCGTCGCAGCCGGAGATCCCGCCGCAGTACAGGCGCCAAATGATGCAGCAGCCGCCTGACATGTACACCGAGGCCGAACAGCTTCTGAAGAACTCCGGTTATGATGTCACGCGAACCAATATCAAAAAAGATGATCCGATTCCCGATGACATTCAGACAATGATCGTTTTCATCGACCAGCCCTTGAACGATCGGCAGAAATTCGAGATCGACAGACTGCTGCACAAAGGCGTCAATATCATCATGGCTGCGCAGAACTACAACTTCCAGATCATGCCGTCACGCGGTGGAACGCCGGGCACTTTCGATGTGCAGGCCATGCCGGCGCGGCTGAACATCAACCCCATGATCAGGAATTACGGATTCGAGATCGATGACAAGGTTTTCATGGACAGAAGTTCAGCGTATATCCAGGTGCCGGTCTATCAAACCCGGAACATGGGATTTTTCCAGATACAGGAACAGCGCTATGAGCCGGTGACAAAACCGGTGATCATCAAGGTGAATGCGGAAAACATCAACAATGAGATATCCATATCCAACAAGATCACGGAACTCTTCTATCTGTACGGCAGCAAGATCAATGTGATGGATGAGATCGTGGAAAAGGATACGCTGAACGTCACCACGCTGTTCTCGTCGAGCAGCAACAGCTGGACTCGCGAGAGTTTCGGATACCGGCCGGTCGACACATCGGAACCAGCCAAAGAGGACATGCTCAAAAACCAGCCGCTCGGCATTCTGCTCGAGGGGACGTTCTCCTCTGTGTACAAGGATCAGGACGTTCCTGAGTGGCCTGCTGACCCGGGTGCAGAGCAGGGTGACACAATCGATGAGAGCGCAGAACCGATCGAGGGCAACGCCAAACACGCAAAGATGATCGTATTCGGCGGCAGCAATCTTTTCAAAAATGACGTAATCAAATCTGTGATGAGCCACAAGGCGCTGTTGATGAACAGCGTCGACGCGCTGACGCTTGGAGACGAGCTCATCAACATCCGCTCGAAAAATATCGTGGCGCGCCGGATCAAAGAGACCAGCTCGGTTGGCAAGGGGGTTTCCAAGGCGTTTGTGGTCTGGTTCCCGCCGCTCATTTTCATTTTGATCGGTATCTATATCACGATTCGACGGAAAATGAAATGACCGGTTATCAGATTCATTTTCACAGGTTTCAGAGATACAAAACAAGATTGAATAAAACAATGAGGAAGGACTGATGAAGGAAAAACATCTATACATACTTGGCGGTGTTTTTTTAGCGCTGTTCATTATCTACTTTTTGACGAAACCGAGAATGCATTCCGTGAATTTCGATGATGTGGTGCAAACGATCCTCTTCGGTTTCGAAAAAGAGGATGTCGCCGGTATCGAAATCTATAAACAGACATCAGGCGGCGAGGCACGACTTGAACTGGTGAAAACCGATGATCAATGGCGCATCCCAACGACTTACAATGCCAAGGTACGCACATACAGTGTGGACCGGATCATCGACGATCTGCTGGAAATGACAGGGAAAGTGCGGTCTTCCGAAGAGAAACATCTGGATATGTTTCAAATCTCGGATGAGCAGGGTGTTCATGTGATCCTCAAGGATGAGGCTCAAAATCCGCTGGCAAATCTCATCGTCGGGAAAAAGGGTGAAGACTATAATTCCGGTTTCATCCGCTTTTCCGGCAAGGAAAAGATTTACGGCGTCGACAAGAATATATTGTCCAACATCGGCGTTCACGGCGAGATCGATACGTTGTCAAAATTCAACGCAAAATCATTTATCGATCTCAACGCGGTCAAACTGGACAAGGACAAATTGAATCTCGCGGCGCTGGTGGCGAACGGCCGTGAGATGGTGATCAGGAAGGTCGAGAAGAAGAGTGAGGAGACCTCGGCCGAAGATACTACCGCTGTAGCAAAACCGGTCGAATATGAGTGGGTCTACGTAAAGGGTGACAAAGAGATCACGCTCGATCAGAAAGAGGTCAACAATTTCTTCCGGGACGTCACCAGTATCTATGCACAGGAGGTGGTTGATCAGATGGGAAACTCGCTGGCCGATCTGAACAAATCATCACAATACAGATTCAACAGACCTTCTCATTACATCGTGTTCATCAACGAAGAGGATGATGCTAAAATGAATATCATCTTCGGAAAAGAGTATGAGAAGGACAAAGGCTATTACATGCAGGTGCAGTACGACAACCTGGTCTATAAAGTCAACAAAAGTAAATTCGACACCATATTCAAGTGGGCAAATGATCTGCCCACAAAGCTTCCGAAAAAAGAAGAGAGCTGACCAATAAGCCTCCCGGAGTTATTTATCCTTCGGGAGGCGTTCTTTTACCCCTTTTAAATATTACATTCTGCTCATAACTTTCTCCATTTGCGTCGAATGCGTGTATATATATAGCCTGACCATCACAGAACGGAGCCTATTCGATGAATAAGCGTCTTTATTTCATTCTGATACTATTCATGCTCATACCGGCAGTGAATTCACTGTTCGGGGAGAGCCACACCCAAATCCGGATAAACGCCGGCGGCAGCAGGTACATCGACCGCGTCGGCAATACATGGCTGCGGGATCACATTTTCACTGCGAGCCGCGGTTACGGCTATCTGGGCATCAGCGGAAAATACGAAACCACCTCGCATATATCGAATACAAACGATCCGAGGCTCTATCAGTCCGAATGCCATAAGCTCTACGGTTATAAGGTGACTGTTCCAAATGGTCACTACAGTGTTATCCTGCATTTCGCCGAGATCTATCACACAAAAAAGAGCCGCCGTGTGATGGATATCAAACTGGAGGGGCAGCTCGTTCATGAAAACCTGGATATAGTCGCAGCAGCAGGCGCAAACAGCGCGCTCGTTCTGACATTCAGCACAGCGGAGATGAATACACCGGTGACCGACGGAAGCATCGATGTCGAATTGATCAGAAAAAAGGATGAGACGAAATTATCGGCCATCGAAGTGATTCAGCTCGAAGAACAGCCTGTGATGCTGAACGTTGAGCCGGAGACACTGGATTTTGGAAGCGATAAAAGCGATATTATAGCAAAGATCGACAATATCGGAACGTTGGCAACATCATGGAGACTGTCAGCCGACGCGCAGGACTCATGGGTCAGCGGAATCTCACCGGCCGAGGGGACACTTCCAGCGGGTGAGAGTGAAACGGTCACGGTCCACGTGACGAGAGATGGATTACAGAGCGGTCAACATCACTCTGGGCTGATTCTGTCGGCTGAGAATGTGCATCGGCGCCTACCGGTACATATGGTCGTGTCAGGCGAAGCAAAACTCTACGCCCTCTCCCCTGTCATCGATTTCGGCGAGGATGCACGCAACATGACATGTGTGCTCATCAATCAGGGCGGCAGTCCCCTGAAATGGGCCATCGGAAAACAGCGTTTTCCCGCCATTCTGAAACGGATCTATCCATTTCACGGCGTACTCGAGGTGGGCGAAGAGGCTTACCTCAATGTGAGCATCGATAGAAGCAAGATCAGTCCGGGTGAGTATAGCGCACCGCTAATGATCTCATCCGGATCCGGACCCCTCACACTTTCTCTCAAGGCGCGGAAAGTGGCCCCGAAGTTCAGAATCCTTTACGTCGACGTCGATGCCGATGGTCTTGAAAACGGCAGTTCCTGGAAGAACGCGTTTCGCTCGCTCAAATCAGCCATTGCCCATGCCGGCAGGGCCGGAGGACGCATCGTGGAAATATGGGTTGCGCAGGGCATGTACTATGAGAACGATATCCTCGTTCCCTCAGGTGTGCATCTATATGGTGGATTTCGGGGTGATGAGACGCAACGGGAGGAGAGAAACCGTATTTACAGCTATCCGACCATCATCGATGCACAACGACGCGGGCGCTGTTTCGAGTGCGAACACAACGTGGTGATCGACGGTTTTATCATACAAAACGGCAGGGACTGGGGCAGCGGCGACGGAAAGGGCGCCGCGGTGCTGGCATACGACAATGACGTGAAGATCCGGAACAATATCATTCGAAATAACGTGGATTCATGGGCCGGTGCGCTCTTCATCGAAGGCTTTGAGCAGTCCAAAAAGGTAAGCGGCAGCTCGCCGCTCATCGAGCACAACATTTTTTACGACAATTTCTCCAACTACTGCGCCGCTGCCATCGAGGTGCGCGGCACAGAGGCCGTCGTCCGCAACAATACCATTGCCAGAAATCAGGGCTTCGGGCTGGAGATTCAGGATCTTCTCGGTCCGTTCGACAAAATTGTGTATGGAGATTTCTACCACAACGTTGTCACGGAGAATTACAGAAAAGTGCAGAACGATGTTTGGGCCGAGGCAAGGAAGGTCACGAACTACTCATTCGTCGGTTCGAAGTGGTCGACATCCATCGGCCGGTTCAAGCCATACGATCTGGGCACTGGCAATATATTCGGCGATGACATCGGTGCGGACGCCGGATTCATCAGTATGCGAAACGATAACTTTCGTCTCAAATCGGATTCACCGTGTATCGATGCCGGTGATCCTGCGAAAGGGACAGATTACGACGGTAGTCCGCCGGATCTCGGAGCCATCCCGTTCAATCGTGACAAGACCGAACTCGATGTATCCCCCATGCGCATTGATTTTGGATCGGAATCGCGTCGCAGGACGATTACACTGAGCGCCTATGGAGGCAAATCTGCGCAATGGCGCGCCGAAATACTTTCCGTCGCCGGAGATGTGCTTCGCATCGAACCTGCGAGCGGAGAACTGAGCAACGGCGAACGCGCTGTGATCAATCTTTCGCTCGACCGCACAGGTCTGAAAGACAAAGCATATGACGGCTATATCGCCTTCATGACAAACGAAGAAAGCTGCGAAGCGGAGTTCGCATTCATCTCCAATAACTCGTTGCCCGAGATCACGCCAGAGCCACCATCCATTCATTTTGTGGCTGAACTGTCTGGGGAGCAAACCGGAACCCGACGCATCCAGGTGAACAATGCCATCATCGGCGACATGCACTGGACAGCGAGCACCAAATGGGGACGCGACTGGCTGAGAATCTCTCCGGCAGATGGCAGTGATTCAGATTTTCTGACGCTGGACTTTTCTGCGACAAGCCTCCCCCGCGGGGACTACCGGGAGGAGATTTTACTCAATGCCGAGAACGGCGTGAACAATCCGCTCATCGTTCCCGTGCTGCTGACTGTCAAGGCGGGACAGTATATCGCCGAGATCCAGGCCGAAAACAGCATCACCGGCGCGAATAGCGGCTGGGCTGTCGTGCAAAATGATGGCGAACGCGCGGTTCAGGCGCTGATGGATTCGAGGGAGCAGCCTCAGGATGCCTATCGACTTGATTACGAATTCACGGTTCCAGATGGTGTGGATCATGTATACATTTTCGCCGAGATCGATGTGAACGGATCGCCGTCCAACGACTCCTTCTGGACCATGGTGAACGGCTACGATCCGTGCGACTGGAACTACGTGAATACGAAACACGAAGGCTGGAGCCGAAGCTGGGTGTACAACACAGGCCGGGATCAGCAGCATATGTATGTGGTCACGCCCGGTAAAAATACGCTGAGTCTCTTCAGTCGTGAAAAGGGCGCGTATGTCAACTGGTTCGTGGTCACGAACGATCCGGATATCAATATCAAGACGTACGGCTTCGGGAAGCAATGAGACAGCAAAGGTGTCGTACACTTCCCAGGTGTGCGACACCCTGGCAAGTCACACGTACCCCCATACTGTATTCCTCCCGCAGAGCGGGACGGGAATGACAGCGTCGATTTTCAGGTGTGGTACACCTTGCGGGTGTGCGACAGCTTTTTTGTCGATGCACTTAGCCCTTGACTTTCCCCCGGGATTATGTTATC
>JAZBPW010000004.1:0-22233 GCA_036351795.1 Candidatus Zhuqueibacterota bacterium | reverse complement strand
TGCGGACGCGTATCCTCGAACTGCGCCTGCCAGTTGTATGTTTCCACAGGATTGTCCATGCACCAGTTGAAAGCCCTCTCTCTCGCTTTCTGATAATCGGACACCCCGTACTGCTCATAGAATCGATCGAACAGCTCGATCACCATGGTCGGCACCAGCAGATGTCTCTTCACCGCCTCTCCGGTCTCCGTGTTCAGCAGCTGCGGCCAGGTGCCGTGCGCACGCTGCGTCTTCACATAGGTGCCGGCAATGCGCTTCGCCGCCTCGAACCATCGCTTCTCTCCCGAAAAATCGTACAGATCCAGCAACATTTCGGCACCGATGGCGGGCGAGTTCGTCATCATCTGATTGTGGAAATAGGGATGCTCGCCTCTCGGAACGCCGTCCCAGTATGTCGGCGGCCAGTATTCCAGCGGATTGCCGTGTGGCTCAGCCATGGACATCAGAAATTCGACCACGATATTGGCGACCTTCACGGCCTGGTCCGCGTCGTCGGCGTCAGGGAAAAATTCGGCATAGTGGATCATACCGATCACCAGCGCGCTCATGATCTTGGTGGGATGGCACCAGAGCGGGTAGGACGGATCCGGACGCCCGTGCGTCAGCCAGTGCTGTATTTTCGGCTGATGAAGCAGGGTGTGCAGGTTGCGGTATCCGCTCTCTCTGTACGGAAATGCCGGCTGCGTTGCCACACCGGCAAAGGGTGTGCTCTTCAAAAACGCCCTCTCCCCCACTGTCTCGATCACACGATCTGACGTCCGCTCCATGGCATCCACAGTCAAATGATAGCGGCCGTCTTCCAGATCACCCCATATTGGCGAGAGCGGCGCCCATGGCATCGGCGCTTCGAACACGGTTTTCTGGCTGTCCTCCATGGACGTCAGCGTAAACTGGTACCGTTTGACTCCCTCCATCTCCTCGAAATGAAACGACGGCGCGTGGATGAATCGCTTCGCGTACCTGTTCCAGAAAGGCCGCACGCCGGGCACGCCCGGATGAATCGGTTCCAGCGACTCCTGCTTCGCCAGAGCCGCGTACTTTTGATTGACATCAGCATCGTCATGGTTACTGCAGCTCAGCATGATGACGACTGCGCAGATGAGCGTTATGTTTCGTTTCTTTTTTAGCATCAGCAAGCTCCGTTTGGAATATTATGTATCATTTTCAGATTTTTCTTTTTGACATGATAACAGGATTTACAAGATGAGTACAATCAGTCACAGAGATCGCCAGGCGTTTCACGTTTCGGTGAAACGCCCGCGATGACGGTGCTGGCTTCAGTCTCTCATTGTTCGTTTCGTTCGTTGCTTTTTATTCGTGCTTTTCGTGTTTTTCGTTCAGTTCTATTTAGTGGTAGAGATTCTTCACTACTCCCGCAAAAAAGGCGGGATCCGTTCAGAATGACAACGACATAAAGCTTGTGTCCCTTTCTCCGTTTTTCCGTTCTCCGTTTCTTCCTGTTTCATGCCTCAGCGTCTGCGATCTCGGCGGTTGAAAAACGCAGCGCATGAATGCGCTGCATTCCAAGATGTCTTCGTGTTCTTCGTGAACTTCGTGGTTCATTAAAAACTTCGCGCTCTTTGCGTCTTCGCGGTTTTCATTTTTTTCCTGGATTCCTCCCGCAAAGCATGACGACGACTGCGCAGATGAGCGTAATGTTTCTTTTCATATTTCGCATCAGCAAGCTCCGTTTGGAATATTATGAATTATTTTCAGATTGCTCTTTTTGACAGGATAACAGGATTTACAATATGAGTACGATAAGTCACAGAGATCGCCAGGCGTTTCACGTTTCGGTGAAACGCCCGCGATGACAGTGCTGGCTTCAGTCTCTCATTGTTCGTTTTTGTTTGTTGCTTTTTATTCGTGCTTTTCGTGTTTTTCGTGGTTCAGGTATTTTTCGTGGTACAGATCTCCTTCGACTTCGCTCAGGACAGGCTTCGCCCGGGAAAGCGCCGGGCTCAGGCTGACATCGCCGACTATTTTTTTCTGTTTCCTGACTCCTGCTTCCTGTCCTTCTTTGTTTATCCAATGCGAGACGATTCAGCGAAAACAATTCTATAATTTCGCTTGCAAAATATACACATTTTCAACGCAATGTCAAGCGAATTAAAAATAAATTCTGAACGAGGTAAAATAGATGTCCGGATAAGCACCGAATTCAGTGCTGAAGGAGAGTGCGGGCGTGCGGCCTGGTGCAATTGTGAATTCCGGGCGCTCACCGGAGCTGATGAAGGCGCCGCCGGACACATAGACATTTTCCGCGATGTTGTATTCGAGCCGAGGCGCGAAGAAGATTGATCCATCGCCGACATTCAGCAGCGTCTGTCCGGTGAGTGTGAGCAGCGGTGTGATCTGATATGTCAGTCCAGGTATGAGATAATGCCTCCCCACCAGATAAACGGCACCTTCAGCAACGGCATTGGTATCGAAGACTTGCAGATAGTCTTCAGGTTCACTGGTTCCCGCACTGCTGAAGTGGTATTCAACAAAACCGTAGGTGCTGCCGCTGAAACTGTAATCCATGCCCATTGTGGTCCTGAAGAAGTGAGAATCTGAATCGAACTCGCCTTCACCATAAGCATCGTTGAAGACGAGCGCGCTCTCCAGCCAGGCACCCGCTCCGCCGATCGATCGTGCGAGATCGACACCCGCCAGGATATTCCCCCTGAACCCGGCGCAGATCAGGGACACATCGGTACTTTCTACGTAAAACCTGGTTCGCATATACAGCGCGCTCTGTTCGAACTCGAAATTTTTGCCAGCGACATACCCCAGGTCAATTTCCCCCATAAATCCGATGGGGATACGCATTCTGATCGCATCGACGCCGATTCGATCTTCGGTGTCCAGCTCTTCGAATGTGAATGGAGCAATGACATCCGTCGGATTGATGACGCGGGCGCTGCCCCAGGCGATGGCCTGGCGTCCGGCATAGATATCGGCGAAATCTGTCCTGAACGTCAACACCACCCGGTCCAGATTCTGAAATACGGCAAAGGTTCCGATATCCGACTCGCTTTTCGGATACAATCGCGAGTCCAGGTCATCGAATCGATAATGAAAGGGGTCGATGCCGGTCAGGAAAACATCCTGCTCAAAGAGTGCCCTGTCCTGGATTCGGGGCGACACATCGTATGCCACATTGACGCTCAACCGGTCATTGATTCCGTAAAACAGATCGAGGCGAAGTCGATTATTGACCCACCCCATATCCGGATTATTCAGGATCGAACCAGAGAATCCGTCTACACCCGGCGGACTCAGGACGACCGAGAAGTTCTTGTAGTAACCGTCGACGCTAACCTGAGTGCGTGCTGACATGGGAAGATGGAGAAAGCACGCGAGGGCGATAACATATTTTACAATCTGCACCATAGCCTCCTTATCATACCTGGCTGCACAGTGTCCCTCCCTTTTTATCCAGCCTATTCTCTATAGATAGCAATTCCAGGCATGAATTCGCATATAGCTGTCATTCTACCAGTGATTCCATCGCTCCAGACGATGGAATCACTCACGCATCGAGTTGTTCAGCAAAAACATCAACGGTAATTCGATTGAAGCCCGCTTATCTGTCTGTACATAGAAATACCAAATATCAATTCAAATATACCCAGGATGAGATAAAATGGTTGCAAAAAATTTGCATATCCTATCAGCAATACCTGAACCACTATCCAAACAATCAGCGCCAGACCGAACAAAATGCCCGTATGACCTGCATATCTGTTCATCGTAAAACTCAGGACTGCACTGCTGACATGACCGATCCCGTTCACTAAGAAAAGTATCACGCCGGGAATTAAATAACTTGCAAATGGTGAGTCTGCAAGCAGTTCCAGGGGCATATTCGCCCTGCCTCCGCTCGGATCAATAATAATTAATAAGCCATAAATAACAGCGCCAATTCCGATAAATGCTTGTATGATTCCTTCGATTATAATTATGCGTTTGTTCATTAAAATCATTCCTTTCATTTTACCAGTGATTCCATCGCTCCAGGCGATGGAATCACTCATTTTCGTTCTTTCGAGTTTCATCACTCACAATCCCGCCATCCTGCAACGTTACCAATCGTCTGGCTTTATTGATCACCAGATCATCATGTGTGGAAAAGATGAATGTCATGCCAGTCTTCTGATTCAGTTCGCGCATCATGTCCAGCAGCCCGGTCCCCGTCTTCGAATCGAGATTCGCGGTCGGTTCATCGGCCAATATCAGGGAGGGTCGGGACACCATGGCGCGCGCCACGGCGACACGTTGCTGCTGACCACCGGAAAGCTGAGTCGGTTTTCGATCCTCAAATCCCTCAAGACCAATGTCTTTCAGTATCTCCGCCACCCGCTGGTGACGCTCCTCTTTGGAAACACCTTGGAGCAGCATGATGTATTCAATATTTTCTTCGATCGTCAGCACGGGGATCAGGTTATAAGCCTGAAAAATGAAGCCGATATGATCCCTCCGGAAATCGGATAACGCATTTCCGCTCATATCCGAAAGGTGTTCTCCACTCAACCACACCTTCCCTTCAGTCGGCGTGTCCAGTCCCGAAATGATGTTCAGCAGCGTTGTCTTGCCGGATCCCGAAGGGCCGACAATCGCCGTGAATTCTCCTGAATTTATTTTAAAATCAACATTCTTGATGGCTTTCACAGGCACGCCATCATCCGAGTAGATTTTAGTCAGTTCTTTCGTTACAATCAAATCGCGATTACTATTCGACTCCATATTTTCTCCTTTATAATACTTTTCTCATCGCATCCGCAGGGGAAATTTTCGCCGCGTATACAGCGGGATATATTCCAACGACGACGGTTAACACAAAAACCCACAGGGGGTAGTAGATAAACTGACTCACTTCCAGTACCGGATAGAGCAATTCCCGAAATGTGACGCCCGCAAACTCGATTCCGGTGTAATCGATGCCAACTTTTGACACGGTATACGTAATCACGAATCCGATGATGTTGCCCAGGATAATGCTCAGGATTGCCAGCGCCCCGGCTTCGAGCAGAATAAGCCGTGCGATGCCGAAAGGGCGCGTTCCCACGGCTCTCAGTACGCCGAATTCAAACATTCGCTCGTAAAGCGACATGAAAAGCGTATTGATGATACCGAGTGAAACCACACCAAAGAGGATGAGACCGGTCAGATAAGTGCTGAAAGATGACAAGTCCAGCGCCGCTTTTAATTGCGGCATTAATTTTGTCCAACCCAGCGCTTCGTTACTATATTTGGAATATTTATCCCAAAACGGCAGGTGCCCTTCTCTGCCGTATTTGGTGCTTGTGAAATTGATGGCGATCTCATGGATTTCATCACCAATGTTGAACATATCCTGCGCTTTGCGCAACCGGACGAACGCCATTCCCCGGTCCATTTCTTTCATGTTGAAATGATAAATACCTGAAACGAGGAACATCTCCTGAGACAGGTCACCGGTCTCCGCCTGGGATACCGTAACGACAACCCGGTCTCCCATGTCAACTTCCAGAATCTCCGCCAGCTTGCTTCCGATCAGAATGTCTCGCTCTCTGTTCTCCTCAAAAAAAGCACCCTTTGTAATGGCATCGTCAACCTGGGACAGGGGTTTCTCCGTTTCAGGATCGATGCCAACCAGGCTGATGGAACTCATATTGGCAGCGGAATTGATCATCGCCATGTTCATGACTCGCCGCGTAAAATGTTCGACGATCTTCTCTTCTTCTAAATTGGAAACAACCCAGTCTTTATTCTGTATCGTATTTTCGACCGACTGTGTTGTGCGAAAGTCCTTCTGATGAATCTGCCCCTCACCCAGAAATGAGGATGTCGCGGACGCGATCATATTATCCCGCATCCCGATAATCATTGCATCCACAAATATCAGGGATGCCAGTCCAAGGCCAATAGCGATCCCCGCGATCAGTGAACGTCGCTTGTTTCTAAACAGATTGCGCCAGGCAAGTTTAACGTAAGTCCACAGCATAATGTATACCTCTAATGTATTCTCATTGCTTTTGCGGGTTTAATCCGGGCGGCGCGCAGCGCCGGGAAAATGCTCACGAGCAGCGCGGAGATGATAACGGTAATGGCTGGGATATAGAGACTTCTCGCACTCACTTCAGCGTACATATATTTGAATTCGATACCACCATATGTGAAGGATTGAGGCAATGTGATGCCGTGAATGGACAACCAATGGTTGGCAAGCACACTCAATATGATGCCGATGACAATGCTGACTGAGGCAATGATATTGACTTCCCAAATGACCTGCCAGAATATCTGTTTCGGGCGTGTACCGATCGCTCTTTGCACACCGTACTCTTTTGTCCTTTCCAGCACCGACATCAACACGGTATTCAATACGCCAATCGCGACGATGAGTACAATCACAAAAATCATGATCCACATTCCCTGTACGTCCGCTCTCATCGCATTATAGAATGCCCTGGCAAATTCCTGCCACGGCGATACAGCCAGCTCCGGATTATTCAGCTGTTTTTCGATGGAAACCGTCAAATCATCAACTTCATCGAGATTATCGATCACAATGGCGATCTCATGAATCTGATCTCCGAGTACAAATAACTCTTGCGCATCATTCAGGCGGAGATATAGCGACATCCGGTCGCTCATCTGATCTCCGCTCTCAAGAATGCCGACGATGTCGTACATGTCATTTGCTATTGATCCATCGGCTGCCTGGGAAACGATAACAACCGTATCACCCGGCTCCGCATTCAGAACTTTGGCAAGGCCGCTGCCGAGCACGGCGTCATGCGACGCGGTGTCAGCGAACGTTGTCCCCTCAATTATTTTTTTGTCGAATCGCGTCGCCTTGTTTTCTTTCTGCGGATCGATCCCCCTGATCTGCGCCGCGGCGCTCTTTTCTTCCACAGATGCCAGACCGGCGGCGAACAATCTCGGTGTCCACGTGTCAACGCCTTTGATATTCGTGATATCTTTTCCGACTTCTCGATAATCTTCGATCGTGTTATAAATCGATGGTTTATCGAGATACCCCGCGCCGTGAATCTGAATATGACCCAACTGATTTCGTGTGAACATATCGATGATATAGGAGTACGTACCATCCGACCAGCCAACAGAAATAGAAGCGAGCACAAAACCACCAAACATCGTCAGCGCGGTGAGGATCGTCCTGCGTTTCTGCCGCATCGTGTTTCTGACCGCGATTTTGAAGATCATCCTACCTCCGTGACCTGAGATTCCGTAAACTGAATGTATCTTCGGAAATATCAACATTAAATTCCAGTTCATTGTACCTTATCACTGTTTTGTGACCCTCCTCATTCTGAGGAATCAATTCCATGACAGCGGGAATTTCTTTGCCGTCGAAGGTCTTTATTTCTTTGAAATTCATCAGTCGCATTAATTTATCCTTTTCATCATAATACTTTTCCCAGACAGGAATATAGTCTTTTTTTCGAGCTGCCAGGATGATTTTCCCCCACACAATGGGCAAACCTTCCTTTGGTATTAATTTTATGTACAATAAATCCTCTTTCGCATATTCAGGCCGGATCAGCTCGAAATTATAATCTTCTGTCCAGGTGAACTCCCTGACAAGATCATCGTTGGTAAAATCCGACCCCATCCATGAGCTCATCATCATGGAGGGCGGTACCTTGATCACTTTGTTGGTCTTTGGCAGGTAATTCCACATCTCGTTTTCAATACGCAGGGTCGCGACCCCTTTTTCTTTGGCAGGAGCGAGAATACGGATGAAAGTCTTTTCCATGCCTTTGGACCAGGACTTCATCTTCAGCGTCCGCTTCCAATGCGGCGTCACGATTTCCATTTCGAGTTCCGCGTAACTGGATTCACTGCGATAGAGTTCATCGATCTCCGCAACGATCTCGCCCACATCCGGTTGGGATGATTCCCGTGCGCCCCCCATAAGTGATATAGAAATGCTCAGCGATATTACAAGTATCTGAATTTTTCTCATCATGTCACCTCAAAGTTACGGCTATCGTCATCTTTTTGTAAACCTCTCTTCTGGTTAAAAACGAAAAACTGCCGCCATCGGCGAGTCGGCTGGCATTTCTTCGCTTTCCAGAGCGTATACTTTTCCATTACGCAAAATCGTCTCCATTGTCGCCACATTGGTCAGGTCTTCTCCCTGGTTCTTTTCATGGATTTCCACCTCGTCACGATCCGCAGAATACTGACCGTAAATTTCTTTTTTAAGATCTACAAACAGATATTTTATGCGATCGTGATGCGCGGCTTTGACTATTTCTCTCACGTTATCCGAGGCCTTGTTACCTTTAGCCAACTGATGGTACTGCGAAATAGCATCGTCCTGATCCTTCTGAAAATATGGTTCTATTTCAGCCCATACTTTCTTATGCAATTCCTTTTCGGGCAAATCCGCCGGATTGATATCCACAGAGCGGTCCAACAAATGCGGATACGAATTTGCTTCTCTATATAGTGAGTTCAGATGATCCAGACCGGCGAGGATCAGGGGATAATTCTCACTCCCCAATTCTGATCTGACCCCCTTGTCAACGGCCTGAAAAAATCGCAGAATGTTTTTCTTTTTCACTTTATCGTTCCCGCCAACGCCCTGTCCATGGAACATCGCAGCGCGTTTCCCCTGTCGCGCGCCTGTCCCCGTATGGAACTGCAACTGTTTCTCCGGATCATCGAATTTCAGTACTTCCTCAATACTGTCAAGAATATCCCCGCTTTCGATCTCGTCCAATTGGTAACCGGATCCACGATAAAGTTTGACATCATTCAAATTCAAAGACAGCGCGTAAAATTGCACATTGTCGCTCAACAGCGGTATCAGGGGTTTGATATGAAACCTGTCGCCGATTACCGTGCGTTCATCGAAAGAGATCGGCAAACGATAAAATTTATGATATTCCGGCGACAGAAATATCGTCAATCCGTCGCTTTGGTAATTCCAGAAATGGGTTTCACCCAGAAGTTCGACTGCCGGATTCATGAACTCAATTATTTCACGCTCTTTGAATCCTTTTTCAGTGAGAATTCTGCCGGCTTCCTTGATCATATTTTTCAACCGGATTGGATCCTGTTCGACCTCACTGCCTTTCCGATGAGTCGGTATATAGATCGAAATACAGGGTGATTCATGTTTTCCCGCTAACGTACGAATATCTTCACTGGTCACTAAAAACATAATGATTTAACCTCTCTGGTTTTATTTATGTTATGCTGTGAAAACAAATCAGGTTTTGAAATGTCTTATGAATAATTGCGCTCCCTGTCCGATCAATAAAGGGATGAGACTCATTCCGACGATGAGTCGCCATTCGGAGGCATCCGGCTGATGCGTCCCGAGAATATCTGACAAACCGGGAAGATATACCGCCGCTATCAGCATTGTCGCGCAAAGCAGGATCGCTCCCCAGACAAAAGGATTTTTGGTGATTTCATTCCGAATCAGTTTCGAATCCACTTCACGCATATTAAAAACATGCCACAGGCGCGTGAATCCCAAAGTCAGAAATGAAATTGTGACCGCTTCATCCGCTGACAGATGCAACCAATCCATCGCGAGGATCAGCGCTCCCATCATGCACATCGCGATGAGCGTACCATAACCGGATATCAACCACCAATGTTTTCCAGCCAGGACCGGTTCTCCGGGATCGCGCGGATGACGCTGCATGACGTTGGGATCTCCTTCACCGACACCAAGCGCCATCGCGGGAAACACATCCAGGAGCAGATTGATAAAAAGGATCTGCAACGGCCGCAAAGGCAATGGCAAACCGACCAGCGATGCCAGTCCGACAGCCATGACTTCTCCGACATTACCCGACAGGAGATAGAGAACAAACTTTCTGATATTTTTGAAAATGACACGTCCATACCCAACAGCGGTGACGATCGATGAGAAGGCGTCATCTTTCAGTATCATATCCGCTGCTTCTCGGGCAACCTGAGTCCCTCTCCGCCCCATGGCGATCCCGATATCCGCCTTCTTCAAAGCCGGCGCGTCGTTCACACCATCGCCCGTCATCGCCACAATCGCACCGTTCTCCTGATGCACCGATATGAGATCGAGTTTCTGCTCCGGACTCACACGGGCGAATATGGGCACCTCTCGAAATTTACGTCTCTCGTCTTCCGTCAATTTTTCGAAATCTTTCAGATCCTCCCCCGAAATGACCTGTACATTATCTTCTTTTGATAATTCCACGGCAGAAGCCACCTTTCGCGCCGTTATCGGATGATCGCCTGTGACCATTTTAACCTCGATACCTGCACCATGGCAGGCAGCTATCGCCTCTTTCACCGCCTTCCTCGGCGGGTCCAACAATCCAATGAGTCCCGTAAAGTTTAAATTCTGATATGGATTTTCTTCTGCCGAAGACGCGACTCGCCATGCCACTGCGAGAACGCGTAATCCATTATCCGCCATTTTTTGGTTTATTTCCATCCAGCGTTCACGCTCGGTTTGATCCATATTTTCAATACCGTCGCTTGTGCTGATATTTTCGCAGACATCGAGGACGGATTCAGGCGCCCCCTTGACTGCGACGTAAAATTCATCGTCTTGATGGTGAAAAGTCGCCATCATCTTGTTGTCAGGATCAAAGGCTTCCTCCCTCCCTTCGGGCATGTGCTCGAGAAGATTCTTCCTGCTCAATGATGCCTTGTCTCCTGCCGATAACAGTGCCGTTTCAAGCGGATCGCCGATATCTTCATCACTGCTATCGGATAAAGACGCGTTGTTGCAAAGCACTCCGATTTTAAGCGCTTCAGATAAGGTCTTGTGACTTTCCGGATCTATATTTTCATTATCCATGCTGAACTTTTCGCCACTCACACGGACTTTTGCATCCTTCAGCACGATTTCCGTGACATGCATTTTATTTTCAGTCAGCGTTCCCGTCTTATCCGTGAAAATGATGTTCGTCGCGCCCAGTGTCTCCACAGATCCCAGTTTGTTTATGAGCGCGTTGCGTTTCGCCATACGCGACAGTCCCCGTGCCAGGGCAATGGTGGCGACGATGGGCAAGCCTTCGGGTATGGCCGCGACGGCTAACGCAATTCCCGTTTCGATCATTAAAAACAGGTCCCTGTCCTGTGAAATACCGATCAGCGAGACGACAGCAGCGATACCAATGGTCAACCAGATCAGCTTATTCCCCAATCTGTTGAGCCTTTTCTCGATTGGAGTGATCTCTTCTTCTGACTCCTCCACGAGTTCAGATATCTTTCCAAGTTCCGTATCCATTCCGGTACTGACGACGATTCCTTCTCCGGAGCCGCGCGTCACTGCAGTACCCTTGAACAGACTGTTTTTTCTGTCAGACACCGGCGTATCTTCCGGCAGTGCTTCTGTTGATTTGCTCACGGGCACGGATTCGCCGGTCAATGCCGACTCATCAACCTGCAGTTTATTTGCTTCGAGAATTCGCATATCCGCCGTGATGATGTCACCACCATCGAGTATGACGATATCACCGGGTACAAGCTCAACGGCAGGAATCTGCATTGCCTCTCCACCTCGCCGCACGTTAGCGCTCACCCGGCTCATCTGTCGCAGCGCCTGCATGGATCTCACCGCCCTGATCTCGGTGAAAAAGCCGATGGCCGCCGTCACCAGAATCACCGCGATCACTGCAAAGCCCTGCATATTCTCACCAAAGATGAAGGAAAGCAGAGCGGCGACTGCCAGAAGAACCATGATCAGGCTTTCGAACTGATCGACAAGAATGGCCAGTGTACTCCTGGACTTTGTCTCCCGAAGGCGATTTTTTCCGTATTTCTTTTGACTGGATTTTACAGTATGACAGGAAAGTCCCTCATCAACAGAGACATCGAAATTTTGCAGGATTTCTTCTGTTTTTAATGACCAAAATTTGTTCATGAATTTCCTGTATTAAATATAAAATCCCCCTCAGCTACTGTTCCATTTCCATCAATCCAAGACACCCATATCATCAATAGACACATTCTTTGATGACAAAAAAATGACATGCATTAAAATTAAAATAGAAACTGCTATAAACGCTGTTATCAAAATAATAGGGGATATCTGCTTATAGCTGGACAATGCATCAGCCTTAATTAGGGCTTGAATAACCCCTTTTATGCCGAAAAAGTTATGAAATACAATAGTCCCGTATATGTCACGAGAGATAAAAAAGAATAATCCTGTAAACAAACCAATGAATGATAAGAACAAAACCATATTCAGGTTGTTGAAAGGAGGGCTATGAGCAAAATGATAAAAGCCAAATAAAATGCTGGTGATTATAAATGCGACGATTAGCGAAACAATTTTGCCTAAGTTTCTAAAACTCGACTCAATAACACTTCCAACAACAGCCCAACAAATCATTATTTCAGCGATTGTAACACTTAACACCTGGACATAAGCATTAAATATGACAACCGGGTGCGTGGAAGGTGGATTCTGCAAAAAATAAATACTAATACCTAAAATAAAACCGACAACAACACTGATTAGAGAATATCTAAATTCACGGAATCCGGCTTTTTTGGGCATTACCTGTTTTTGATGAGTTAGATATCTCAAAACGATGACTGAAAATACGATTCCGATCAGAAAATTTGCCATCAGTATATAAATAACTCGATCAATCACTGCCTCTGGTCTGAGAAAAGTATGTAGACGTCCTTCGAATAAAAATGTAGTAGATGTCCAAATTAAATATACAAAAAGTACTAAAATGATGGATCTTATTTTAATCATAAAAGATCTTTCCTGATAAATTTTATAGTCTTTCCCAACGGCAGTTGCAACGAAAAACAACAACTTTATCAAATATTAACAAAAATTAAAAGTTATCTTAACGAGCAAACTGTTTTTCTATATCTGTTTTAATCTTCCGTCTTGCAATTCGACTTTTCCAGTTTCAAGTAATTTCTTCAGTTTCTTCAGATTCTCCTTTGCTGCTTTTTGCACCATTATTTTTGCGAGTTTTTCAATTAAACCAGGCTTTCCTGAATCCAACTTCCAATTATCTATTAACCTTGTTCCTTCTTTCACAGGCTCAAAAGAAAATCTCATTTCAAATGATGGTTTAGAATCCGGCAACGTTTGAATAGAAACTTTTTTCTCAGGTTCATACTCAACTATTTTAAATGACTGGTTATCAGTCTTTCGGGTTTGGTAGAATGTCGTTCCCACTTTGACAGGACCTTCTGTCGTCTTTTTCACCTCAAGAACATAATAATTCCATTTAGAAGCATTCTCGAAATTAGATACGAATGCAAACACTTCTCTGACAGGCTTTTCAATTTCAATGACATTTTCAAATTCTATCATCAGAATTACCTTTAATTCGTTCATCAACTTTTTAATTTCAGTCTATTCTCTGTTCGAGAAATTTTTCAATTTTTGCTGCGTAAGTTTCCGGATGTGAAAAACGAAACATGTGCCCGGTATTTTCTATTATGATCTCTGTAGAATCATGGATGCCATCCAACATCTGTTTCGCCGCTTTTTCTCCAATAAGTTTGTCATAAGATGGTGTGATAATCAAAGTCGGTACATTGATATTTTTTAACCGATCCAAATAATTGGCTGAAAATGCAGCCTTTGCACGGCTGATATAGCTTTTAAAAGGTGTGTTTTCAACAAATAAATCTCGACTTTTCTGTTTCGACCATGGGATTTCTCCATCTCCGTCATGAGGCGAAGCGAGCGAGGAAGCATGAAACCGCAAAGTGATCGCTCGATAAAGAGGACCAGGTAGAAGACGAGCTGCATTAATTCGAGCTTTCAACAGAGGATTTGTTACTGGATTGGCTGCGAATCCACCGGACATAACCAGGCCCTCTAATCCCTTTGGTTGTCGCGTTGCATAAGCCAGTGACACAACTGCTCCGAAAGAGTCGCCAACCAGGACGTATGAACTTAAATCTTTGACCTGGTTCGCCACAAAATCTGCATAATTCTCTATGTTGTCCAGTTCTTCCGGCAAACGCATTGTTCTTAACGGACGATGTTGCAATGCTTTTAGCTGTTCAAGCTCCCATGGTGCACCGGAAAAACAAGGTACTGTTACAATTTCTGGTAATTTATTGTCTGTCATTTTGAATTTATCCTTTATTAGTGATTTCTGTCGATAAACATGTTTCTTCCTGTTTACCGGCTTTTTCATTTCGGCTATCGTAAAATTTCATTCTTATGCGATCCTGGTGCTCATTAACGAAGTAGTCCCAAAAGCCGGAAAGTTTCAAGCCGTTTGTAATTACCTTTCTCCGCTTTGGTCAGACAATTTCTGCAAGGCATCCTCCAGCGTCTGCAACGCGTTACCCGCCTCAGAGAAGTTTTTTCCTCCGATATAATTGACGTAATCCTGAAATGCATCATTTGCCCTCTGTATCAATTCATGTATTGAAATTTCTGCCATAACATCAGCCTGCTTCATCGGAGCGGTCTGATCGCCATTTTCAAAAATACCCTTCAATGCCTGATCAAAGGTCTCCGCGTAACTGAGATTGTCTCCATGCATGATCGCAACCAGCCTGAGTTCGGGATAGGCAGCAGTTTCCGCCTGCAGATATATCGGTTCCACATAGAGCAGCGTCTCATCTATTGGTATGGCGAGTACATTGCCGCGAATCACATTGGATCCGCGCTGATCCCAAAGACTCAGCTGACCCGACAGAAAGCTGTCCTGATCGATCTTGGTCTCTACCTGTTGCGGTCCGAGAATCCGTTTTTCCTTTGGAAATTTGTAAGCCAGGAAACGACCATAATTTTCGCCATCGCACATACCGGCGATCCATCCGATCATCACCTGCCTGTTCTTGGGCGTGAACGGCAGGATGAGCGAGTATTCCGACTCATCAGAACCGGGCAACTCCCACATAATGTAATAGGGTTCGACCGGTTGAACGTGGTCATAATATTTTTCCGTCGCCCTGATCCACAGGTCTTCCTGATTGTAAAAAACGGTCGGATCGCTCATATGGTACTTGGCGTAGACCAGACCCTGCGTCAGCAACATATCGACGGGATAACGCACATGCGCCATCAATTCGGCAGACATGTCGTTTCTGTTCTTGAAGAGCGAAGG
Source organism: Candidatus Zhuqueibacterota bacterium (assembly GCA_036351795.1). Taxonomy (GTDB): domain Bacteria; phylum Zhuqueibacterota; class Zhuqueibacteria; order Thermofontimicrobiales; family Thiofontviventaceae; genus JAZBPW01. Next base: position 7,180 of record JAZBPW010000004.1, on the reverse strand, counting down.
AAATATCCCCTGCCAAACACGAATAATGGGGTCCTTTTCATCGAAAACATAAAAATCGATGTTGCCGTTATACGCATCCACAATCACCTTCACTGAATTTCGAATATAATTGATACCGTCCAGGCGGTAGCCAACATCGGTGGTGAGCATCCTTTGACGGTTACCTTTCTTATACTCGATGTACTCCCTGGATGAAAATGGCTCACTATAAGGATAATATTCTGACGTTGTATAGGCATCGATAATCCAGTAGAGTTTGCCATCAACAAGAACGATATAAGGATCATCATCATATTCCAGGAAAGGCGCCACCAATTGTATTCGCTCCCTTATATTTCTATGAAACATGATTCGGCTCTCGCTGGTCGGATAGGAGGAAAGAAACAGTTTCGTACCGTCGAATTTCCATCCGAATAAAAACTTGCGCCATAGATTGGATATCTCTACACCACCATTCCCCTCGTACTGGACGTAGATGTTTTCTTCTCCGCTCGGGTAATCAAACTCCTTTTCTCTGGAATTGACAATCACATGTGAATTCGTGAGCTCGCCATAATAGATTTCAGGACGTGCGACCCCGAGACTGGCGTTGGTACTCTTGGGCGGGATGTCCTTTATCAGCAGATTGGGTAACCCCTGTTTTGTGAATTCACTCACCGCTGTCAATGTGATGCCATAACCATGTGTATACTTGAATCTTTGATTGACGAATGTCTGGCTCTGCAACGGCAGATTTGATAATTCAAGTTCCCGCGCAGATACCATAACCTGACGGTAGGTATCATCGATCGTATATCTGTCAATATCGACATCGACAAATTCATAATACAACCTTATCTCCTGGAATTGCTTGTAGACAGCGTCCAGCGCACGGTAATCCCATAAACGTATATTCGAAAATAGATTTCTGTTATCATCCACCATTTGTCGGGTGAATTTCTCCGACGCGGGAAATTCCCGTTCCTCAACCTCATCGAGATTAAAACCATTGCGCGTGAACTCGATGTTCTTCAATATGTAGGGTTTTTCCAGTGTAATTTCATTTGGTTCGACTCTCAACCACTGAAATACGCCGGGGATCACGGTCAGGATAATAAACCATGTCAGAAAAATAATCACTCCCAGAATCAGAACGATCAACGGCTGTCTTTGCTGTTGTGATTTCCGGCTGTGCCCTAACATTGATCGAAACCTGTTTCTGATCGGCGGGATAATCAGCAAAAGCCCCGCAATAATGGTGAGAAATACGGTTACCAGATAGGCAGGCATGCGGATGTGAACATCTGTCCATCCGGGACCTGTCACAGCGCCCCATTGAGAGTACATGAGATGAAAACGTCCCAAATATTTACCAGCCGCGAGAATGAATATGAATACAGCGGCATTGATGAATATCGCCCGAACTGCGCGCGCGTTCGATTTTTCTTCAAGTCCGGAAAATTCAATTTTTCGATTGCTCAGTCGAATGAAAATTGCGCTAAACGCGGCGATGAATCCGATCAGTGATAAAAGGACGAATAGATCATAAAGCATGTCATAGAATGGGAGCGAAAACAGGTAAAAGCCGGCATCTCTGCCGAGTATCGGCTCCGCCACACCTGCGGAAACCCGGTTTACATAGCGCAAAATCAATTCCCAGTTTGAAAAGCCCGTTGCAGCACCGACTAACACGCCAAAGATTCTGGCGACGAATTTAGTATACTTTTTCTCTTGTGGAAGCAGACTTGTCAACAGGAAAACTGTAATCCACCCTGTGATCGCGCCGGCACCAATGAACAGAAATTTTGCATACACTTCTGTCCAGAATCGATCGCCATACCCCAGCGATTCGAACCACAACACTTCCCCCCAAAACCCCATAAACCAGAAAAATAAAACAGTAAGTACACCGACGACGGCTCCGACAGATGCACGAATTATTTTACGCTTCATTATTCCGGATATAAATAAAATCCCCGCCAAAGCGAGAAGCAAAATCAATATTGCAGAATACATGATAAATCCTCGTTATTTTTTTACATATTCTCCCATGAGATCTGCGCTGTCGAGGACATGCCCTTTCAGCGCCAATTGGAGATCATCCCGGTTCAGACCATCTTTCAATGCCAGCTTGTGCTGCAAAGCAAAAACCTTAAAAAAGTACCTGTGTTTGCCCTGCTCCGGGCAGGGGCCTCCATATTCTCTTTTTTCAAAGTCATTCATGCCCTGTTCTCCCGGTATCGAGTTCTCCTCTATAACGGATGTCACAGGAATATTGTAAACGAGAAAACAGTTAACACCCTGTCACGGGCAAATCAAAGCAGGAACTTGAAAGGGATAAATTCAGAATATAATACCAATTTCTTCTAGACGCCCCCTCTCAGCCCCCAGAGCACTATCACGGACACAATCAGCATTGCAATGGCCAGTGAAATCAAGCCAAATTTAATGAGACCTTCCTGCCACTGGAGACCGATGAAATTGCGGCCGGTTATTGGCATCATTTCTGAGCCTGCTCCCCATATGGCTGCCAGCAAAGTCGTTGCCCAATTTGTGTGAGTACCGTATAATAATACCGTATGCCCGGATAACAAAGGGCTGTATCCAATATATGTTCAGCGATCGGATATTGCATAAGAATTTTGTGGTCCGAACCTGATTAGAGACTTTAGATACAGCCCCTGTAACATCAGATGGTTTTCAATTAGCCAACTTTCACTTCTTTTGATGATTCCCACATGCCATGGATATTACAGTAGGATAACGCGTGTAGTGTACCGGGCTTGCTGATTTTCATGGATGCAGTCACGCTGTGATTGGTGTAGACCGGACCTTCATTGGCGCCTTCTGTGGATTCGCCGTGAGCATTGAATTCAAATGAACCGACGTCGAATGAAAATTTTTCTCCCTCGGGATAAAAGAATAGCTTTATCCACCGGATATGATGTTCCGTGGTATTGGGATGGGCGACCTCCTTGCCCAAGCTTACCTTCACATCGAAGACATCATCCTTTTTCACTTCGCCAGGACATTCGATGACGGGAACATGTTTCTCTGATTTCCAATCGGCAGACTGGACGTGATCACTTAATTTTTTCATTATTTAATCCTCCGGATTAGTTAACTGAGTTTTATAACGAGTTGATGTATTGTTGTAAATTTTCCATTCTCATACACTTTGTTCGCAGCTTCAATATTATTTTCAACGATGTCTTTACATCAGATTATTGTAATGCGTCCAATTTTGAAGTCTGATCGACAACATTTTGATATTTTTCATGGATCATCTTTCTGTCAAACTCCCAAAAATCATCGAGCATATGATTCAATTCACCTTCTGTAAAATATTTCTCAGTATCCGGGAAAAAGACATCATCTTCCTTTTTTATGTGATCAGGGTAAAAATCAGCGAGGGCTTTGAGTTTTGAAATTATGTCAGAGATAGATTCCTCATCGCCCTGAACGTATCGAAGATTCGCGTCAACAAGCTCGGCAACGATCTCCCTGCCATATTTATGCTCTTCAATCAATTCTTCCATAATTCTTTTATCAGACGCAGACAAATTTTTATTATCCAATTTTTTGAACAGAATATCTTCTTCTTTGCCATGGTGCGTTCGGTCCGCATAAGTCCTGACAAAATCGACGATAGTATCAATCAACAGAGGATCCACCCTGTGACTTTCCTCAATTGAGTCGATCTGACCCCTTATGATTCCAATCATTTTCTCAATCAGTCGATGCTCTATCATTAATGGCCCACGTGGTTTCATCTTCTGTCTCCTTACATTATTTGACTTTACCAATTACAGGATCGCCGGAATCTGATCCGGGATTCTGTTAGCCGGATCCGTTTCCTTCATCTTCCTCGATCGAACTGATTTCTTCCTCGGTGAACAAATATGTTCTGAGTTGTTCGTCCCAGACCGGCATGTTTCTTCGAAGCCATTCAAGGGCCATGCATGCGTGTTCAATTTCTTCATCCCGGTTATGCGTCAGCACCTTGCCCAATTGCTCATCCCCGGTCACATCTATCCGCTGGTGATACCAGTCAATGGCCTCTATTTCTTCTTTCAAACTATTCAGCGCTCTCGAAATATTTCGTGCTTCTGCGCTTAATTCTTCAACTGGTTCATGATATTCGGACATGATATCTCCCTTTCAATTAATTTTAACAATTCATAATTTCTACCACCAGGACACATAGGCGAGAAGAAATATTAATCAGATATAGTTCAATACATCTCAATCGCAACAACTATGCCATGCTATAATAAATATATTTATCTATATTATTATCAATAAATTATAGTATATGCTACACGGCTGAATAAATCGAGGAAAATGTTTAAATACGCCAAATTGTAAAATATGTGAAGAAATGGTACGCGGGGAGCAATTAACGACCCATGGTTGTGAAAAAACAGTACAATACAAGATTCCATTGGGAGGTTCCGTAAATCACTATCATATGTTATTATTATAACTAATTAATTTATATTTATTTATAAATTATCCACCTGTACAAAATCAAATGCAGCAGTGTACTAAATGTGCACTGCTGATTTATCAATCAATCATCACGTCTTGCTGCGTCTCGCGACGACGCTTATCGATTTCCGCCTCTGTCAATCTTTCATCCATCGCTGATTTTTTGCCCCCGACTATCCTGTCCATGACGACGCAGGCTGTCAGATCACCCGTTACGTTCAACATGGTTCGGCTCATATCCAGGATTCGATCGACTCCGATGATCAGCGCGACACCGGACGCGGGAATTCCCACACTCCTCAGAACGGTCGCCAGAATGACAATTCCAACCCCGGGAGTCGCAGGAGATCCGATGGATGCCCCCACCGATGTAGCAACAATGAGCAACAGGGCCGTCATTCCCAGCTCAACGCCATATACCTGGGCGAGAAAAACAGTTGCAGCGCCCTGATACAGGGCAGTTCCATCCATGTTTATTGTAGCGCCGAGCGGTATTAAAAACTGAGAAATGGACGACCGCACCCCTAACTTTTCTTCAGCCGTTTCCATGGATAATGGCATAACGGCGGCGGAACTGGATGTTGAAAAAGCCAGAAGCTGGACATCGCGGATCTTTTTGAGAAAGGAGAACGGATTTTTTCTGCCCAGCAGCGTAATGATGAAGACGTAGAAAACCAGCAGCAGGAACAGTCCCAGGAGAACAGTGCCGACATAAGCAGCCATCCCCAGCAATGCATCGATACCGATTTTTATTGTAATCCGGGCCATCAGTCCAAATACGGCCAGGGGAGCCAATAGCATCGCCCAGCGCACTACGGTCATGCATATCTCCTGAATAGCGCCGAGGAGCTCGAGAATGATTTTCGCCTGCTCCGGTGCCATGACAATCAAGGCCAGTCCCAGTATGACGGCGAACAATACAACCTGAAGCATCTCCTTTTCCACCATTGAAACCAGCGGATTTTCAGGAAGAATATCGACGATGACCTCAGGAAGGCTGCCAGCGTCTGCGGATTGCGCGGTTTCAACGTCCACATCAACTGTTTCGGCCCCTTCCTCCAGTATGCTGTCAGTTAATGCCTGCACATAATTGCCCGGTTTTATCAGAGTTGCTATTCCAACTCCGATAGTAATTGCAATCGTCGTCGTGAACAGAAAATATATCACAATCCGGGATCCGAGTTTTTTCAATTGATCCATATCTTCGCTCGATGCCAGACCGCGTATCACTGATGCGAAAACGAGCGGCACGACGATCATTTGGATGAGTGTCAGGAAAATCTGACCGGGCAATGCTGCCCAGTCTCCGAATAGCGCCGCGTTTTCACTGTCAAGCAGTTTAACAGGCTCGCCAACGACGAGACCGACCCCGATCCCGGCAATCAATCCGATCATCACTTTAAGCCATAATCGCCCTCTTACAAGCGTCAGTAAATGCGAACTGAGATATTTCAAAGATTTCGGATAAATACGGTGAACGGATATCATAACAAACTCCGATCTTCAATTTGAAAAATATCATTTTTGTCCATAATTCTTAATATCCACATTCAATGGAGGAGATTGATCCTGCTTGTCCTTTCCCATGTATAGCGTCACATGCGGAAACGGAATCTCTATATCCTCTTCGTCGAACCGTTTCTTGAGTCTGCGATTGAATTCCCGGGCGACACCCCATTGTTTGATCGGTTTGGTGGTCGTTCGCGTCTTGATGATGATGGCCGAATCGGCAAATTGATCGAGTCCGAGAATTTCCATCGGTTCAATAATATCGTTTCCGAATTCCGGATCATTACGAAGATCTTCGTCAACCTGTTTGATGACACGGATCACCTCATCGACATCCTCACGGTAAGCGACGCCAATGTCAAAGACATACCGGGAATATTCCTTGGTCATGTTCGTCACGATATCGATCATCCCGTTCCGGACATAATGAACATTGCCTGCCAGATCTCTGAGTATTGTCATTCGCAAATTGATTTTTTCGACCAGTCCTCCTTTTCCGCCGACTTGCACGACGTCACCAACCCGTATCTGATCTTCCAACAGAATGAAGAAACCACTGATCACATCCTGAACCAGGTTCTGCGCTCCAAAACCCACGGCCAATCCCACAACTTAATATATTATATTTTAAGAAAACGGGCATTGATCGCGACAATCACTGTACTGAGCGACATTAAAATCGCGCCCGCCGCCGGGCTGAGCAGTATCCCGTAACTATATAAAACACCAGCCGCTAGAGGTATCGCAATGGCATTATAGCCTGTTGCCCAACCCAGATTTTGAAGCATCTTCCTGTATGTTGCCTTCGACAGATGAAGAATGGCGACGGCGTCCAGAGGATTGTTGCGAACAAGAATGATATCCGCCGTCTCCACAGCCACATCCGTTCCGGCGCCGATAGCGATGCCAACGTCCGCCTGCGCCAGTGCGGGCGCGTCATTCACGCCGTCACCAGTCATCGCGACTGTCATTCCACGTTTTTGCACTTCTTTCACCTTATCCGCCTTGTCTTTCGGCAGGACTTCGGCAAAGTACTCCCTCAATTCCAGTTCATCCGCCACCCATTTAGCAACTTGTTCGTTGTCACCTGTGAGCATCATTGGTTGGATACCCATTTCCTGCAGTTTCGTGATTGCTTCTTTCGATTCTTCGCGGATCAAATCCGCCAGAGCGATCGCGCCTTTTACCTGATCATCTATCA
>JAZBPW010000003.1:0-9026 GCA_036351795.1 Candidatus Zhuqueibacterota bacterium | reverse complement strand
TTCGTGATAAAATCGAATTGATTTATCCTTTACTTGAAGTTTGATTCTGTCCTGCAGCCAGTGATTTTTTTCTTCAAGCGGGGATTCGAATCGTAATATATCAAGAGGTACGTTGAGACGCAGGGCTCGTTTCGGCAAGATAATCCTGGTGATACCGCTGGGCAGCTTTTTGCCATGCTCGATGATTTGTATCAACTCCTCTTTTGAAAATTTTTTAAAGCAGATCACGGCACAAAATTGAGGGTAATGCATTTTCAGATGCTCGAGACTGGTGTAACTCACTCGATCCATATAGGCAGAACCTTTATAGATATTGGTGATCTCGTTCAAGAGATCCACTTTTTTGTAGATATCTCCATCCGCAGTGATCTTGTATATGCTTTCATCATGGAATTGTATCTGTGTCAGTTGATGGGTTTCATCCTGCCAGTCGATCACCTTTTCCTGTTTCTTTTCGATCGCGATGCCGTCGATCTTGTACAGTTTCTGCAGGAATTCGTCCCTGGTGAATTTTTCCACAGCATGATGCCAATGTAGAAACAACAGACCCGGATCAAAAAGATCCACTCGCTGTACAAGGACATCCTTGATGTTGAGCCCATGCAATGCCGTAATCCTGTTGGCACCATCGAGCAGGATCGTATGCTCTCCATGGTCATAGTACGCAACAACAGGTGGATTCTTTAATTTTCCCTCCTTTTGAATGAACATGCTGAGCGCAGATGATCTCTCCACATCAGGCTCCTCATGAAATGTAATGCTATCAATGGGCATAATTTTCAGATCGGGTAATTCGCCGATCTTAATTTTCTTTCCATCATCCAGGTTCACGCTTCTGCTCCTCTCAATTTTCACCAAAAAAAAAGCCCACTTTCTCGGGAAAGTGGGCTGAATTTACTGTTTTCTGTTACATCTGATCTAAACCGGCTCGAAAATGAGTGAACTCCTCCCACCTGATATATTCCACCACCAGAACCACCAGTTATTCATATTAGAATCGTATGCGGGATAGTTTACGTTCATTTTCTTTACCAGATTGGTACGAATATAATCAATTCATATATAAATGTCAAGTATATTTTCGCTCAATTATTGAGTAAATTTGCCAGTGTTATCTTTTTTTATATTGAGATGCTTCATCTTTCTGTATAGATGTGTTCTTTCGACACCAATGGCTTCGGCTGTAGCTGCTACATTCCAACTATAAAATATCAATTTATCCGTGATAAAAAGCCTTTCAAAATTCTCCCTTGCGGATTTCAAATCGAGGGCAGCAAATTGCCTGTAATTAAATTCATGGAGATGCAAAACCGTCAGCACAGATTTTCCGGTGATCAGTTCCGAGTCAGTCAGAAATATCAGTCTTTCCATTACATTCTTCAATTCCCGGGCATTCCCTTTCCAGGCCTGGTATTTCAGAATCGATATCGCTTCTTCTGTCAACCGCCGTAATTTCACGTTATTATCTTCGCATATCTGTCTGATGAAATGCATCGCAATCGGACTGATATCGTCAGGTCTCTCGCATAATGGAGGGATGTATATTCTCACGACATTGATGCGGTGATAAAGGTCTTCGCGAAACTCACCACTGTCTATTTTTTCTTCCAGATTTTTATTGGTTGCTGTTATGATTCTCACATCGACACTGATCGCTTTTTCAGCTCCAAGCGGCAGGATCTCACCCGTCTCGATGGCACGGAGAACCTTTGCCTGAGCTCTGAGACTCAGGTCTGCAATCTCGTCAAGAAAAAGCGTGCTCTTGTCGGCGATCGCAAAGGCTCCCTTTTTGTCAGTAAAGGCGTTTGTGAACGATCCTTTCAAATGGCCGAAGAGTTCACTCTCTATCAAATCCTCTGGAATGGCGGCACAATTGAGGCTATGGAAGGGCAATCCCGATCTGCTGCTATTGAAATGTATCGCCCTGGCAACCAGCTCTTTTCCGGTACCGCTGTCTCCCTGAATAACCACCCGCAAGTTCGAGTCTGCAACACGATCGATCAATTCATATATATTTTTCAGCGCCGGACTCTCTCCCACCATTCGATACCTGATCCGATTCTCTTCCAGCGATCTGATCTTCTCTTTGATGAGCAATCTCTGTTCGAGCGCGTTTTTTACTGTGACGAGCAAACGCTCGGGCTCTACAGGTTTGGATAGAAAATCGTACGCGCCCATTTTCGTTGCCGTGACAGCGTATTCATATGTGCCATATCCAGTAATAATGACGACCTGCTTGCCGGGGTGCTGATTCTTGATCTGATTGAGCACATCAAAATCGTCAACTCCCGGGAGTTTCAAATCGAGCAATACAAGATCGATCTCTTTAGAATTCAGTTCGTCCATGCATTCTTCAGCAGTCTTGATGACTATAACATTGTATTCCTCCAGCTCCAGAATTGCCTTCATTGTCTGGAGCAGGTCTTCATCATCATCGACGATCATTATCGTACTATTGTCTGCTGAACTTTTCATAGCTCATGGATTTCTGGTAAAAGATTTTCTGGTGATTGACAGCACTTCTTCCTGAATGTGACCGTTTGAGGCAACGATGTTGCCCGTAGATAAATAGTCATTACCGCCGGCAACATCATTCAGCTTACCACCCGCCTCTTGCAGAATTAACGTCCCCGCGGCGATATCCCATGTGCTCAATTTGATTTCCCAAAAGCAATCAACCCTTCCACACGCGACATATGCCATATCCAGCGCGGCGGAACCGGCCCGCCGGATTCCGCTGACCCGCTGGAAAACGGCAGAAAAAGTGTCGAGATATGGTTGCAACAGATCTTTGTTTTTGAAAGGAAACCCGGTGGCAAACAGGCACCGCGAGAGATCACGTTCATCGGAAACGCTGACCGGTTCTCCATTCAGAAACGCGCCCTTGCCCTTTTCCGCATGAAAGAGCTCATCACGTAGCGGATCATAGATCACTCCCAGAATCAGATCTGATTGATATTCAAGGGCTATTGAAATTGAAAAACAGGGAAAGGCATGCACATAGTTATTGGTACCATCCAGCGGATCAATAATCCAGCGATATGGATTCTTTTTGCTGACACTTGCGGCCTCTTCAGCCAAAATGGAATGATCCGGGAAATGAGAAGATATGTCTGACACAATACTTGACTCTGATTCGCGATCCACATCTGTTACGAAATCAAATCTTTCCTTGGTCTCGATCTGCGAATCATGCAAACGGCCATATGAGTTCTGCAATATGATACCGGCTCTACGCGCGGCAGTGATGGCAACATCAAGCGCAGTCATGTGTTCTATTTCCCGGGTTCTAAAAAGCGTCTACATAGAAAAGATCGAAGCGAACAATTTCAGTCTCTAAAATGCTTTGTCTTTTAAATGAAGTTATGAAAATGAATTAACAAAATCAAATGTTTTTTTGTGTAAGTGCTATTACTCGTGAATTTTGAAGTCATAAAACTTAAAATCTGTAAATCCACACGATTTGGAATCAGCAGGGCATGATGCGAACAATCCCGCCTTGGCTCCGATCCATTTTCCGGGCAAGGCTTGAAAGGGCTTGTTAATCATTACAAATTCCTTCCCGTCGAAGCTGTAGGAAAAGAAGCAGGAGGCACCTATGCCCACAATCACTCTGAGGAAGAGTTTATTGACATCGATATCTATCTTTTCCATGACAGATTCATCGGTATCATCGTCCGAATGGAGACAAAAAAGTAGCCGAAGCTGCAAGCCTTGTGGCGTTTTTTGAACGACGAGAGCGGAATAGTCTCTTCCCATGATCAGCAGACCGGCTCTGTCACCAGCCTCTGCACCATGAAAAGACAGTTCTGTAGTCACCTCGAATCGCTCGGCAGGGAATTTCTGAAGGAGCAAACCAGGTACACGCCATAGATTTGCATTTTTGGAAGGCAATGGTTGTGAATAGAGGCGCAAGCTTCCAGGGTTCACATTGAGAGAGTACCAGCTCTCCTGGTAATTCGCGTGCCATTGCCATTGCAGGCCCATTTCACTTGAATTGAAATCATCTGACGTCTGTACGGCTGTTTTGGGGTAAATCGAACCGACATCCGGTAACCGGTGTATCATCACCGGTTCTCCGGTACCGTCACCATCTTTATCGACACCGATCACCGGCCACCCATCTATCCATACTACCGGCTGCAAATGTACAATTCTGCCGTAAGAGAGCCTGTCCTGAAAATGGATGAACCAGCCATCACCATTCCGAAGTTCGACATAACCGCCCTGATGCGGTCCATTGATACCAGTGCGCCCCTGGTCCAAAACCACCTTGTCTTCGTACGGACCGTATACATGCTTCGAACGCAGGACGGTTTGCCAGCCGGTTGTCACACCACCTGCCGGCGCAAAAATATAATAAAACCCATTGCGTTTATACAATTTCGGGCCCTCGATTGTCGGATGGTGTTTATGCCCGTCGAAAACCTCAACGCCCTCATCCAGAAGCCGCGTTCCGTCGATGCTCATCCTGTTGATATGCAGAATGCTGTTGATGCCGGCCCTGCTTTTCGCAAATGCGTGGACCAGATACGCATTCCCGTCATCATCCCAGAAAGGACAGGGATCGATCCAGCCGAGGGCTTTGTGTACCAGTACTGGCGGATCCCAGTCGGACCGTACATCACGCGTCTTCACCATGTAGATGCCCCGGTCCGGATCACCATAGAAAATATAAAATTCGCCATGATGATATCGAAACGCGGGCGCCCATATCCCGTTGCCATGCTGCGGCTTGTCGAAATCTTCGTCGGGAAACCTGTCGATGGCATGATTGATGATTTCCCAGTGTACCAGATCTTTCGAATGTAAAATGGGCAATGCGGGAAAGCAGTTGAAACTGGAAGATGTCATGAAAAAATCATCGCCGAAACGGATCACATCGGGATCCGAATAATCTGAAAATATGATTGGGTTTCGGTACATAGCAGATTCCAAATCAGCTCCCCTCATCGATGCAGGCATTGATAGCATATAGTACAGAATTACGCTGATGCAGATTAACCTCCGATTGCGACATATCATTCTATTTCTTTGAATGTTGAAGCTTATCATTAATGGTCACATTATTCATTTCCAGGCCGACGACATGCTTGATTCTGTTTCCTTTTGCAACGCCCTGAAAGGAGCAGTCTTTGATGCGTACATTGCGAATCGGAGATCTTTTATAGCCCTCAAATCGAAGAGCATAGGCGCTTTTTTGACTCGTGACGTTTTGCACGACGATATTTCTCACAACCGGCGCGTGTTTACCGACATCACCCTCACCATAGTTGAAGTTGATTCTGACAACAGCATCGCTGACTTCGCCCACTTCGACATTTCTCATGAAAATATTTTCTACAACACCACCTCTTCGGGAATTTGTCTTAATCCTCAGCGCACGCTCCAGATTAGGGCTGTTCATCACACAATCTTCAGCGTAAACATTTCTTACATCTCCGGATATTTCACTTCCAATAACCACACCACCGTGCCCATCCTTCATTCGGCATCCCTGGATGACGATATTCTCACTCGGCACATTGACCCTCCGGCCGTCCTCGTTTCTGCCTGACTTGATCGCAATGCAGTCATCGCCGGTATCAAAATAACAGTTCTTTATCAATACATTTCTGCATGATTCCGGGTTACAGCCATCATTATTCGGCCCATGGCTTATCACAACTACATTTTGGACAATGACATTTTCACAAAGTACAGGATGAATCTCCCACATCGGTGAACGTTTGATCGTTATGCTATCGACAAGCACATTTTTACATTTATAAAACTGTATAAAGTTGACTCGTATAAAATGTCCGTTGCCATAGATTCTTTCTTCTACAGGCACATTTTTTTCAGCCATTTCAAATAAAGCATCCCTGTCACGCTTTTGATCCGGGATATCCTCTGACCAACCATATTTACGTTTTCCGGCCCATGGCCACCAGAGCGTGTCATCTGCCTGACCATCGAGCACACCCGCTCCGGTGATCGCGACATTTTCCTGACCATAAGCGTAAATAAATGGCGAATAGTTCATACATTCGACGCCCTCAAACCTGGTATGGACGAGTGGCAGATATTGTTTCAGGTCACGGGAGAAAAGCAATACACCATCCTTTTGAACATGCAGATTGACGTTGCTTTTCAGATGGATCGCGCCGGTTAACCAGATGCCCCGCGGAATGACGACAGATCCTCCGCCATTGTCATGACACGCCGCTATGGCACTCTTTATCGCTTCCGTACAATCGCTTTGTCCATCGCCGACAGCGCCATACTCTGTAATCACATATTTTTTGTCCGGGAATGTCGGAGGATTGATCTCAGATAATATTTCCGGAAGTAGATGCCACCCCGATTCTTTCTCGTAGCTGCTTTTGCATCCGGCGAAAATAAATACCGCGGCGCAAAGAACTGCAATAATAAATTGAAATTGTTTTCTTTTCATATGGCGTTTACCATGTTGTTAGAATTTCACTCTTTTTCATCTCTAGTCATGGCCTCGAATTGCAGGCTCGCCAGGATGAACGGACCGACTGCTTTGGGATCATTACTCCTGATTTCTTCATTGATATAATATTCATAAGAGCCATCGCGGTACGGATCTCCGCCCAATCCTGCAACTGCGCATGCATTATGAATATTGACGAGTCCGTCCTTGTCGATTTCAATGAATTGTGCCAGTATGCCTGCATATGCCTTTTTCGCTACGCGAGCATATCGTTGGTCTACATAATTATTTCGAACCGCCTTGATCAATGCATATGCGAACATCGAAGATGCAGACGATTCCAGATAGTTCCCCTTACGTGTGGCCTGATCCACGACCTGATACCATAAGCCGGCGTCGGCATCCTGATATTTCTCAATCGCGACGGCCAGTCTTTGCAGGATAGCGAGCAGGTCTGAACGCTTTTCATGATCCAGAGGCAAAAATTCGAGTACGTCCACCAGCGCCATGGCATACCAACCGATTCCGCGTCCCCAGAAATGACTGGAGAGACCTGTCTCAGGATCAGACCAGCGCTGCTGTCGACTTTCATCCCATCCATGATAAAGCAGACCTGTACTGGCATCTCTTGCATATTTCTCCATGAGAATGAGTTGATGGCAGACTTCATCGTACAGACCGGGCTCATTGAATGTGCCGGCAAACTCAGCAAGAAAAGGGGATGCCATGTATAAACCATCCACCCACATTTGATGTGGATATCTCTTCTTATGCCAGAAACCGCCTTCGCTGGTTCTCGGATGCAGCATCATCTGTTCCCTGAGTTTAAATATCGCTTTCCTGTATTTACCCTCACCGGTTTGAGCATACAACGGGAACAATGGTTTTCCAGGATTGATACGATCGATATTATAGTCTTCCATTTTGTAAAGCATAATATCACCATTATCATCCACGAACTGATCATAGTATGCCTTCACATACTTGAAATAGACGCTGTCTCCTGTCGTTTCCCAGACTCCCCAGATCGCTTTCAGTACCAATCCCTGCGTATACTCCCATTTGGGCTTCTTGCGAAAATCGATCATCCAGGGCTCAGGATTGCGTGCGATGACCGAATCCGCCATCCTGACAGACCACTGTTTGTCAGATGGTGTCAACATACATCCTTGTATCCCGAATATTATGATGATTAGTAAAGCAATCCTCTTTGTACCAATCACTTTAATAAGTTCTCCCTGAATTGCATGCAAAAAAGTGACAATTTTCCCGGGCACTTCACTTCGAATTTTCCAGTACATCATATTCCGGATTCCATCTTTTTCTCCATGAAGGATATTTCTCCTCCAGAAGGCTCAGGGGCCAGTATCCCAGCCAGGCGTATCCTTTCCGTCGTTCACGTGTGAGCTCAGAATACGAATAGTGTATGCGGCCATCACGA
Source organism: Candidatus Zhuqueibacterota bacterium (assembly GCA_036351795.1). Lineage (GTDB taxonomy): Bacteria > Zhuqueibacterota > Zhuqueibacteria > Thermofontimicrobiales > Thiofontviventaceae > JAZBPW01. Next base: position 1,146 of record JAZBPW010000003.1, on the reverse strand, counting down.
TTACAGAAAAACGGCCGGTTTGTACCGATCTCATAAAACCGTGCCCACATGGGCGGAGCGGTGCTATCTGTAACGATATATTTGTCCAAAATTGCCCCGTCCTCCGGATCCATATTTCGAACGACCCTGACATTATATATTTTGACCTGATCCAGCCAGGCGACCGCGCTTTGAACAGCTTCTACGATATTACTGTCCGGATTTTGGATGCTCATCAAAAATCCAACGATGCCAACTGACTCTCTGCCACTCAGAGAAGGCAATTCATAACTCCTGGCCTTAACGGGTTCGTATGTGGTTTCATCATGTTGCGCGCACCATGCGGTCAATGTATCATCCACTTCAATCTGGCACCGCAAAATACAATCAATCCCTTTTTCAATAGCATGCGCCGCCGCTTCACGCCTGCCTTCATCCACAAATCCAAATTCCGCCACATTCGTTACCAGATCCAATAACAAACGCATCACACCGGCCATCGCATCATCATTGAAAGTAATGCGCGAGTAATACCCTTTTCTCAAAGGATAATATTGAGGCCAACCGCCATTTTCGTACTGCGCTTCCAGAAGAAAATCGATTCCTCTCAGTGCAGCATCCGAAAAACGTGGATCCCGAGTTGAGTTGAATACTTTTTCCAAAAAACGGATCTGTGTATATGTTGCCCCATTATCGATGGTCGATTCAGGTGATCGCGTATTCGCCATTAATCTCTCTTCCTCGACTGCACTCACCTTTTGAGAAAACACAATGTTTTTAGGCCATCCACCGGAAACCTCCTGATAAAGGAGAACATTCCGGGCGATATCGAGCGCTTCTTGCGTGCCAAACCAGGAAGAGTCATGACCAAGCAATTCGTACCATAATCTTGATTGCGCCTGTTCAGGTACCTTATCTACAATGCCTTTCGATTTTACGCGTCCGGCCATGCAATTGACAAAGAACAGAAAAACGAGATAAGGTATGATATACTTTTTCATTTTACCAGGATCAACTTCTTCGTTTGCAACTGATTTCCTGTCTGCAGTTGGCATAGATAAACGCCTGAACTGACTGATTGCTGCGCATCATCGCGTCCTTCCCAGATCGCCTGATGCTCGCCGGCATACTGCTGCTCAAGAATCAATGTTCGGACCCGTCTCCCTC
>JAZBPW010000002.1:0-8826 GCA_036351795.1 Candidatus Zhuqueibacterota bacterium | reverse complement strand
TCCAACAGAGGAATTTTGCAAACCACGGCGTTAAATAATTCGGGTCTTTGCGTAAAAACCGCGCCGACTAAAAGCCCACCATTACTTTCACCCATTATTCCAAGATATCTGGGAGAGGTTATATTTCTGTCAATTAAATCTTCTGCAATCGCGATGAAGTCATTAAAGGAATGCTGTCGCTTCTCTTTCATTGCCGCTCGGTGCCATTGTTCTCCAAATTCACCTCCACCCCGAATAATAGCCACAGCATAGATGCCTCCTTGCTCCAGCCACGCATGACCAACCACAGGATTGTATGAAGGCTCCATTGAAATGCCAAATCCTCCATAACCATAGAGTAAAGTCGGGTTTTTACCGTTGAAAGTTGCATCTTGTGGATAAATTAAAAAATATGGAACAACAGTCCCATCTTTTGATTTGGTTTCATATTGTGTTACTTCAAATCTGGTTCCGTCGAAACATTCAGGCATACTTCGAATTTTCTTTAACACATGTTCTTCTTCTGAAGCGAAATACAGACTTTTAGGTATTAGAAAATTCTCATAAGTAAAAAAATAACGGTCTGAGTTTCTATCACCGTCTATTAGTTTAATTATACAATTAGTTGGTGTATCAACTTTTTCTTTAATCCATCGATTACCATCAAAATAACATTTATTCAATTCACTCGAAGCATTTAGACATCTGGTGGTATACAAATAATTCTTTGTAACAGTAGCAGATGTAAGTTTTGAACGATCTTCTAATATGCTTATCTTTGGTGATGCATTAAATAGCTCATCGTAATCCATCGTGACATACGAATCGTGCATGTAAATTTTATTACGAGTTTTCCAATCTGAAAGCACACGAAATAGAAACTGGTTCTTCAGATGAACGCTGGTAAAGTTTAAATCTGCATCAATATTTATCTTTAGAATTTTATTGTTTTCAATTACATAATGATAAGGCTTATCAGGAGTAGACCGTTGTATACGAATGTATTGCCTGTTTAATTCATCAAGAATTCTCCATTGTAAATTGACATCACTTTTTTCACCTTCAAACATGGTTTTAGCTTCGCTCAATGGTTTCCCTCTTGCCCAGGCTTTTATTTGACGAGGAAATCCAGATTCTGTCAAACTGCCTTCACCAAAATCTGTTGAAACCCACAACGTGTCCCGATGTTTCCAAGCTAATCCATCCAGCGAAGTCGCACCAGAGAATGTGAATCCATCATCAACAAATTTCTTTCTCTCTAAATCAAATTCACGATATTCACATACATCACTTCCACCTCTTGATAAAGCAACCATGCACCGATCAAAATTGGGACAGAGAAATATTGCTTCGTTAAAATCCCAATTCATACCTTCTGCCAGAGACAGACTGTCCAAATTCAACAGTATTTCCCAAGCAGGTGATGTCTGAAGGAAGTTGTCAATTTCTGTTCTACGCCACACCCCACGTTTGTAATAATCATCCACCCAAAAATTATAAACATATTTACCCTTAATTTGGGGAATGACGAGTCCCGTTTTTGAATTGAGAATTTCAAGACTCTTTTTGTAATTCATCTCAAAAGATGGATGTTTCTTTAGAATGGATAACGTAACTTCATTCCTCTCTTTCACCCATTCCAACGCTTTTTCACTTTTTGACTCATCGAGCCATAGAAATTGATCTTCAATTTCCTGGGAATAAGCTTTAAAAACCATGAAAATAAGAATAATAATCAAGAATTTATTCTTACTCATGCTACTTCTCCAATATTTCTTTATGAACTATATGATGATACACTATAACGAGTAATTCGACGGAAACTCGTAAATCCCGTAAATGAGCGTTTACCTGTTTCCGGTAAACATGAAAATAGTAGTGATAAAAACAAGTGGGATGAATGTATGCCAGATGGAATCGTTGGAAGCATCCCACTGTTCCTGTAATATAATGTTTTTTCATTAAATGTCAATAATAATGTGCGTATTTCACAAAAATTTAAAGCACATATTGAAGATGTGGCTGATTTCGGCTCTATCCGGTTATCCTGTCTGTTTTTTCTTCGTGATCTTTGTGTACTTTGCGGTTAAGTCAAATATGCCACTCTTGATACAGCCCCGCTTCTGTTAACTTTGGTTGGGCGCTCATTTGATGAGGATCATTTTTTTTGTTTGTGAAAACCCATCACCTTTCAAATGATACAAATATAATCCTCCCGCAACCGGGTTGCCATTGGCATCTCTGCCATCCCATTTTATTTTATGATATCCTGCTGATTGTCTTTCATTGATTAAAGTCAAAACGACCATCCCTCTTATATCGACGATCTGTAAAGTGATATCGCTGTCCGCGGGTAGTTGATAATCTATATTGGTGACAGGATTAAATGGATTTGGATAATTCTGCCCAAGCATGAAGGCATGCGGAACCATGTTATTTTTCCCCACAGTCGTCCCTGAACCCACATGCACCCACGCTGCGCCCTCAATCATGCTGCCATCCACCGTGGCGGTGACTATGAAATCTCCTGTCTGCGTCGCCGTAAAATATCCCAACTGATCGATGCTTCCGCCGCTTGATGACCAAACCGGATCGACGGAAGTGGGGAAATTTTCGGCATCGCGGCCGATGGCTGCAAAACGAATGATTTCATTCACTGCTATTTGCGCTTCATTTGGCGTGACGGTAATGCTCGCAAGGTCCCGCTCATAAGGCGGCGTGTAGATGACGGTTTCATCGCTCAAACTGCCGTCAAGTTTCTCCCCGCCGAAAATATAGAGCTGAGGCAACGGAATGGAAAATGCTTTTTTAAAAGATTCTCCATCTCCTTTTAAAATAGCAGCCGCGGCGTTGAAAAGGTCGAATATGGTTATTTGAGCGGCGAAATGGTTCAGGAAAGAACAATCCCAGCTTTCAACTGTTTGCGCGCCATTCTCGTTTCTTGTTCCGGAGACAAGCGCACTTTTACCCATTTGAATGGTTTGAACATTTTCAAGACCCGGCTGCGGCGAAGGTCCGGGCATGTCCTGGTAAATCCATTCGCCGGTATCATTATTATAAGTACCAACCTGGTTAAAATTATTATCAAGCATCGAAAGTTCATATCCCTGGTCACCAGCAGGCGTTACACCCAGTGGATACCATACCGGCGAAGATGTCGAAGTGAAGTATCTCGATGAGCTCCCGGCTGCCGTATTGACTCTCCATACATAAAAATTGGAAACTTTTTCCCCATTTCTTATTATATATCCACCACAGATAATCACTGTCCCGTCCGGAAGCATGTAGGCAGAGGCTCCCGAAACGCCTTCCAATGGAGGATCGATGATTATGTGCGTCCATGTCTGGTTATCAGTATGATATGCCCAAAGATCGTTCAGATAGCTTCCGCTTCCATTTTCGCCGCCAAAGACATACATATTAACACCATCAGTTGCTGCCGCATGATTCTGCCGTGCCGGCGGGGGATCGTAGGTCGCTTCTTCCTCCCATCTGGCTTCTGCTATGTCCAGACTCCACGTTGAGTTAAGGACAGCTCCTGATGGTTTGGTCAATTTCCCGGAATGGCCAGATCCGCTTTCGGTGCTGCCGCCGAATAGATAAAAATTGCCGTTTAGCGCCACCAGAGTAGCCCGTGTCAAGGGCGGCGGCGAGCCCGTTGTTTCATAAATTTCAGATGTATCGCCGCAGGCCGCGATAACGGAAATGCCGACACTCGCTTCAATTCCCGATGTAGCGTCCTTGCAGGTCAGGGTAAAATGGCCGGTGCGTGCAGCAGTAAAGGTGCAGGTAGTGGTTAGATTTTGCAGAGTGAATTCGTTTTCTATCCATTGCGGTCGAGGAATAGCCACATCGTTACCCGATGCATCCTTGCCTCTGGCTGTGAAGATAAGCTGTTCACCCACCCGCATCGTTGTCGAAGATGGCGTGATATCGATCCTGGTTACTGTCTGACTGTAAGCTCCCTGAAGCAACCAAAACATGGCGAGTAATGGTAATACGACTTTTCGCTTTACCATGAATCCTCCTGATTTTGTAAATCTCCCGAACGTTGAGTCGAATTCGATTCCTGAATTTATAATTGTTGATGATGAAGTTAGCTATTTTATGATACGTTTTCAATCCATTTGACCATTACATCGAGTGCAAGACCTATATTCCCGATTTGACAATGATTAGGAGCCTGCTCTTCTCTTGTAAATACTCTGCCTGTTACCGATTTTGCATTTTTTAAAGCATTCATCTGCATATCATACATTTTGAATGGAATAAAATGGTCTTCTCTCCCTGCCAGATTGAGAACATCCTGTTTAACCAGTTCCGGATGAATATTTTTATCATTCATTTGCAAATATATCTCCAGGGCATCAAGAGGTTTTTCTTTTTTTGTGATGTACTTGAGATGATCCACGACCCAGGATGCCATGCCTTCTCTTTTTTCGAATTTCAATACAGCCATGCGATTCATAAACTCTTTGCAATGCCTGAAACACCACAAATGAATTTGTCTGAATATGCGATTCATGCTTTTCATATAGTCAATAGCATGGCCTGAAGCAATCACCCGATCAATTCTTGGTTCGAATGCGGCTGCCCTCAAACATAACCAGCCCCCCATTGATAAGCCAAGCAGTGTATTATTCGTCGGCTTGAAATAGTCCAGAATAGCTTTTGTTGGTTTTTCCCATTCAATTGTCAGAGGTAATCCGAATTTCCGAAGCGCCGCACCTTGCCCGGGGCCTTCAAATCCAATGACTTCATATCCATGATTCGAAAAATATTTCATCATGGAATACCATTCTTCAATCCAGGAATCAAATCCTCCGTGGATGAGGATTGTACCTTTTTTCTCATTTGCCGGCGGAATTCTGAGTGCATGTAGACAAGCCCCTTCATACGGCACCTCATACTTTTCAATGGTTTCATGCTCAAATGCCGCATTAAAAAGTTCAATGAATCGATCGTATAAATGCTCTTTTTCAGGAGATTTTGATTTTATATAAAATTCAGCGGCCCGATAATAAAAAGCGGCATTCATCAAGCGATTTTCAGAAACAGCATTTTCAGCCAGGTTGAGCATTTCGCGTTTCCAATCATTAAACGTTTTAATGCTTTTTCCTGCCGCTTCCATATCGATTAACCTCGCGTAGCCTAGCGAATACCATCGATTGAGCTGGAAATTAAAAAGCTGCTTTCTGTGAAAACTTTTATACCCGACTGGAAACTCGAATTTACTCATCTTCTCATTTCGCTTTTTTATGCCCTAAAGAGTATTCGACGGAAACTCATAAATCCCGCAATGGAAGGGTTACCTGCTTCCGGTCATTATTAAAAAAGTGATGATATAAATAAGTGGGATGGATTTATGTCAGATGGAATCGCGGGAAGCATCCCACCGTACCTGTAATATAATGTTTTTTCAATAAATGTCAATAAAAATGTGTGTATTTCGTGGTAATTAAAAGCGCAGCGCATGAATGCGCCGCGCTCCAATTTATCTCTGTGTTCTATGCGTTCTGTGGTTTACACAATTTTTCCATTCGATCAATCGAGTTCGAAGCGGTCGAGGTTCATCACCTTGTCCCATACAGCCACAAAGTCACTGACGAACTTCTCCGAGGAATCCTCGCACCCATAGACTTCCGCCAGCGCCCGCAGCCGGGAATTCGAACCGAAGACCAGATCGACGCGCGTGCCGGTCCACTTGAGGTCACCCGTGCTGCGGTCACGCCCCTCGAAAACATCTTTGTCTTTCGAGGTCGCTTTCCACTCCGTATTCATGTCGAGCAGGTTCACGAAGAAATCGTTGGTGAGCGTCTCCGGCCGTTTGGTGAAGACTCCGTGTTGCGACTCTCCATGGTTGGCGTTCAGGACACGCATGCCGCCGATGAGCGCCGTCATTTCGGGTGCGGTCAGCGTCAAGAGCTGTGCCTTATCAAGCAGCAACTCTTCTGCCGGTATTGAGTACTTTTTCTTGAGGTAGTTGCGGAATCCGTCTGCGACCGGTTCGAGCACGCTGAATGACGCCTCATCGGTCTGCTCCGGCGACGCGTCCGTGCGTCCCGGTGTGAAGGGTACGGTCACATCGTAGCCTGCCTTCTTCGCGCGGCGCTCAACACCCGCGCAGCCACCCAGGACGATCAGGTCTGCTAGCGACACCTTCTTCCCGCCCGATTGCGCGCCATTGAAATCCTTCTGGATTCCCTCGAGCGTCTTCAGCACATCCTTCAGTTGTGCCGGCTGGTTGACGTCCCAATCCTTCTGCGGCGCCAATCGAATACGCGCACCATTCGCCCCACCCCGTTTGTCTGAGCCGCGGAATGTGGATGCCGAGGCCCATGCGGTGGAGACAAGTTGAGAAACAGACAGACCGGAATCAAGAATCCTGGTCTTAAGATCCGCAACGTCTTTCGCGTCGATCAGTTTGTGATCGACAGCGGGAACCGGATCCTGCCAGATCAGCTCTTCTTCTGGCACTTCCGGTCCGAGATAGCGCGACCGGGGACCCATGTCGCGGTGCGTCAGCTTGAACCACGCCCGTGCGAAAGCGTCCGCGAACTCCTCCGGATTTTCCAGATAGCGCCGCGATATTGGCTCGTAGATGGGATCGAACCTCAGCGAGAGGTCGGCCGTGGTCATCATCGGACGGTGTTTCTTCGACGGATCGTGCGCGTCGACCACCATGTCCTCTTCGTCCACGTCCTTTGCCAGCCACTGATTCGCGCCTGCCGGGCTCTTGAGCAGTTCCCACTCGTATTTGAACAGTACCTTGAGATAACCCATATCCCATTTGGTCGGGTTCGGCTTCCACGCGCCTTCGATGCCGCTGCTGATGGTATCGCCACCCTTGCCGCTTCCAAAGCTGCTCTTCCAGCCCAGACCCTGTTCATCGATGGGAGCGGCTTCGGGCTCCGGACCCACATGCGCCGCATCACCCGCGCCGTGGCACTTGCCGAATGTGTGCCCGCCGGCGACCAGCGCGACGGTCTCTTCGTCATTCATGGCCATGCGCGCGAAGGTCTCGCGGACGTCACGGCCGGACGCGACCGGATCCGGCTTGCCGTCAGGACCTTCCGGATTCACGTAGATCAGACCCATCTGCACAGCAGCCAGAGGATTTTCGAGTTCGCGGTCACCGCTGTAACGACTCTTTGGTTTGTCGCTCGTCGCCAGCCATTCCTCTTCAGCTCCCCAGTAAACGTCCTGCTCGGGCTCCCAGATGTCTTCACGGCCGCCGGCGAATCCGAATGTCTTGAATCCCATAGACTCCAACGCGCAGTTGCCGGCGAGGATCATGAGATCGGCCCAGGAGATTTTACTGCCGTATTTCTGTTTGATCGGCCAGAGCAGCCGGCGTGCCTTGTCGAGATTTACATTGTCCGGCCAGCTGTTCAGCGGCGCAAAACGCTGGTTGCCGGATCCCCCTCCGCCGCGGCCGTCGCCCATGCGGTAGGTGCCCGCGCTGTGCCACGCCATCCGGATGAAGAGTCCCCCATAGTGACCGTAATCGGCCGGCCACCACTCCTGCGAGTCAGTCATCAACGCGTAAAGGTCTTTCTTCACGGCATCCAGATCGAGACTCTTGAATTCTTCGGCGTAGTTGAAATCCTCGCCCATCGGATTGGAGAGAGAGGAATGTTGATGTAAAATATCGAGGTTCAACTGGTTAGGCCACCAATCCCGGTTCGATGTGCCGCTCATTGACGGCTTCTTGTTGTTTCCATGCATAGTACATACTCCTTTCATAAATTATACGTTTTAGGATTAATTACTATTAAATAAATAAATTTTTTTAGCCCTTATTGTCACAATCCTCACAAATCCCGTTAAATACGACGCGACTTGAAAAGACTCTTGGAAATTTATTTTTCAATTGTTCCGGAGCCAATAACTTATTAAATTCGTCGCTCGTAAAATCGACAATTTTACCACACTTCAAACAGTGCATATGGTGATGATCTTCGACATTGGGGTCGAATCGACGGGCGCCCTTGTACGATTCAGCAACCGTGAGAAGTCTGATTTTTGTCAGGGTGAGCAGAGTCCGGTTCACCGTGTCGAAGGAGATACTTGGGAATTCACGACTCACGATCCGAAAGATATCATCTGCCGATGGATGATTTTCAGCGTTAACCGCAGCCTGATATATTGCCGTACGCTGCGGAGTGATTTTCAGATTGTTCCTCCTGCATATTTCAATAAATTGATCAAGCTGTTTTGCCGGGGTTGAGTGATTCATATATATAATTAAGTAAGAATTATTCTTAAATGCAAGCGGTTTTTATTTTTTTTTCATTAGACAGAATACAATTGAATCATAAGGTTGACGCGTATGCGCGCTGCGGGATGAAAAAGCCTGCCCTGAAAGAAGTCGAAGGATCTCTGCCACGGTAAATTTGCGCAGTAAAATTGATAACTGTGAATGAATTCTCAATTGTGGTAGAGATTCTTCACTCCTCCCGCAAAAAACGCGGGATTCTTTCAGAATGACATCGCCGGCAGCTTTTTCGTTGTCAGATTTCCGTTCTCATTTCCTCCATTTTCCGTTACCTTCCTGAATTTATTTATTCTAAGTTCTTTTTTTCAGTACTTAGCGCACTATCCTGTCAATCCTGTTATCCTGTCAATAATATTCTCTGCGCTTCTGGTGTTCTGCTAATTTCAAACCCTGGTCAAAAATGCTTTCTGGATTCCTCCCGCAGAGCGCATGCGCGTCAACCTAAAAAATCAGACAGGATAACAGGATGAACAGAATAAGGTAATAAGGTCGTTTTTCAGGGGTGACCATTTTCTACTAAGGTTTGAAAAATAAAAATAAGCTTGTTTCAGCTGCTCAATTAAATGCGG
>JAZBPW010000001.1:0-11575 GCA_036351795.1 Candidatus Zhuqueibacterota bacterium | reverse complement strand
CCTTTGTGCACTCTGTGATGGTTCAAATAATTCTTCGTGCTCTTTGCGTCTTCGCGGTTAAATTATCTTCGCAATGAACGCTCTCTGGATTCCCGCAAAAAGCATGCGGGAATGACACCAACGGATGTCATTGCGAGCCGTTCCTCGCCAAATGGCGGATGAGTGACGAAGCAATCTCCTTAGTTTATGCCTGATCTAAATCTCGTCATACAAATCTTTCCACTCAGTGTTCATTCGATTTACTAATTCTTCCTTTGTCATTATGTATATGTAGTACTGTTTATCATAGATGCTTTCGACTAGGAGATTGCCACGCGTTTCACCGAACGGTGAAAAGCCCGCAATGACAGGCAAGGGCTCTGTCTGCTGCCTCCTTTTCTCTCTGTGTCCTTTGTGCACTCTGTGATGGTTCAAATAATTCTTCGCGTTCTTGGCGTCTTCGCGGTTTCCTTATTTGCGTGGTAGAGATTCTTCTCCCGCTTCGCGGTCCCGCTCTGCGGGAAGAATGACAACGCCGGACAGCTTTTTCATCAAATAATTGAACCCTGGAAACAAAACCACCACTCATGAGGTCTAACAGAAAAGACTTTCATATTTACTCAAAAATTGCTATCTTCCCCGCATGAAGTTACTGGAAAAACAAAAGAGAAAAGTCATCATCAATATCACGTCTTTGATAGACGTTCTCTTTCTGCTACTCATCTTTTTCATGGTGTCGTCCACCTTTCTGGAGCAGCCCGGTATGAAACTGGAACTTCCTGAAACCAAAAGTCACGAATCAGAGAAAATCGATAAACTCGTACTGCAGATGTTTGCCGATCAGGGCATGAATCTGAATGGAGAATCCATCACATCCGACCAGCTGAAAAACAGGTTTGAAGAGCTGCTTCCCTCACTTCAGGAAAAGACGCTTGTGCTGAAGGCGGACCGGCTGGTATCCCATGGAGAGGTGGTCGAAGTGATGGATGTCGCAAAGCTGAGCGGCCTGGAAAAGATCGTGATTGCGACACGGGCGGATGTCGCTGAATGACGACGAAATTCTATTGACTAAGTGAGATATATTCATTATATTGTAAAAATTGATCTTGCGCATTGATAAAATTTGTGTTATGATGAAAAATCTGTCTATTAAGGGATTGATCACAATCCTCATCCTGTTGCAATCCGCTGTGATTCATTCTCAGGAAGAATCACCACCTCAACCCGAAAAAGCCGTCATCGCCACGGTATCCGCGCTTTTTGGACACGATCTATTCAAGAGTGAACCGGGCACATATGGCTTCAGCACGAGTTTCCATCCGGAGAGCTACAATCTCGGTCCGGGTGACAAGATCGGAATATTCCTGTCAGGCAAGATACAGGAAGACTTTTCCGTGATCGTGAATGTGGAGGGCAAAATCCACATCCCCACCGTCGGAGTTCTGAACGTCAATGGTATGAAACTGACCGAACTCCGGTCTTTCCTCATCAGGAAACTGTCCAGATTCTATGATAATTTTCGCGTCGATGTGATGTTGATCGAACCAAAATCGGTTCAGGTATCCGTGGTCGGCGAGGTGAGCGTTCCGGGAAAGTACGTCCTTACCGCACAGAACACGGTGATCGATGCGCTGAGCATGGCTGGTGGTCCGTCGCTGAAGGGGTCATTGCGGGATGTCCGGCTCATCCGGAACGGGGTGAAGAAGACATCTGTCGATTTTTACGATTTTCTGCTGAACCCGGACTTCAAAGATTTCGCCTTTCTGGAATCGGGCGACCGGATCTATGTCCCTCTGATGGAGGGTAGAGTACAGATCCATGGCGAGGTGAAGAGGAACAAGACCTTCGAGCTCAAACCGGGCGCGGATGAAAGACTTTCAGACATCATCATCCTTGCCGGAGGTTTCACTGATTACGCGTATTTGAAAGAGATTGAACTGAGCCGCGTGCAGCAGAGCGGCGAGCGCCGCGTGATGTACATCGATTATGAGAAAATCCTCGAAGAACCGGGACATCCATCGAACGCCATATTGAAAAATGACGACGTGATCAGAATCTATTCCAAACTGGATCAGATTGAAAAAAAGGTCGTACATATTCATGGTGAAGTACGGCGGCCGGGTACGTATCCGCTGGAGGAGGAACTCAAATTGAGCGACCTCATCCTCAAGTCTGGAAATCTGAAGCGGAATGCCTACATGCTGGAGGCTGAGATTGCCAAGATCGATCCCAAGCAGCCGACGCAATATCTCAAGGTCGATCTGCAGCAGCTCATGGTCGGTGGAACTGGTGACATCGATCCCGTTCTCGAGGCGGATGACCGCGTCTTCATCCGGGAAATCCCGGAGTGGAATGTCGGTCCGACCGTGGAAGTTCAGGGTGAGATGATGTTTCCCGGGACCTACTCCATTACGAAAGACAGCACAAAACTGAGCGAGATACTCGAAAAGGCCGGCGGCTTCACGAATGAGGCGCTGGTCCGCGAATCAAAACTCGTCAGAAAGAGCGCGCGCATCATCATCGACAAGGAATACGATCGACTGAAACAGATGTCGCGTGAAGACATGACATCGAGCGAATATCAGTATCTCGTGATGAAGGAGAATACACAGGACATCGGTCAGGTGGTCGTGGATTTCTACAAGCTGGCAGTGAGGAAGGATCGTTCCGAGGACGTCCTGCTGAAGGACGGAGATGTGATTTTGGTTCCCAAAAGACCACATGTGGTCTACGTCACCGGACGGATATCCCGACCCGGTGGCATTATGTATGTCTCTGGAAAAAAGCTGAAGTATTACCTCGGTAAAGCCGGCGGGGCATCCTGGGACGCGCATCTTCGCAAGATCAAGGTGACCAAAGTGACGGGTGAGATCCTGGATGATGAAGATGTCGATCGATTCGAACCCGGCGACATCATATGGGTGCCGCGGAAGCCGGATCGCGACTGGTGGGAAGTATTCCGCCAGACCATCGCCGTTGCCGCACAGGTCGCCACGGTGTACCTGGTTGTGGACAGGGCGGTGAATTAGCGTTACCGCATTAAGGTTGTTATTACCGCGAAGACGCAAAGAACGCAAAGATGCATTGGAGTGCAGCGCATTTATGCGCCGCGTTTTTTATCGATGGAAAGATTTATATAACGAAATTTAGATCAGGCATAAACTAAGGAGATTGCTTCGTCACTCATCCGCCATTTGGCGGATGACCTCCTCGCAATGACAGTTGATGATGACAGGCTGATTTTGAATTTTACAATATAATTTTTCGTTTTTATTTTTAATATTTGATTTTCTCTATGTTCTCCGTGTTTCTGTAGCAAAAGAGGAGCGTATGGTGGTAGAGATCCTTCGTCAGTGTAAACACTTCCTCAGGATGACATTCGCTGGCGATTCATGAAAAGAAAGAATATTTACATAATCATTAATAATGAGCCATGCAACAAAACTCTGAAGAAATAGATATTTTCGATTACCTCAACGTGCTTCTGAAAAAGCGCTGGATGATTCTGCGCAATATTGGCATCGCGGTTGTGGCAGCGGCGCTGATCAGTCTCATTCTTCCGAAGTCGTACACCGCCAGAACATCGGTGCTGCCGCCGGATGAGTCCAAAGAGCCGGGCATCCTGTCCACACTCATGGGGACATCTCTGGGGCAGCTGGGACTCACGCAGTTTACGTCCACATCCGATCTCTTCGTGCAAATACTGAAAAGCAGAACCGTATTCGATGACGTGCTTCAAGGTGAATATCAATACGGCAATGAAGAACCTGAGACGCTGCTGACCATTCTGAATACGCAAAGCCTCGAGCGGGGCCGGAGAAAGCTGAAAAAAGCCGTATCCATTGCCGCCACGCAGGAGGGTGTGGTGAATATCAGGGTGGAACTGTCGCATCCGCGGCTTGCGGCAGAGGTCGCCAATGCCTTCGTCGCGGCGCTGGACAGGGTGAACATGGAGAAGAATACCTCCAGGGCCAAGAAGTCCCGGATTTACATCGAAGACCAGCTGGAGATCACCGAGAGCAAGCTGAAGGAAGCATCGGACGCGCTCGCCAGATTCAAGGAAAAATACAAAGCCGTGGCGCTGGAGGAGCAGACGAAGACGGCTATCGAGAGGGCAGGAGAGGTGAAGGGCAATATCATCGCCAAAGAGGTACAGCTCGGTGTCGCACAGCAGACGATGAAAGCGGATAATGTATATATTATTCAGTTGAAAAAAGAGATCGAAGAGCTCGCCAGACAATACAACTATCTGCAGTACGGAGACAGCCTGTCACTGTCCGAGAAGGAGGAGTTCTACATACCATTCTCTCAGGTACCGGAGGTCGGGTTGGAACTCGCGAAACTGATACGCGACGCGAAGATCCAGGAGACCGTCTGGGAGCTGCTCAATCAGCAATACTATCAGGCCAAGATACAGGAAGCCAAAGACACGCCCACCGTTGAAGTTTTGGACGAAGCTGTTCCTCCTGAATTCAAGACGAAGCCGAAGCGGACACTGATCGTTCTGATCGCCGCGTTTCTGACGTTTCTGGGAAGTGTTTTCTGGGCGTTCGCGGTTGAACTATTCACGAAATTGAAGAAAGAGCCGGGAGCGAAAGAGTGGGAGGATACGCTGAAGCGCGATGCAGCGGAAATAAAATCGACGTTCAGCGATACGTTGAAGAAATGGCGAAAGCGATCGTAGCGTGTCATAGCCCGGGTTTCAGTTGAACAAAAAACCTATAATTCAAATGCAATCATGTGCCCGCGCGGACGATTCATGACGTGCGCAGGTACTATGTTGGAAGAAACAAAATAAGGAGCAAGAATGAGTGACAAGATCAATGTTGTACAGGTTGGTGTTGGAAATTGGGGCAAAAACTTACTGAGGAATTTTTACAATCACCCCCAGGTGACGGTGAAAACCGTGTGCGATGGCAGTGATGACGTGCTGAAACGCGTGAAAGCGGATTATCCGGACGTGGAGGTGACAAAAGACGTGAACGGTGTACTTGGTGATGACAGCATCGATGCAGCGATCATCGCCACGCAGGCGGACACGCACTATGATTTCGCGAAAAAATTCCTGGAAAACGACAAGCATGTTTTCGTGGAAAAGCCGATGACGCTGAATCTGCAGCACAGTGAAGAGCTGGTTCAGTTGTCGGAAAAGAAGAAAAAGATCCTGATGGTGGGACATATACTCGAGTATCATCCCGCGTTCGTCAAGGTGAAGGAGATGGTGGACAGCGGAGAGCTGGGCGATATCTATTACGTCTATACCTCCCGTGTCAATCTCGGAGTGGTTCGCCAGAATGAGAACTCGCTGTGGAGTTTCGCGCCGCACGATATCTCGGTGATCCTCATGCTGATCGATCAGGAGCCTACGGATGTCGTTTGCACGGGAAAATCATTTTTGCAGAAGGGTATCGAGGACGTGGTATTTGCCACGCTTCATTTCGGTGATAAAAAGATGGCGCATATGCATGTCAGCTGGCTGGATCCGCACAAGATCAGAAAGGTGACCGTAGTTGGCTCGAAGAAGATGGTTGTGGTGGATGATATGGAGTCATCGGAAAAGATACGCATCTATGACAAAGGTGTCAATTTCACCGGAAATTACAGCCAGTATGGAGAGTATCTGTCGCTTCGGATCGGTGGTATCTCGATCCCGTACATCAAGAATCAGGAACCATTGAAGATAGAATGCCAGAAATTTGTGGATTCGGTACTGACGAACACGCCGCCAAGATCCGACGGGCGGGACGGTTTGAATGTTGTTCGCGTATTGACAGCGGCGCAGAAGTCGCTCGGCATGGGCGGAAATCCTGTAAAAGTGTGAATATAAAATCTAACATAGAAGAGGACAAGAATGAGCACAATCGACAAATCAGCGGTAATCGGAACAGACACGACCATTGGAGAGGGATCTGTCATAGAAAAGGATGTCGTTATTGGAAAGAATTGCACGATCGGTCATCTGGTCGTGATACGGGAAGGTTCGGAGATCGGTGACAATGTCCGCATCGATGATCACACCGTGATCGGAAAACAGCCCATGCGGGCCAAGCGCAGCATATTCAAGGCCGAGGCGCCGCCGCCGGCGAAGATCGCGAGCGACTGCCTCATCGGGGCGCACGCGGTGATCTACGCGGGCTGCGAAATCTCACAGCATGTGCTGGTCGCAGACACCGCGGCCATCAGGGAAAAGGTGACCATCGGGGAGTATACCATTGTCGGACGCGGCGCCACGGTGGAGAATCTCTGCAAGATCGGTAAAAAATGCAAGCTCGAGACAGGCTGCTATATCACGGCGTATTCGGAAATTGAGGATTATTGCTTCATCGCTCCGAAAGTGACCACCACCAACGACAATTATCTGGGCAGAACCGAGGAACGGTTCAAGCACTTCAAAGGCGTGACCGTGCGCAAGGGCGGCCGGATCGGAGGCGGTTCGGTGATTCTGCCCGGCATCGAGATCGGTGCGGACGCTGTGGTTGCCGCCGGATCCGTGGTGACGCGTGATGTGCCCGCTGGCAAAACATATATGGGCGTGCCGGCCAAATACTTCAGAGAAACCCCGGACGAACAGCTGTTGAAGAATCAGGGCTGGGACTAATCGTCGATGAAGATCGTTTCAATTGTCGGCGCGAGACCGCAGTTCATCAAAGCCGCTCCTGTGAGCAAGGCGCTACGGGAGCGGCATGAAGAGATCCTGGTGCACACGGGTCAGCATTATGACGCGGAGATGTCCCAGGTTTTTTTCGATGAATTGAACATCCCCGAACCGGAGATCAATCTGGGCGTGGGATCGGCATCGCATGGCCGGCAGACCGCGGATATGCTCATCGGAATCGAGATCGTCTTGCGCAAGCTGGAGCCGGATCTCACCCTTGTCTACGGTGATACGAATTCGACTCTGGCCGGCGCGCTGGCTGCCGCGAAGATGCACATCAGGACGGCGCACGTGGAGGCCGGGCTCAGAAGTTACGTTCGCACCATGCCCGAGGAGATCAACCGCGTGGTGGCGGACAGATTGTCGGACGTGCTTTTTTGTCCGACCGCGGCCGCTGTGGAAAACCTTGAAAACGAAGGAATTCTGGATAGTGTTTACAACGTGGGCGATGTGATGTACGATGCCGTCCTGACATTCGAAGAGATCGCGCGAACGAAATCAAGAGTGCTCGAGGATGCCGGCTTGACGAGCAAATCCTATCATCTCGTCACCTGTCACCGCGCGCATAATACGGATCACAGAACGCGGCTCGAACGCATTGCCAATGCTCTGATTCGATGTGGCGAGCGCATCGTCTTCCCGGTGCATCCGCGTACGCGCAAATTCCTGAATGAGTACGGTCTCGAGGAGCGGCTGAACGCCGCGGGCAATGTGCGGCTCATGGGGCCGGTGAGCTATCTGGACATGATCACGCTGGAGAAAAACGCGGCGAAGATCCTCACGGACTCCGGCGGTGTGCAGAAAGAGGCGTACTTCCTGAAGGTGCCGTGTATCACGATGCGTGAGGAGACCGAATGGGTTGAAACGGTGGAAGACGGATGGAATGTGCTCGTTGACGCGGAGGAGGAGCGCATTATCGATGCTGTGCAACACTTCGAGCCACTTCATGAGCAGCATTCACACTACGGCGACGGCAATGCCAGCGCGAAGATCGTGGATGTTCTGGAAAACATCTGAGAATTTTTTAAACCACAGAGGTCACAAAGGACACGAAGATAAAAAAGGAGTCAGTGCTGGAAACGATTGCACCGTCTGTCACAGTGAGCGGAGTCGAACTGTGACAGGCGCAGGACAAGATGCATCGGAATCCGCCTGCCCTGCCTCGACTCCGCTCGGCATGACAGGCTTGGCTCAGGGTGTTCCCCGATGTCATTCCCGTCCCGCTTTGCGGGAGGAATCCATGAACACATTTTGACCATTGCTGAAAAATATATAAAAACCGCAAAGGCGCAAAGAACGCGAAGAATGTATTTAACCGCGGAGTTCCTATATTCAAAAAACAATAGCCTCCTCGCTGCAAATACCTTATATTGGTATTAAATAAAATTCATTATTAACCGCAGTCAAGGAGGCGTTATGAAGTACTTAGAAGGTATCAAAAAATTTATTGAAAACAAAATGGTTTTTTGTGGAATTGACATTCATAAGCTGCGATGGGTGATTTGTTATTACTGTGATGGACAGCTGCTCGAGAAGGTGAGTATCCCGGGAGATGTTCTTAGCCTTTACGACCATACTCGCCGACTCTATGGCAGCGCTCGATCGGTACAATTTGTCTATGAAGCTGGCTTTTCCGGTTTCACTTTATGTCGTCAGTTAAAAAAAATGGGCTATTATTGCATGATCACACCACCGAATCGTATTCCAAGTGATCATGGCAAAGTGAAGACTGATAAGCGTGACGCTGAGAAACTGGCCATGTTTTTTGCTGGCGGTTTATTGAAGTCAATTTATGTTCCACCGTCATCGGTTGAGGCGGATCGGCAGCTGATTCGAGATCGTCATAGCTCACAGAAGAAGTTGACCCGTGTGAAAAATCAGATCAAATCTCTGTTGAATTTGCTGGGAGTGTCGTGGTCAGCGGATAAAGGTAGAAAGTGGACAAAAGCTTATCTTCGTTGGCTGGAGTCAGTTGAGTTTGAAGAAGCCAACTTTCGATATATCCTGGATCAGCATCTGAAAGAGTATCAGTTTTATCGTTCCCAGATATCAGAGTTAACACGTCGTCTACGAAAACTATCGACCAGTGACAAATATGCGGTTAATTTCAAACGTCTGACGTCATGCAAGGGAGTTGGCCTCATAACAGCGATGACCTATTTATTAGAGTTACATGATGTGACACGTTTTTCATCATCAAAACAACTCAGCAGCTATCTTGGCCTTACCCCGAGCCAACATTCCTCTGGAGAGCATGTCCGTTTGGGTCATATTACCAGGGAAGGTAACTCCCATGTTCGTCGTGCGTTGGTCGAAAGCGCCTGGACAGTGATCCGTCACGATCCCGTGTTGCGAGATAAGTACAATCGCATTCGGGCCAAAGGGAGTAATGGTAAGAAAGCCATTGTAGCAGTCGCCCGATCATTGGCGATCCGGTTAAGACGTTGTCTGTTAGATGAAACACCCTATGTAATTGGGGTTTGTTAGCTGTTGTTGTTCTTTGAGTATACTTTTCTATGATAATGTCGGACGACCGCGGTCATGCGTTCTAATGTTAAATCACATTGTCGGCGGAGTGTGCGGCGTCCTTTGTTCGACTACGAAAAACGAACATGTCGGCCATCGTAAGTGATGGACCACGAATAGCAGATCGTCAAGAACAAGTGTATTTGAAAGAACAGAGTTCAAAAAATATTTGAAAAAGCGAGAAAGTGCTTGCTTTTTGATATAGCAGATCGCAGAGGACGCTGAGAGAGAAGAGAAAAAACAGAAACAGAATAAGAACGTTCCCCCCTTCGAAGGGGGGACAGGGGGGATGTTGAAAAGAGTACCAAGAATTTCTAATAGCAAAATATTCTGTGGTAAGATTCCCTTCGACTTCGCTCATGACAGGCTTCACACGGAAAAGCGCCGGGTTCAGAATGACATTCACTGATGATTGGACGCGGCCCAAATGTTACTATTTAACATGAACATCAAACTATACACATCTCTTTCTTTGATCATCTTTTTCATGATGCTGAATACGCCGCTTCACGCCCAATCCACCTATGTCCCGCTCGGTCACCGGGTCTACGATTACCTCGAGCGCATGGAGACGAAACAGATCCTCCGCAATGCGCTGATCGCGACGAAGCCGTTGACGCGTGCCGATGTGGCGGCATGTCTGAATCAGGTGGTGGCGGCGCAGCAAACGGGAAACTGCCTCAACAAGGTCGAGGCGGAACAGCTTGCCTATCTCTGCATCGAGTTCCGGGATGAGCTGAACCTGCCACCGGATCAGGAGACCCGGATCGACGGGCTGATGGACAAGCTGAACATGCTTCCGGATTTCATCTATTCCAATGGCATCAATCTGTACAGTATTGATGAGGAGCAGTTCCGCGTGTACATCGACCCGGTACTGCGTCACCGGCGTTATTACAACAGCACCGATTCACTGAAAGAGACCGAGCAGGTCCATCGCTTCAGCAATGGCGGGCGCATGTACGGCGAGATCGCGAATCGCCTGGGATTCTTCGTGGACGCCAGGGACAACAAGGAGTGGGGAACGCGGACGTACGCCATTGGGAATTACACGCTGCCGGGCCGCGGATTCGTGCGCGCCACGTCGCCGGATTTCATCTATTACGATGAGACAGAGGCGTATCTCAAGCTTGGTCTGGGGTTCGTGGACCTGGTTTACGGTAAGTTCGAGAATGACTGGGGACCGGGACACAGCGGAAGCCTGATGCTGTCCGATGCAGCGACCACATACGATCAGTTCAAAATGGATGTGCGATACAAGAACATCCGGTTCACGAGCCTCTATGCCTACCTCATCGACTATCGTGAGTTCCGTGGCGATTCGCTCCAGCAGCGGAAGTACATGGCAGCGCACCGGCTGGAGATCGCGCCGTGGCGCTGGCTGAAACTCGGCCTCTCCGAAAGCGTGATCTTCAGGGGCAGAAGTTTCGAACCCTCCTATCTGAATCCCCTTATGTTTTTCAGAAGCGCGGAGCACTATCTCGGCAGCCCGGATAACATGATGATGGGAATGGACCTCGTCCTGTTGCCCGTGAAAAATGTGAAGTGCTACGGCGAGCTGCTGATCGACGATATCACAACCTCGAAGCTCGGGAGCGGCTGGTACGGGAACAAGCTGGGTTTTCTCGGCGGACTGTATATCACAGCGCCCTTTAATATGTCGAATGTGGACCTGCGGCTGGAATACGTCCGGCTGAAACCCTATCTCTATTCTCATGAGAACAACATCGCCTATACCCATTACGCGACCTCCATGGGACATTACATCGGACCCAACTCGGATCTGCTGGCGCTGACGATGGATTATCAGCCCGCCATGAGATGGAATATCCGCTTCAGCTATCATCATCAGCGTCATGGCGCCAACAGCGCCGACGTCAACTACGGTGGTGATGTGCATCGCCATTTCGGCTTCGGCGATGATGAGACAGTCGACTTCCTGGGGGGACTTAGAGAGACCAAAAACACAGTTGGCATCGACCTGTCGTGGGAGATACTGATGCACATGTTCCTGCGAGCCGGATTCGCGTACGGCACGGGAGAGTACGAGACGCTGCAAGAGAGAAGCGTCAGCCGCACGGCATTTTATGTGTCGCTGGGGATGAATTAGTCCGGAATTTTCAATAACCGCGAAGACGCAAAGAATTAATTGAACCACAAAGGACACGAAGGACACAGAGAAAAAAGGAGACGGGCGAAAGGGAAAACGGAAGAACGTCCGCCGATGTCATTCCCGTCCCGCTCTGCGGGAGGAATCCATAAAAAAACGAAACCACGCAAATAATGAAACCGCAAAGACGCCAAGAACGCAAAGACAGTTTTTGCAGACGATCGGTATCGAAATCGTCATGAAGATGATGACAGGCTCATTTTGAATTTTACTTTGTCATTTTTCGTTTTTAATTTTAATATTTG